>CAYTJA010000270.1:0-25863 GCA_964437835.1 uncultured Spirochaetales bacterium
TGGTGCCGCAGCGGCGCGCTCGAGCACGGCTCGGCCAGCGCCCTCCGGCGGCGCTTCCCGGGCCTCCTTCCCGACGGCATGGCGGGCGACGTGCTGGTCGGTCCGCTCGCTTCTCCCGAGGAGCCGCACGGCGTCGTGCTCTTCGAAGCTCGGCGTGGGGTCCGCTTCGACGACGCGCACGCAGCGCTAGGCGCCGCGCTGCTCGAGCCGTTCTCGGCGGCACTCGAGAACGACCGACGCGTGCGCTCGCTCGCGGCCGTGCGCGAGGCGGCGCAGGCCGATCGCGCAACGCTGCTCTCCCGCCTCGGAGGCAAGGAGATCCGGACCACGATGGTCGGCGCCGATGGAGGCCTCCGCCCCGCGCTCGAGCGGGTCGGGCTCGTGGCCGGCCTCGACGTGCCGGTGCTCGTGCTCGGCGAGACGGGCTCGGGCAAGGAGGTGGTGGCCCGCGCCATCCACGCCCGCTCGCGCCGCAACGCGGGCCCCTTCCTGCGCGTGAACTGCGGCGCGATCGCGCCGGGCCTGATCGACTCCGAGCTGTTCGGCCACGAGCGCGGCAGCTTCACCGGCGCGCTCGCCGAACGGCGCGGCTGGTTCGAGCGCGCCGACCGCGGGACGCTCTTCCTCGACGAGATCGGCGAGCTGCCCGCCGAGGCGCAGGTGCGCCTGCTGCGCGTGCTCCAGGACCATACGCTCGAGCGTGTCGGCGGGCATCGCTCGATCCCGGTGGACGTGCGCATCGTCGCCGCCACGCACCGCGACCTGCAGGCGCTGATCGCCGAGGGCCGATTCCGCGAGGATCTCTGGTATCGGATCGCGGTATTCCCGATCCACCTGCCGCCGCTGCGCGACCGGGTCGAGGACATCTCCCCGCTCGCGAATCACTTCGCGCTGCGCGCCTCGACGCGCTTCGGCACGCCCGCGCGCCTGCCCGCGCCCGAGGATCTCGAGCGGCTCGCGGGCTACCCGTGGCCGGGCAACGTGCGCGAGCTGATCGCGGTGGTGGAGCGCGCGGTGATCCTCGGCAACGGCGAGCGGCTCGACGTCGCGAAGGCGCTCGGCGTGGCGCCGGGCTTCAGCGCGGGCTCCGCACCCGCGCAGCCCGCGCAGCCCGCGCGGCCCGGCGCCGCAGAGCCGTTCCCCTCCCTCGATCGCGCGATGGCGCGCCACATCGAGGCCGCGCTGGCCCGCACGCACGGCAAGATCGAAGGGCCGGGCGGCGCGGCGGCGCTGCTCGAGATCAATCCGCACACGCTGCGCGCTCGGATGCGCCGCCTCGGCGTGGATTGGCGCCGGCACCGCAGCGATCGCTGAGCCGTTATATCGCACGGGTTTCCGTTGGATTTGACGGAGCCGTGATTTATCACGGTTGAGGACGGCGCTCCGCGCGTTTCGCACCCGGCATGCCGATTGCAGTGCTGGCCGGCATGAAGGCTGCCGCCTCGCTCGCTCTCGCTGTCGCACTGGCCGGTTGCGGCACCGGGTCGGAGACCGATCGCCCCGCGCTCGTGCGCCTCGGCTACTTCGCGAACGTCACACACGCACCCGCGATCGTGGCGCTCGAGCAGGGCTGGTTCGCCGCGGCGCTCGGGCCCAACGTCACGCTCGAGCCGCGCACCTTCAACGCCGGCCCCGAGGCCGTCGAGGCGCTCTTCTCCGAAGCGCTCGACATCACCTACATCGGACCGAACCCGGCCATCAACGCCTTCGCCCAGTCCGAGGGGCAGGCGATCCGCATCGTGGCGGGCGCGACGTCGGGCGGGGCGGCGCTGGTGGTGCAGCCGTCGATTACGGCGCCGGGCCGGCTCGCGGGCAAGAAGCTCGCGACCCCGCAGCTCGGCAACACGCAGGACGTCGCGCTGCGCGCGTGGCTGAAGACGCAGGGCCTCTCCGCGAACCTCGAAGGCGGCGGTGACGTCGCGGTATTGCCGCAGGCGAACGCGCAGACGCTCGAGACGTTCCGCGCGGGCGGCATCCAGGGCGCCTGGGTGCCCGAGCCCTGGGCGACACGGCTGGTGCTGGAAGGGGGAGGCTCGGTGCTCGTCGACGAGCGATCCCTCTGGCCCGACGGGAAGTTCGTGACCACGCACGTCGTGGTGCGCACGCAGTTCCTCGAGCAGCACCCTGAGCTCGTGGCCGCCGTGCTGCGCGCGCACGTGCGCGCGGTGGAGTTCGCGAACGCCGAGCCTGCGAAGGCGCGCGAGCTCGTGAACGCGGGCATCGCGAAGCTCACGGGCAAGGCGCTGCCCGCGGCGGTGATCGAAGGCGCGTGGGAGAAGCTCCACTTCACCGTGGACCCGATCGCGACGTCGCTCCGCAAGTCGGCCGAGGACGCCACCGCCGTCGGCCTGCTAGACCCCGTGAAGCTCGACGGCATCTACGACCTCGGCGCGCTGAACGAGATCCTCGCGGCCGCCGGCAAGCCGCCGATCGCGCTCTGAGACTCGCTTGCAGCCCGCGATCCAGATCCGCGACGTCTCGCAGACCTATCACGGCGGCCATAGCGCCATCCAGGCGCTCGACCGCGTCTCGCTCGACGTCGCGCCCGGCGAGTTCGTCTGCCTGCTCGGCGCCTCGGGCTGCGGCAAGAGCACGCTGCTCAACCTGATCGTCGGCCTCTACGAGATCACCGCGGGCACGATCGACGTGGGCGGGCGCCGCGTCGCGCTGGTGTTCCAGGAGCCGGCGCTGTTTCCCTGGCTCACCGTCCAGAAGAACGTCGAGCTGGGCATGCGCTTCCGCGGGGTCGCAGCCGCCGAGCGCACGCAGAAGGCGCACGAGCTGCTGCGGCTCGTCCACCTCGACACGTTCGCGGACCGGCGCCCGCACGAGCTCTCGGGCGGCATGCGCCAGCGCGTGGCCATCGCGCGCGCGCTCGCGCAGGAAGCCGACGTGCTGCTGATGGACGAGCCCTTCGGCGCCCTCGACGCGATGACGCGCGACGTGCTGCACGACGAGCTCGAGGCGATCTGGTCGCGCACCGCGATGACGGTGCTCTTCGTGACCCACAACGTGCGCGAGGCGGTGCGCCTCGGCGATCGCGTGGTGCTGCTCTCGAGCCGGCCGGGGCGCGTGGTGGCCGAGTTTCCGATCGCGATTCCGCGGCCGCGCCACACCGACTCGGTTGCGGTGGCCCAGGCGGCGTCCGCGATCACCGACCGCTTGCGCGAGGAGGTGCGCCGGCATGGCCGCTGAATGCCCGGCCGTCGTCGAGCGCCGCTCGCTCGAGCAGGAGATCGAAGGGCTCGACGCGCTCGACACCCCGATCGTCGAGCCGCCGCGCCGCTGGCGCGCCGCCTGGGACGGCACGTGGCCGAAGTTCGCGGTGCTCGGGATCGTGCTCGCGCTCTGGCAGCTCACGGTGTGGACGGGCTGGCGCCCGACGTACGTGCTGCCCGGTCCCGCCCGCGTGCTCGTCGAGCTCGGCGACCTGATGGTCACCGCGAAGTTCTGGTCTGCCGTCGCGACGACGCTGCGGCGCGCGGCCACCGGCTTCGCGTTCGCGATCGCGATCGGCACCGCGCTCGGCGTGGTCGTCTCCCGCAGCCGCGTCCTGCGGCGCGCGTTCGGCTCGTTCATCACCGGGCTCCAGAGCATGCCGTCGATCGCCTGGTTCCCCTTCGCGATCCTGCTCTTCAAGCTGTCGGAGTCGGCGATCCTGTTCGTGGTGGTGCTCGGCGCCTCGCCGTCGATCGCGAACGGGCTGATCAACGGCATCGACCACATCCCGCCGCTGCTGCTCCGCGCCGGCCGCGTGCTCGGTGCGCGCGGCCTCGCGAGTCTGCGCCACGTGGTGCTCCCCGCCGCGTTGCCCGGCTACGTGGCGGGCCTGAAGCAGGGCTGGGCCTTCTCGTGGCGCTCGCTGATGGCGGGCGAGCTGCTCGTGATCATCGAGACGCGGCCCGCGCTCGGCAGCCAGCTCCAGTTCGCCCGCGAGCTCTCCGACGCCCCGGGCCTGATCGCGCTGATGATCGTGGTGCTGACGATCGGCATCCTCATCGACAGCCTCGTGTTCGCCGCGATCGAGCAGCGGATCCGCCGCCGCCGCGGTCTCGTCGAGGTGGGGAGCTAGCGTACACTCGCCCCGACTCCGAGAAGGAGAACGCGCCGTGAAGCTGCTCTGGTTCCACTTCATGGCCTACACGGACCTGCCGGATGACTTCAAGCAGAAGCATCCGTCGGTCTGGGTGGACATCGACCCCAAGTTCTTCGATCCCGCCAAGCCGCAGGGATGTACAACGACTTCCTCGACGAGCTCTCCTTCCGCTCCGACCGCCGCTGGCGGGAGACCGAACTCTTCATCCGTGTCTTGCACCGAGCCCTCGACGCTGCGCCTAGCCCATACCCCCAACTGACGGCGGAGCGAATCGGATAGGCAGAGGACTTCCTACGCGCGGCGCACAGCTCGTTGCGCCTGACCGGCGTGAAGGCGCCTGACGAATCCCAGCGACATGCAACTGCGATGGGTCCCACGGCTCTCATCGCAATGATGAGAGAAGGAGGGTCGATGTGGCGGATGCGAACTCAGGTGACAGCACTGTTGCTCGCGGCGATCGTGGCATCGACGAGCGCAACGCGCGCCGGGGCGGCCAGCCGCGAAGACCTGAGCCGAGACGCCGATCGGGCGCTGAAATCGGTCCAGAGTTAGGTTGCGAATCCGGCGCGGCGATCAGGCCCCGAAATCGAAGTCCGTGTCCGTCTGCCGATCGGCACCGGCTTCGAATCCGGAGTCCAGGTCGATTTCGTCGGGGAGAGCCGCTGTCGTCGGGGGGGGGCTCGAGAGGGCAGGCCCAGGCACTCGAGAATGGCCTGCCTCGCGTCCGGGGAGTAGATCGCCGCGAGCAGCCGCATGCGAGATCCACAGCGGGGGCACTCGAGCACGTCGGGGTCGCGCTGCGCTGCATGCCCGCAGGCGAGGGAAGGACCCGCGGCGACCTCAGGCGCTGCGCGTGCGGCCGCCCGGGTAGCCGCCGCCGCCGTAGCGCGCGTCGAGCGCGTCGTAGTCGATTGCGAAACCCAGGCGCGGGATCGCGTCCGCGAATTCGACGCTGCGCGGCTTCTTGTAGGACGCGATGTGCGCGCGGCAGTGCTCGATCAGATCCTCGGCCGAGGCGCTGGCAGAGGGCTTCAACACGACGATCGCCTTGACGCTCTGCACCCACTTCGGGTCGGGCACGCCGATCACCGCGCACTCGCGCACGGCCGGGTGGCTCGCCAGGCAGCGCTCGACCTCGGCCGGGTAGATGTTCTCGGCCGCCGACTTGATCATGCGCGTCGCCGGCCCGATGAAGGACACCGAGCCGTCGGCCTCGCGACGGCCGAGATCGTGCGTGTGGTGCCAGCCGCCGCGCTGGCGCCGCTCATTCTCGTCCTCGCGCGCGTGGTAGCCGTTCATCACGGTCCAGCCGCGCACGCAGATCTCGCCGACTTCCCCGGGCGGGAGCTCGCGGCCCTCCGCGTCGAGGATCCGCAGCTGCGAGACCGGCGAGCTGCGGCCGGAGACGCCGAGCGAGCCGGCGCCGAGGCAGTTGTAGGTGACCATGCCGTGCGTCTCGGTCTGGCCGTAGCCGCCCGGGTGTTTGTTCCATGGCGAGAGGCCCTCGCTCGTCATGCGCTCGAAGTCGCGGTTGTTCAGGCGCATCCCGCGCAGGCTCGAGAGGTCGTAGCGGCCGTCCCGATTCAGCTCGGCGATCTGGTCGAGCGTCGGGCCGACGATGAAGGCGCCCGTGCAGCGCTCGCGCTCGACGATCGCGCAGATCTCCTCGGGCACGACGCGCCGCACGAAGCAGAGGCGCCCGCCGACGAGGAAGACGCCTAGCGCGAGCATGAAGGTGCCCATGTGGAAGAGCGGGCCCGAAGCGAGGTAGATGTCCGACTCGCTCTTCTGGTCGACCAGCGCGAGCACCAGGCTCTGCGCGAGGATCGCGCGGTGCGAGAGCAGCGCGCCCTGCGGTCGGCCGCCGAAGGCCGCGGTGTACATCTGCAGCAGCGGCGCGTCCTGGTCGACTTCGATGTCGGGATCCGCCGGATCCCCCGAGGCGACGAGCGCCTCGTAGGCGTCGGGGCCGGGGCCCGCATCCGCATCGACCTGGATCCACCACGGCGCCTGCGGCGCGAGCGCGGCGCGGGCCTCGCGCACGCGCTCGCCGATCTCCAGCTGCTGCCAGAACACGACCGCCGGCGCACAGTCGCCGATCGCGAAGCAGAGCTCCTCCGGGGTCTGGCGCCAGTTCACGGGGCAGAAGCGCGCACCGAGCTTCGCGGACGCGAAGAGCAGCTCGAGGTAGCGATCGGAGTTCTGTGCGAGCCACAGGATCCGGTCGCCCGAGCCGATCCCGCCCGCGCGCAGCGCGTTCGCAATCCGGTTCGCGCGCGTGTCGAGCTCGGGAAAGGTCAGCCGGCGCTCACCGCAGACGCTGGCCAGCTGCTGCGGCCGGCTGCGCCGGTGCTCGCGCAGCACGTCGGCGAGCGTGAGATTGTGCAGCAGATTCATCTCGGCCTAGCGCTTCGTGCGCGCGCCGGCTTGCGCGCGCGGCCGGAAGATCGGCAGCGCGATCTGGTCCGAGACGCGGTCGAAGTGCACTTCGACTTCCAGATCGATGCGCAGCGTCCCTGGCTCGACACCCGTCACGAAGGAGAGCATCCGCACCGGGTCTCCCTCGCTGCCCTCGAGCTCGATCACGCTCACGTTGTAGACGCCGAGCGCGCGCAAACCCGGGTGCACCGGGTGGTGCGACCAGGTGTAACTGAAGACGCGCCCGCGCCCGGAAACCTCGCTCCACTCCCAGGCCAGCGACTGGCAGCGGTAGCACGCGGGCGCCGGCGCATAGCGATGGGCTCCGCAGCCGGAGCAGCGCTGGAGCAGCAGCCGCCCCTGCGCGGCGGCCTGCCAGAAGCCCTCGGAGAGGGCGGTCGGGACGGGACTCGGGAGCCCCGGGCGCAGCTCGCTCATGCCTGCCTCGTGAGCAGCAGCGCCGAGGTCGGCGTGGGCCCCGAGCCCGCGACCACGAGCGCGACTTCGCAGTCTTCGACCTGGTTGCAGGAAGTACCGCGCAGCTGGCGCACGCCTTCCATCACGTGCGTGACGCCGTGCGCGTAGACCTCGGCGAGGTTCCCGCCGTGCGTGTTCACCGGCAGCGGGCCGCCCGCGCGGATGCGCCCGCCCTTCACGAAGGCCGCGGATTCGCCGGGCTTGCAGAAGCCGAAGTCCTCGAGCCCCAGCAGCACCATCGGCGTGAAGTGGTCGTAGATCAGCGCGACGTCGACGTCTCCGGGGCCGAGCCCGGCGTGCCGCCACAAGTCCGCCGCCACACCTCGCTGCCCGGCCGACGCGAAGTCCGACTCGCGCATGTTGCCCGCGCCCATCATGCCCTGGCCCCAGCGATAGCGGCTGCCCATCGCGGCTGCGCGGAGATAGGCCGGCGGGTGGCGCAGATCGCGCGCGCGCTCGGCCGAGACGAGGATCAGCGCGCCCGCGACGTCGGACTCCATGCAGCAGTCGAGCAGCCGCAGCGGATCCGCGATCAGCCGGCTCGCGCGGTGGTCTTCGAGCGTGATCGGATCGCGGAAACGCGCGAGCGGATTTGCCGCCGCCATCAGGCGCGCGTTGATCGCGATCTCCGCGAAGTCGTCTTCGCGGGTGCCGTAGAGGTGCATGTGCCGGCGCGCCGCCAGCGCGAACATCTGCGCGGCCGAGAGCTGGCCGAAGGGCGTCGTGAACGAGAGCTCCGGCATGCTGGCCGGGAGCCGCGCCTGCGCGAGCGCCTGGCCGAAGCGCTGCCCCTCGGCCTGGCAGATCGAGCGGTGCACAGCGATGACGCTGGCCTGCCCGGTCGCGATCGCCATCGCCGCGTGCAGGAATGCGCCGGCCATGCCCGCACCGCCGCCGCCCCAGACCATCGAGCAGAGCCGCAGCTCGTCGCAGCCGAACGCGGAAGCCAGCGCGGCCGGGTTCGCGGCGTCGTCCGAGTAGCCCGAGAAGCCGTCGATCTCGCGCGGCGAGAGCCCGGCGTCCTCGCAGGCGCGCGCGATCGCCTCCGCGGCCATCGAGAGCGTTCCGCGCTCGGCAAATTCGCCGCGCTTGCCGAAGGCCGTGTGGCCGAAGCCGACGATCGCAGCCTGGCCGCGGATCCCGTTCGAAGGGCTCACCAGTCCTCCCGCGCTCGCAGTCGAGCCGGGGTCTTATAGAGGGCAGCTGCCTGCGAGGTCAAGTCGGGCGGGGGCGGGCAGGGACGGCTCTTCGCTGCGGGCTCCAACTAGCTCATCCCCGCCACGTCACCCGCGCAAAGGTCGCTGCGAAACGGCGCCATGAGGCGCGGCGCCACACTCGCGATCTGCGCAGGGCGGCATTCCTCCCCGAGCGCTTCCGGGCGACCTCCCATCGACGCTCGTGATGGGAATGCTGCTTGCAGGCAATGAGCGTGGGCTTGGGAGGCGGCCGAGCATGGGCGTCAGCGAGATCCAGACCCGCATTCGCGATGAGCACGCGGAGCTGCGCAGCCAGATCCAGGCCATCGACAGCCTGTTGAGTCGGTTCGAGACCGGGAATGCGCAAGCCGCGCTGGCGCTGCGCGACCGCGGTCTCGAGCTGTACGAGCGCCTCGGGCGTCACGTGGATCTCGAGGAGAGCCTGCTCGTCCCAGCGCTGCGCGAACAGGGCGGGGAGCGCGCACTGCGCTACGCCGACCACCTGATCCACGAGCATCACGAGCAGCGCGAGCTGCTGCGCTATCTGACCGGCCGGCTCGTGGCGGCCCGGCTTCCGTCACTGCTGATCGCACGAGAGCTCGAGGCGTTCTCGGAGTGCCTGACCCTGGACATGGCTCACGAGGAGAACACGCTACTCCCGAGCCTCACCGAGCTCGGCCCCGCCGCCGCGAGAGTCGAGGCCACGCGCTGACCGAGTGGGGATCAGCGGGGACGGAGCTTACGAAGTGCACCAAATGCAGATTTCCCCCAAGGGGGAAATCTGCATTTGGTGCACTTCGTAAGCTCCGTCCCCGCTCCTGAAGCGCTAGATCTCGCGGAGGCTGTCGCCTGGGGCGCGCAGGCGGAAGGACTGGAGCAGCTCCGCCTGCTTGCTGCGCGCCTGCTCGAGGTGGCGCTCCTTGACGAGGTCGAAGCCGCGGATCAGCTCCGGGATGCTCGCGATCTGCACCGCGAGCTCGCGGTTCTCGGCCGTGAGGCCATCGAGCAGCTCATCGAGCGTCTGCCGGTACTCCTCGATCAGCGCGCGCTCGAGCCGGCGCTCGGCGCTGCGGCCGAAGGGATCGAAGGCTGTGCCGCGCAGGAACTTGAAGCGCGCCATCAGACGCAGCACCGAGAAGAACCAGCCCGGCATGATCATCTTCTGCGTGCGGCCCGTCTCCGGGTCGCGCCGCGACAGCAGCAGGTCGAGCAGCGGAATATGCGGCGGCGCGAGGTGCAGCTCGAGCCGGTAGTCGCCCTCGAACTCGGCCTCCAGCTGGCTGCGGAACTCGGGCCCGGTCCACAGCCGCGCGACCTCGTACTCGTCCTTGTAGGCCATCAGCTTGAAGCCGTAGCGCGCGACCGCGCGTGCCAGCGCGTCGCCCGGCAGCCCGATCTCGCGCTCGCGCGCTGCCACCCGCCCGACGAGGTCGCGGTAGCGCTTCGCGTAGACCGCGTCCTGATAGTTCGCGAGGAAGGCCGCGCGCCGCTCGATCATCTCCGCGAGATCCTCGGCCGCGGCCGGTGCAGAGCTCTCGCCGCGCAGGCCCGGCGCCGCGGCGCGCTGCACCGCCGCGAGGTCGTGCGCGGCGAGGCGGCCCCAGAGGAACGCGCGCTGATTCGTCTCGACCGCGCGTCCGTTCAGCTCGATTGCGCGGAACAACGCGGCCTGCGAGACCGGCAGGCGCCCCCTCTGGTACGCAAAGCCCATCAGGAACGGGTTGGTGAAGATCGCGTCTCCGAGCAGCGCGGTCGCGAGCTCGCTCGCGTCGACGAAATCGCAGGCCGCGTCGCCGCAGGCGCCGCGGATCGCGCGCTGCATGCCCTCCGACGAGAGATCGAGATCCGGGTTGCCCGCGAAGTCGGAGGTCGGAGTCACGTGGACGTTCACGATCGGCGTCGTGCGCCCGCTGCCGATCTTCGCCAGCGGGTCGCGCCCGGCGCTCACGATGATGTCGCAGCCGATCACGAGATCGGCGCAGCCGTTCGCGATGCGCGTCGCGTGCAGATCGGCGGGCCGCGGCGCGATGCGCACGTGGCTCGTGACGGGGCCGTTCTTCTGCGCAAGGCCCGTCACGTCGAGCACCGAGCAGCCGCGGCCCTCGAGGTGCGCGGCCATGCCGAGCAGCGCACCGACGGTCACGACGCCGGTGCCGCCGATGCCGGTCACGAGGATGTTGTAGGGCTCGCGGCAATCGGCGAGCGCCGGCTCCGGCAGCGCGCGGAAGGGCTCGTCGCCGCCGGCGTCGGCGAGCTGCTTCTCGGCCACGCGCAGGCGGCCGCCCGCGATGGTCACGAAGCTCGGGCAGTAGCCCTTCAGGCACGAGAAGTCCTTGTTGCAGGAGCTCTGGTTGATGCGGCGCTTGCGCCCGAACTCGGTCTCGATCGGCTCGATCGAGATGCAGTTGCTCTGCACGCTGCAGTCTCCGCAGCCCTCGCAAACCAGCTCGTTGATCAGCACGCGCCGGTCCGGATCCGGGAACTCGCCGCGCTTGCGCAGGCGCCGTGCCTCAGCCGCGCAGGTCTGGTCGTAGAGCAGCGCCGAGACGCCCGGTACCTCGCGCAGCTCCTTCTGCAGCGGCATCAGCTCGTCGCGGTGGTGGACCGTCGTGCCTTCCGGAAACACGCCGGCCTTGTACTTCTCGGGCTCGTTCGACGCCACCGCGATGCGCTGCACCCCTTCTGCGCGCAGCTGGTGAGCGATCTCGGGGGTCGTGATCTCGCCGTGGATCGACGCGCCCTCGATCGGCTGGCCACCGGTCATCGCGACGGCGCCGTTCACGAGGATCTTGTAGGTGATGCGGGTGCCTGCGGCGACGTTCTGGCGGATCGCGAGCAGCCCCGAGTGGAAGTAGGTGCCGTCGCCGAGATTCTGGAAGATGTGCGGTGTGTGCGTGAAGGGCGCAATGCCGACCCAGTTCGCGCCCTCCCCGCCCATGTGCGTGAAGAGCAGCGTGCGCCGCGACGGCATCCAGGCCGCCATCCCGTGGCAGCCGATCCCCCCGCCCGCGACGGAGCCCTCCGGCAGCACGGTCGAAGTGCTGTGCGGGCAGCCCGAGCAGAAGCTCGGCGTGCGCGCGAGCGCAGTCGCAGCGACCGCCAGCTGCGGCGGCGCGCCCTTGCGCAGCGTCGTCGCGAGCTCGGGCGCGGCAGCCAGCAGCCAGCGCCGCAGCGCCTGCTCGACCGCGGCGGGCGACAGCTCGCCGGTGTCGGGCACGAGCGGCGCTCCGGCGGCGTCGCGCTTGCCCGAGAGCTGCGGGCGCCGCGGCAGGTTGTAGAGCAGCGCCGCGAGCTGCTCCTCGACCAGGCCGCGCTTCTCCTCGACGACGAGGATCTGCTCCAAGCCCTCGGCGAAGCGGCGCGCGCCGACCGGCTCGAGCGGCCACGACATCCCGACCTTGTAGACGGCTAGCCCATGCGCGGCAGCGCGCTCGTCGGAGAGACCCAGCGCCTCGAGCGCCTCTCGCAGGTCGAGATAGGCCTTGCCGGTGGTCACGATGCCGAGGCGCCGCCGCGGCGAGTCGATCGCGACGCGGTCGATGCCGTTCGCGCGCGCGAAGGCCTGCACGGCCGGCAGCCGGAAGTGATACAGCGCGTCTTCGGAGGCGACCGGCGAGCCCTGGCGCGCCTGCTCGGGCATTTCGAAGTCCGAGGGCAGCAGGATCCGCGCGCGCTCGGGCCCGACCTCGGCGGAGCCCGCGCTCTCGACGGTGTCGGTCAGGCACTTGAAGCCGACCCAGCAGCCCGAATAACGCGACATCGCCCAGCCGTAGAGACCGAAGTCGAGGTAGTCCTGCACGCTGGCCGGGTTCAGGACCGGGATGCCCATGTGCACCAGCGCCTGCTCGCTCTGATGCGCGATCGAGGACGACTTGGCGCCGGGGTCGTCGCCGCAGAGCGCGAGCACGCCGCCGTGCTTGTAAGCGCCCGCGTAGTTGCCGTGCTTCAGCGCGTCGCAGGAGCGGTCGACGCCGGGCCCCTTGCCGTACCAGATCCCGAACACGCCGTCGTATTTCGCCGGCCCGAGCTGGGCCACCAGCTGCGAGCCCCAGACGGCCGTCGCCGCGAGGTCTTCGTTCACGCCGGGCTCGAAGTGGATGTGCTGCTGCTCGAGGAACTTCTTCGCGTCCCAGAGGGCGAGGTCATAGGTGCCGAGCGGCGAGCCGCGATAGCCCGAGATGAAGCCCGCGGTCGAAAGGCCCGCCGCGAGATCGCGCTGGCGCTGCATCAGCGGCAGGCGCACGAGAGCCTGGACCCCGGTGATGTAGATCCGGCCGGACTCGAGGGCGTACTTGTCGTCGAGGGAGTAGCGCGAATCGAAGCTCAGGCTCGCTGCGTACACCGCGCCTCCAGCTTGGGGAAGGGGGCAGTGTAGAGCACGGCCCCACCCGACCGCGGCGCCGAACGCGGCCCGCCCCCCGGGGCCGGCCCGCGTTCCGGCAGCACCCGACGCGGGTGCCCTCGACCGAAGCCCGTCGGACGCGATACGTTCGCCGCCTCGAAACCCCACCCGACGTCCGCCGGTCCTCCCCGGCAGGCGAACCCGGTCGCTGCTCGAGTGCAAACCGCACGAGAGGCGATGGGTCGTGTCGTGGCTCCTGCCCGATCGATTTGGGCCGGAACCTCTCCCCCAGCTGGGCGGCGGCCCCCGGGTCGCAGTGCCAGGAGGTGATCATGAGCGAGCTCAAGAAGCTCCAGGATGCCGGCCAGAGCGTGTGGCTCGACAACATGCGCCGCGACCTGCTCTCGAGCGGAACCCTGGCGCGCTACATCCAGAATCTCTCGGTCTCGGGTCTCACGAGCAACCCGACGATCTTCGAGAAGGCGATTACCGGCAGCACCGATTACGACGCCGACATCCGCCGCCTCGCGAGCCGCCACCTCAACCCCGAGCAGATCTTCTTCGAGCTCGCGCTCGACGACTTGCGCGCGGCATCCGATCTGTTCCGCCCGGTATTCGACGCCTCGGGCGGCCGAGACGGCTTCGTCTCGCTCGAGGTCTCGCCGACGCTCGCCTACGACGCCGCGGCCACCATCGCGCAGGCCCGCGACCTCTTCGCACGTGCGGCGCGCCCGAACTTCCTGATCAAGGTCCCCGGCACCCAGGAGGGCGCGCTCGCAATCGAAGACCTGATTGCCGCCGGCGTTCCGATCAACGTCACGCTGCTCTTCTCGGTCGAGCACTGTGAGGCGGCCGCGCTGGCCTACGTGCGCGGCCTCGAGCGGCGCGCCGAAGCCGGCCAGGATCTGCGGATCGCCTCGGTCGCGTCGATCTTCATCTCCCGCTGGGACGGCAAGACCGCCGAAAAGTTGCCGGATCCGCTCAAGCATCGGCTCGGGATCGCGATCGGCCACCGCAGCTATCGCGTGTTCCACGAGCTCTTCGCCTCGGCGCGCTGGCAACGCCTCGCCGAGCGCGGTGCCCGGCCGCAGCGACTGCTGTGGGCCTCGACGGGGACCAAGGACCCCGCGCTGCCGGCCTCTTACTACGTGACGGCGCTCGCCGCGAAAGGCACGGTCAACACGCTGCCCGAGGCGACGCTGCTCGATTTCGGCCAGCACGGCCGCGTCGGCGCGCTGCTCGGCACCGATACCCGCGAGGCCGAGCGGGTGCTGGCCGGGATCAGCTCGACCGGAATCAATCTGCCCGTACTTGCGTCCGAGCTCCAGACGCAGGGTGCCCAGTCCTTCGTCGACTCCTGGAACGATCTGCTGCGCTGCATCCAGGAGCGCTCGAGCAGCCTGCGCAGCGAGGGATGAGATCATCGATGCGAAGCACCCGCGCTCTCCTGCTCCTGGTCCTGGTCCTGGCGGTGCCGCTGGCACTGGCCTGCGCCCCGCGCGCGATTCGCGGCGGCCCCGACACCGAGAATCCGTCGATGGACGAGCCGGCGCTCTCGGTCGGCCTCGACCGCTCCGACTGCCAGTATCTCGTGGACCAGAACATGGGTCCGCTCTACGAGTCGAGGTTCTGGTTGAACGACGTCGCGGGCGCCTCGCAGAAGCCTACGATCGCGATCTGGCCGATCCTGAATGCCACCAGCCAGCACATCGAGGATCAGCTCCTGATCGTGCTCTCCTCGCTCGAGACCTCCTTCGTGAACAGCGGCGAGGTGCGCATGGTCGACCGCGCGCGCCAGGAGCAGCTGGCCAGGGAGATCGGCATCCAGCAGGGGGCAATCTACGACCCGAACTCCGCGCTGCGCCTCGGCCGCCAGCTCGGCGCGCGCTATTTCGTGACGGGCAAGATGGGCTCGGTCGAAGAGAAGCTCGGCAACACGCGGCGCGTGCAATACACGCTGTTCCTGCAGGTCGTCGAAATCGAGACCGGCGAGATTCTATTCCAGAACGAATCCGCGCGCAGCAAGGCGCTAAAGCGTTAGTTTGCCCGCCGGAATCGCGTGAGCGCGCGCCGTTCCCCGGCTGGGATCGCGCTGGCCCTCGCGGCCTGGGCGATCGCCAGTGCGGGCTGCGCGACCTACTCCGAGCAGACTTCGCTCGCGCGCGAGTACGTCTCGCAGCGCGATTACGAGGCTGCGCTCTCGCAGCTGAACGGCGCGCTCGGTGTCGACGAGGCCTCCGAGCTGCCGCAGCAATGGAGAGGAGATCGCCCGCTCGCCGTGCTCGAGCGCGCGCTGCTGCTGCAGGCGATGGAGCGCTGGCAGGAGAGCGCCCGGAGCTTCGAGGCCGCGGACCGGGAGCTCGAGCTGCTCGACCTCGGCGCCGATCCCGTCGGCACCCTCGGCCGCTACGTCTACAGCGACAGCGCGACGCGCTACCGCACCACGCCGACCGAGAAGCTCGCGCTGAACGCCCTGAACCTGCTGAACTACCTGATGCTCGCGGACCTCCAGGGCGCTGCCGTCGAAGCGCGCCGCTTCAGCGTGGTGCGCGAGTACCTCGAGAACAGCGCGCCCGGGCACTCCCACGGCTCCTTCGGCTCCTACCTCTCTGGCTTCGTGTTCGAGAAGCTCGGCGAACCGGGCCGCGCACTGCGCTACTACGACGAGGCGCTCGTCGAGGGCGAGCTCGAGAGCCTGCGCGAGCCCGTGCTGCGCCTGGCATCCCAGACACCGGTGCATGGCGAGCGCGTGTCGGCCATGCTGCAGTCCGAATCGCCCGGCTCGCGCACGACCCGCGACGGAGACCACGGCGAGATCCTCGTCGTACTCGCGCTCGGCCGCGTGCCGCACAAGGTGCCGAAGCGGATTCCGGTCGGCGCGGCGATCGGAATCGCCGGCGCCTTCGTGACCGGCGATCTCGACATCCTCGAACACAGCGCGCTCAAGGTGGTCTCGTATCCAGAGCTCGAGGCGCCGCCCTTCTCGTTCCAGAGCGCGGAGCTGCGCGTCGACGGCGCGCTCGCGCGCCTCGAGGTCGCGAGCAACCTCGACGTCGAGATCCGCCGCGAGTACGAGGCGATGAAGCCGCAGATCCTCGCCGCGGCGATCACGCGCCTCGCGGCGCGCGCGGCGGCGGCCGAAGGCATGCGCGTCGCGGGGCGCCAGGCCGGAGGGGATACCGGGGACGTCGTCGGCCTGCTCGCCGCGCTCGCCACCGAAGGCGCGCTGCTCGCGATCGACAAACCAGACACCCGCTCGTGGACGCTGCTGCCCGCGCAGCTGCTCGTCGCGCGCCTGCCGGTCGCGCCGGGCCTCCACGAGCTCCAGCTGCGCCTATCGGGCGCCACCGCGGGCGCCGGAGACACGCGGCGCATCGAGGTCGAGGTGCCACCCGGCGGCTTCGCGTCGATCGCCTGGACGGTGCCGCGCTAGAACCTGTGGTCCCGGTCCGGGCACAGCCCGGTCCCACCCGTTGACCGGGATCCGGCACGTCGTCCGTTTCAAACGCCGCATCGACGTCGCTGCGGTTCTCGCGAGAGTCGAGGCAATGATGGATCCGAGGAATCCGAAAGATCAAACCGAGCCACTGCCGCGGAGCCGCTGAAATCGTGCGCCCGGCTGAGAACCAACCGGCATGCGGGCCAGGGCGGCGCGACCCAGTACCAGCGGTGTACGGCCACCGCCCGATAGGCCATGCGCCGGTACAGCGGTTCGCCCATCGCGCTCGCGTGCAGCGCGACGAAGCGCGCGCCGCGCGCGAGCGCGTCGTTGCCGGACGTGCGCGTGCAGGCCTCCGCAAGGCCTTGGCGCCGAAACGCCTTGCGCGTCCCGACCCCGTAGATCCTCCCCGCGAATATCGCACGCTCAGCCCTCGCCGCGCGGCCACTTGGAGGTCTTCTCGGCGTCTGGTAGGGTCGAATCGGGAAGGTGACGGCCTACTTTGGGGCGATCAGAACGCGCCCCGATCGGGTCGAGATACGAGACGAGTGGATCGAGCGAGCCATCCGGACGCCGGTTCGCGAGCATGTCCAGGCGGATGGACGGATCCGACGATGGATCGAGATCCCAGAAATGGAAGGTCGTTTCCTCCGGGTCATTCTGCTACCGGACGTAGAGACGGTCCACAACGCATTCTTTGATCGAGGGTTTGTGCCATGAAGATCCGCTATTTCGCTGAAACGGACACCCTCTACATCGAGTTCCGTGACCTTCCCGTCGCCGATACCCGCGATCTGGACGAGAACACCTTACTCGACGTGGACGCCGAGGGGAACATCTGCGCGATCACCGTCGAACACGCCTCCAAGCGAGCCGGAATTCCCCAGTTCTCCTACGAACAGGTGATGACCTCGTGATCGGTCGGTGACACCGACCTTCCTCCAGTAGGCGATGTCCCAGTCCCTATTGATGCTCTGAGACGGCCGCGGCGGCTTCACGTCCACAGCAGCTCGACCTCGTAGCGCCCCAGGCGTCGGTCGTGCGTCACGAGCGTGAGCCCCTCGATCTGTGCCTGAGCGACGAGCATGCGGTCGAAGGGATCCGCGTGGTGCGCGGGGAGATGCGCCGCCGCGTTGGCATGGGGGAAGCCGATCGGGAGCTTCTCGAAGCCGCTCGCCGCAACACCGGCCTCGATGCTGTCGGGGATCCGGAGCCGCCCGAGGGCGACCTTGATCGCCGCCTCCCAGGCGGTGGCTGCGCTGACGAAGACGACATCGGCCTCCGCGATCCCCCGCCTCGCGGTCGCATTCAGCTTCCGACTGTCGCTGCGCCACCACAGGAACACGTGGGTGTCGAGGAGCAGCCGTAGCGTCGCCATCAGCGACCAGCTTCGAAAGCGGCTCGCAGGGCGGGAGGAAGCGGCGCGTCGAAGTCCTTCCGGATCACCACGCGCCCCTTCCAGCCACCGGGCTTGCGACGACGGGTCGGCTTCGTTGCGGAGACGAGCTTCGCCATCGGCTTGCCCGCCTTTGCGATGATGATCTCCTCACCCGCTGCCGCCCGCTCGACCAGGCGGGAGAGGTTGGTCTTGGCCTCGTAGAGGTTGACGATGGACTCGGCCATGCCTGCTCCTTGGTCTAGGTTGACCAAATCTACACGGACGCAACGGGTCGCGCCAGCGCCACGAGCTCCGCTGCCCGGTCACGGCGGCGGCATTCCCAGCTCCGCGCGCATGCGGCGGATGGAGCCTGGTGAGCGGCGGTCGGTGTGTTCATGCGCCTGGTGCCAGCGGTGTGCGGCCACCGCGATTCGTTGTGGGTCTTGCGGTGCCTGGTGAAGGTCTCCACGACCTGCGGATCCGGCTCGTAGCGATAGGCCTCGAGCGCGCCGATCACCAGGCGAAAGCCGCCGTTCGGCATGATCGCGCGCTTCAGCGGAGCGTCGGGCTGGAGGCCCACGAGGCCACGAGTGCCGTTTTCGCCCTGTCCTCAGCCATGGAGCGCTCTTTTCCTTCCTGCCCGCTAGGCGCGAATCGTGAGTCCGAGCAACGATCCGGTGTGCCGACCGATCATGAGCTCTTCATTGGTCGGGATCACCCAAGCCGACACGTGGCTTCCCGATTTGGAGATGCGCGGTCCCTTGCGCTCGTTCGCTTCGGGGTCCAATGCGACACCGAGCCACGCGGAGCCGACGCAGATGCGGCTACGAATCTCGGCTGAGTTCTCGCCGATCCCGGCGGTGAACACGATTGCGTCGATCCCCCCCAATACCGCGGCGAGCGCTCCGATCTCCTTGGCGGCGCGGTAGACGAAGTAGTCGACCGCGAGCCGGGCGCTCGGCTCGCTGCTCTCGAGCAGATCGCGCATGTCGCTGCTGATGCCGGAGATGCCGAGCAGGCCCGACTTCTTGTAGAGGAGGGTCTCCACGTCCTCGACCGAGAGCGAAAGGCTCTGGAAGAGATACAGGATCACGCCGGGGTCGACGGACCCAGGCCGCGTCCCCATGCAGAGACCGTCGAGAGCGGTGAAACCGAGGCTGCTGTCGACGCTCTTGCCGTTCCTCATCGCGCACAGGCTCGCCCCGCTTCCCAGGTGGGCGACGATCACGCGTCCCCTGGCGATCTCCGGGGCGACCTGCGGCAGGACCGAGGCGATGTACTCGTACGAGAGGCCGTGAAACCCGTAGCGCTGCACGCCCGTGTCGCGGATCTCGCGCGGGAGCGGAATCAACTCGGCGACGGCCGGCTGACCGCGGTGGAAGCTCGTGTCGAAGCAGGCCACCTGCGGTACCAAGGGCAGCCGCTCCGAGACCGCATCGATCGCCGCCAGGTTGTGCGGCTGATGCAGGGGAGCCAGCGGCACCAGCCTGCGCAGCTCTTCCTGCACCTGGGGCGTGACCAGGATGGGACCGGAAAACCGCGCTCCGCCATGCACGACCCTGTGGCCGACCGCGACGACGCGCGCGGCGCTGTACCGACTGCGCAACCAGGCGGCGAACTCATCGAAGGCGCTGCGTCCGTCGCGCACGGCATCGCCCAGCGGCTGATCGGCCAGCACGCCGCCGTCGCGATCCAGTGCGCGTAGGCGCGGCGAGGTTCCGATGCCCTCGATCTGGCCTCGCGCCTCCAGGGAGAAATCATCGGCCGCGCGTTTTTCGTACACGCAGAACTTGAGGCTCGACGAACCCGCATTGATCACGAGTGCATAGTCACGCATGCCGTTCGACTCCCATCACCGACGCCAGGGTGCCCCGGAGAGCTTCTGTCGCTTTGCGTGGGCCACCCGCATCGCCACCGCGCAGCTCGCGATCCTGGACCGATCGCTGTCGGCGCGGCTCGTCAGGATGATCGGAACGCGCGCACCCAGCACGAGACCGGCGCTGTCGGCATTGGTCAGGAAGATGACTGTTTGGCCAGCATATTTCCAGACTCGAGATCCAGCACGAGCAGGATGTCCGGATCGCCCGCGATCTCGGACTCGATCCCCTGGATCCTCGCGGCGTCCTTGCTGATCGCGTTGTCGAAGGCCAGCGGACCGTCCAGCCGCCCGCCAGTGATCTGGCCTCGATCGGCCATCTTGCAGAGGGCGGCCGCATCGATCGTGACCGGCACACCGGCCAGCCCGCGACGACGCAACCCAGCGCTGTTCCGGCCGGCGATCGCGCGGCCCGCGCCCGTATCCTCGGCGTGCCGCCGGCGCTATATTTTCGCCGTCTCTGGAGGAGCGGCTTGCAATGTCGGACATCTTCAAAGAGCGCGAGCGCGGTTTCGAGGCCGACTACTTCCGCAAACAGGATGCCAGCCTCTTGGCGAAGATGAGAGAGCGCGCCGCTCTCCAGGAAGTGGCGCAGGCACTCGCCGAGAAGCTCCGGGTCGACGATGCCGAGCTGCTGAAGCGCGTCTTCGACCTCGGACTCGATCGCGATACAGGCCCGGCGATCCTGCTGGCGCCCCTGCTGCAGGTCGCGTGGGCCGAGGGCACGGTGAGCGAGCGCGAGCGCGCAGTGGTCTTCGAGGTCGCGGCGAGCCGCGGCGTCGAGGCCGGCACCCCCGCGCACGCGCAGCTCGACGCCTGGCTGAAGCAGCGCCCCTCCGACGCGCTCTTCGAGACGGCGCTCGAAGTGATGAAGGTCGCCGCCAGCGTGCTGCCGCCGGAGGAACGCGAGGAGCGCATCCGCGGGGTCGTCGATGCCTGCAAGCGCGTCGCCGAGGCGTCCGGAGGGGGCCTGGCGAAGCTGCTGGGCATGGGCAGCGCCGTCTCGAGCGACGAGGCCAGCGTGCTCGAGGCGATCACGACGCAGCTGCGGAGCGCGCCGCAGCCCCGTCGCTGACGAGACGCCTGCCCGTCGCTCGCCCGCTGCAACGGACTGCGGCTGCTTCGGGCGGCGCCGCTCGCTAGTCGAAGAGCGAGTACAAGAGACCCAGCTGCACGCGGTAGACGTCGCCCGTGGAGCCGTCGTTCACGGTCTGATGGCCATACAGCAGCTCGAGTCCAACGCTGAGACGCTTGCGGAGCTGGTACACGAGATTGCCACTCGCGTAGTGGGACTTGTGGTACGCATTGGCCGCCTGCGAAAAGGGCACGCCGGGCGTCAAGGAGAAGTCGAGATTCTCCAGCTCGACGAAGCCGTAGCTCGCGGTCGAGCGCCACTGCTCGGACCAGCGGTGGGTGAAGCCGAGCAACGCGCTCACGTACTCGAGAGCTTCGAGATCGCCGTTCGCCTTGAATGCGGCGTCGCTGTTGACGAAGCTGGTGTCGTTGCCCATGCCGCCCACGCCGTGGCCGTAGACGACAAGGGTTTGGAATGAATCGCGCTCGCCGAGCGTGATCCCCGTGCTCAGGTTCACGCCCCAGCCGCCGACGTGATCCTCACCGACGACCACTCCACCGTCGGCTCCGATCTCGCGGCCCAGAAAACTGAACTGCGCGTGCCCCCATGCTTCGTCCTCCCAGCGCAGGTTGAAGCCCAGATCGGGAATCCGGGTGCGCAGCTCAGCCGTCGGATCGAGAGTGTCGTCGAGGAAGATGTCGGGCTTCTCGAGGCCCAGCGTCAGGTTCCACTGCTTGGCCAGGGACAGCGTGTAGTGCAGCACCGGCCGGCGGGCGAAGATGACCGCGTTCGGGCCCTCGTAGTCGACCGTATCGGGCCACGAGTCGGGATCTTCGAAGACGCCGTACGTGAAGCCGGCCACGATGTTGTAGTACTGGCCATAGATGTGCTGCACGCGGTAGCGGAAGTCTTTGTCGTTGTCGCCGAAGAAGTCGTTCTGGTAGTAGAAGCGGAAATTTCCGGGCTCTCCGGGGGCGCGGATGTCCACGCGCAGCTGCGTGCCGTTTCCGTTCAGGTTGAATTCTTCTCCGCCGCCCTGGGCCGGATCGCCGGACACGGGAATCTTCGCGGGCACGAATCGGTTCTTGCTCCCGGAATGGTCGCTGTCGAAGGTCGCGTCCAGGTGCGGCTTCGGATTGAACTTGATCAGGAAGGGCGTGTTCGGAACTGGAATGAAGCCGCGGTACAGAGGGTCGAGCGCGTAGTCGTCGGGACGCGCCGCCGCCTCCTGCTTGTCGTCGAAGCTCCTGCGATTCTCGACCGGGCTCTGCTCGGAATTCTGCGCCTCACTCGGGGCGGGATCCTCGGCGCCGACGCGAGTCGCGCCGGCGAGGACGACGGCGATCAGACAGGCGACCAGACGGATGAAATCGCAATTCATGCTCTGGCTCCTGTGGGTGGCGCGCGCCGGCGCGCGCTCAGTCTGCGGGGCGCTGCGAGGGCGGGAACTTCTCCAGCATGCGGGTCAGCGCATCGCTCAGCCGGCTCCGGCGCTCTTCCGGCGAGAGGCCCACGTGGACCTCGGCCTGCCCGAATCCCATCCAGACGCGCCGGCCGGTCGCGTTCTCGAGCATCAGCAGCGAGACCGTGCCCACGGCTTTCGAGACCTCGATACCCTTGAAGCTGTGGATCACGTATTGGTAGGAAAGTCGATAGTCGGCGGCAGCGCCGGAAACCACGCGATAGCCCCGCGCTGCGAAGGCCTGATTCGCCACCTCCTTCAACAAGGCATCGGTGGACTTGGGATCGATTGCGGGAGAGTCGGGCAACGAGTTCGCAGCGACGTCCCAGACGAAGCTGGCCTGGGCCGGAAAGCGCTCGAGTGGATCGTAGTTGCTCGACACCGGGATGCCGTCGTCCGACGCGCAGGCCAACAGCGCGCTGGTGACGAGGAGCAGAGTGGATCTGCGCAGCAGCACGACGCACCTCCGATTCGCGCGGCGGCACCATAGCTCACCGCCCATGCACAGCTAGCTTCCGCGGGTCCGGCAGAGCCGGAAACCCGCGTTCGACCGGACCCCCTCGCTGACTGCGGGCCCGAGCGAAAGCGGGATGTCGCGAGTCGGGTCCCTTCGAGACCCGCGTGGAGCGTACATACTCACGCTGCAGAACGTGAGTCGACGGCAGCCAGGGAGGATTTCGCGATGGGCGGTCGAATCCGCAGGATCGGAACCGGGCTGGCCGAGTGCGCGGGCAGGATGGCGCTCGCGCTCGCATGCGCTGCGATCGTGGCGCTGCCGCAGACCCTTGCGGCGGCCGCGCCGCCCGAGGTGACGGAAGACGGACTCGAGCGCGTGCCCGGAGCGAAAGTCGCCGCCGTCTACACCAAGCCAGGTGCCGATTTTTCCGTGTACCACAAGGTCGCGCTGGTGCCGGCGTACGTCGCGTTCCGCAAGCATTGGGAGCGCGACCACCGCGGCGTGTCGAGCAACGACATGGAACGCATCAAGCGCAAGCTCGCGGAGCTGTTCCGGGACGTCTTTACCGAGGTACTGGAATCCGGCGGCTACCCGGTCGTCGAGAGCGCCGGCGCGGACGTGCTGGTACTGCGCCCGGCCATCATCGACCTCGACGTGTCGGCGCCGGAACCGATGGCGTCCGGGCGCTCGCGCACCTACACCGCCAACGCCGGCGCCATGACCCTGCTGCTGGAACTCATCGACTCGGAGACCGGCGACGTCCTCGCGCGCGCGGTCGACCGCAAGGCCGGCCGCGACATGAGCGGGAGCTTGAGCTTCAGCGGCACGTCGCTCCACAACCGCGCCGAGGCCGAACGGCTCCTCAAAGCCTGGGCGACGCTGCTGAAAGGTCGGCTCGACGAAGTCCACGGCGCCGCCACCCGTTGAACGCCGCGCGAACCATGCCGGCTTCTGGCGCTCGCGCTCACGAACTGTGCGGCGGCTCGTGCTCGTTGGCGCCGGTCCGATGCGTTGGGTATCGGCCGACTCGGGCGCATGTCCGTGACGTAAGCGCGGAAGACTATACCAACCCTGCTACCGCGGGCGACCCGGCCAGTCGCAGGAGCAGCGCCAGAAATAGCAGGCGGAACCGCCCGGGAGCGAATGCAGAGGGCGCGCTGACGTCACTCATGGTGCGACCGTCGCGGTTTCGAACGGGATCAGATGTCGCGAGCGTCCTCGCGGACGTCGTGCTCGATCTCCCGCGCCGCACGAGCTCGTGTTCGAGCTCGGCGCCCGGCCCGGCGCGTCGCCGCTCGCGCGCTTCGGCTCCGGTGACGTCGCGCTGCCGCCTCCTGAGCGGGGCGGGTGGGTGGAGACGGCGGCGTAAGGTGGCGCGACCTTCCGTCCAGAGAGCCTGCTCGCGGGGTCGCTGAAAGCGTGCGCCCGAAAGCAAACGACCCGCCCCTTGCCCTAGCCGAAGAAGCCGCCGATCGCTGCGATCGGCAGCAGCACCAGATCCGTAGGCACCGTCAGCAGGAACAGCACCGGCTTGAGCGGAGCCACGACCGTCGAATCGACGACGGCCTTCGTGAAGCCGAAAATGTACTCGGTGTTGTAGCCGGAATGATCCTCGACGGTGGCAGCGCGGGCCTCGACTGCGGCGAGGACCGCGAGTCCGAGTGCGAGCACCGCGGCAATCCGGGCCAGCGGCTTCGGATCGTGCTGATTCATTGGGCTCCTTTCCCCTTGCATTGCCATGGCGCGGCGACATCAGGCCGCTGCGCAGCGGCCATGCAGTATCGCAGACGCCGCGGGCTCCTCCAGTCAGGCGCCCCCCGTCATCGACGCGAGGCGCGGCACCCGACCGGCCGCCTGCGCGGCGAGCACTGCGGCTAGAATGGGCCCCCGCGCGCGGCGCGGAGCGCCCTTCGCGAGGGCCAGGCGCGCTGCCCCGATGCGCGCGCTCCGGAACGAAAGGGAACCTCCTGATGACGTTGCGAGTGGCGGTCGGGCTCGATGCGGCGAGGAGAGCCGCGGCCGCGGCGCGGCGCAACCGGCGCGGGGCGATGCGCTGGCTCGCATTAGCCCTCGCCGGCAGCGCGATCCTCCTCGCGGCGGGAAACGCGAGCGCGCGCGTGCTGCGCGTCGAAGTCGAGCAGCGGGTACCCGTGCTGGGCGGCCGCGCGTTCGGCGAGCGCGGCGCCTACGAGCTGCTCACGGGCCGCATCCGCTTCGGCTTCGATCCGAAGCACGCCGCGAACCGCGCCGCGGTCGACCTCGATCTCGCGCCACGCAATGCGCAGGGCCTCGTCGAAGCAGAGTCCGACTTCGCCGCGCTGCAGCCTGTGGATCCCGCCAAGCGCCGCGGCATCGCGCTCGTCGAGGCGCCCAACCGCGGCAGCCGCATCGCGCTCGGAACGCTGAATCGCGCGACGGCCGGCTTCCAGGGCGGCTCGCTCGCGCTCGATCCGGCCGATCCGGCTGCCTTCGGCGACGGCTTCCTGATGCGCCAGGGCGTGACGCTGATCTGGGTCGGCTGGCAGTTCGACGCGCCGGAGCTCCCGGGCTCCCTGCGCTTGCGCGCGCCGATCGCGCGCAATGCTGA
The DNA here is from genome assembly GCA_964437835.1 of uncultured Spirochaetales bacterium. Classification (GTDB taxonomy): domain Bacteria; phylum Myxococcota_A; class UBA9160; order UBA9160; family SMWR01; genus CAYTJA01. The sequence goes on from CAYTJA010000270.1 coordinate 24,804, forward strand.
CGGCAGTCGGATCCGCGGGCTGGTGCGCTGCGATTGGGTCGTCGAGCAGCCGAGCCGGAGCCTGCCGCTCGCAGTGCTACAGCATCGCCCCTACCCGGCCGCCGCTCCCGACGACCCGCGCAACCAGCTCACGCTGCGCGACGGCCGCGACGGCGCACGCCGCGTCGTCCCGCGCGCGAGCTGGCGCTTCGCGCGCGACGAGGGCGGCAAGCCCGTTCCGGATCCGACGCAGCTCTACCTCGAACAGGGCTTCGAGCCGGGCCGCATCTACGAGCTCGTCTACGTCGCCGAGGATCCGCCGATCGCGGGACTCGGCCTGGCAGCGCTGCGCGATGTGATCGCCTACGCCAAACACGATCCGAAGGCGCACTTTCCGGCCAAGGCCGGCATCGCGTTCGGCGTCTCGCAATCGGGTCGCCTGCTGCGCCAGTTCCTGTACGAGGGCTGGAATGGCGACGAGCAGGAGCGCCCCGCCTACGACGCGCTCTTCATCGATCTCGCCGGCGCCGGCCGCGGCAGCTTCAACCACCGCTTCGCACAGCCGGGCCTGGCGGCCACGCGCTTCCGCAGCTTCTACTACCCGGTGGATCTGTTCCCGTTCACGCTGCGGCCAGAGTCGGATCCCGAGACGCAGCAGGAAGGCAGCTTGCTCGCCGGCGTGCGCACGACGGAACAGCTTCCGCTCACGATCCAGGTGAACTCGAGCTACGAATACTGGGGCCGCGCGGGCTCGCTCACGCACAGCGCGCTCGACGGCAAGGCGGACGTCCCGGTGACTCCGATCGAGCGCCTGTACCTGATCGCAGGTACGGCCCACCGCCCGACCCCCTTCCCCCCGCCCGCGGCAGAGCAGCTCGCGCCCGGCGTCTTCCGCGGCAACTCCGTCGACGCGACGCCGATGTTGCGCGCACTGGTCGCGCGCGCCTTCGAGTGGGCCGACGGTGGGCGCCCGCTGCCGGGCTCGCGCATCCCGTCGCTGCTGCTCGGCACGCTGGTTCCGCTCGAGCAGCTCGCGCCGCCGGCGATTCCGGGCCTCGCCTGGCCGCGCGTGCTGCCCCCC
>CAYTJA010000271.1:0-7919 GCA_964437835.1 uncultured Spirochaetales bacterium
TCCCGCGCTGACACCTATCGCCTCGAGAGCCACCAGCAGCTCGTAACGGCCGGGGCGCCGCGTCTGCGTTCCACAGGTGGATCGCAGTGCCGTCGATCGGCGAATCGGTGCTCGTGGGCCGCTTCGAGATCTCGACCGGAGCTTCGATCGGGAAATCCGCGAAGTCGACGCGCAGCTGGTAGCTGCCGGGTCGCGCCGGCGTCAGCACGAGGACTCGGATCGGGTTGCCAGGGCCGACGACGCTGTCCACGAAGGCAAAGGCGTTCACCTCCTCCAGCGCTGCGTCGGAGCCGCGCCACTGCGCCGCCAGCTCCCGGAATCCGGGACCGCGGCTTCGAGCCCGCCGCCCTGCTCGAGGCGCGAGTCTGCTAGCGCGGAGATTCCGGGGAGTTCTGTGCGGAGCACAGGCTTCCGAACGGAAGCACACTGCACTCGACGCGCGCTCGAAGCGAGACCCCGAGGGCACGGAGCGCCGTGCCCTCGGGGGTCTATGTGGGGAAGTCCAGCGGGGACTCCGGCGGGAGCGAAGTGTCCTGCCGGAGTCCCGTCGAACTCGTGTCCTAGCTGAAGAGCCGCTGGCGCGCGGTGTACAGCAGGCCCACCAGCGCCAGAGCGCTGCCGAGCGCGAGCGTGACGCCCGGCTCGGGCAGCGCGATCGTCACGCCGTCGAGGTGCAGCGTGCGCGTGAAGCCCGAAGAGACGCTGTTCCGGAGCGCATTGCCACCGGACACCAGGTTCAGATGCCGCACGCCACCCGTCGACACGGTGTCGCCACCCTCGGCCGAAATCGTCGTGATGCGCGGGTTTCCGGCCTGCACCCAGTTGCCCTGCACGACGACGCGACCCGTGGTCAACGGGAAGCCGAAGTTGATCGTCGTCGCGCCCGGAAGATTGAACAGGAAGGGCTGAACGATGTTCACGATGATCTCGCAGTCGAGCGGCGACGGCGGCAGCACGTTGGGTGCGCAGGGCGGGTTCTGGACGACGCCGTTGTAGACGCGGCCCGGAGGCGCCACGCGCGTCGCGGTCGAGAAGTAGCCGCGCCCGACATGCTGCGTTCCCATGCCCGAAACAGGCGAGCGGATCAGCTCGGGCCCGGCGTCGGGCGTGATCGGGACCGCGACCCAGACCCGCGCGAAGCCCGAGAGCACCATGCCCATCGTGCCGCCGAAGGTGCTCGCATTCGACGTGTAGCTCACGCGGCGCGTGAAGGGCAGCGGCGTCGCCGCATTGAAGACGGTCTCGCTCGCGACGGGATGGGGCTGCAGGCCGCCGGGGGTGTTCCCGAAGCGGTTGTTCGGATCCACCCAGCTGACGACGAAGTTCGGGGCGATTCGGCCGTTCTGCCCCGGATCCAACCACGCGCTCGCGTGCATCAGGCGAGTGTTGGCGGTGCCCGGATGCTGGTTTGGGCCGATCACGTTTCCGAGATTCGGTCGCACGGGCGCGCGAACCGCCGGGGGCGCGAAGAACATGAACGACGTGTCGAGCTGGTTCACGGCCGCGTCGAAGGGAACGGGCTTCCCCTGCAGGCCGCCGTACCAGTTGATCAGGCCCGTCGGCACCTTCACCGGCACGCCCGGGACGTTGAGCGACGTGCCCGCGATCGCCGCCGCGCCGGGGGGTTTGGTGGCCGGCGAGACTCCGATCACCGGGCCATTGAAGACCTGCGCGCGGCCGCACGGCCACATCACCGTGCCGGGACCGTTGAAGCAGATCGAATCGTCGCCCGGCGGAATGTTGATCGTGGGCCCGCGATTCTGTTGCCATTTGCCCGAGATGAAATAATCGGCTGCGAGGCTCTCGCCAGCGCCGAACAAACACGCGAGTGCGGTCGCGAGCACGCCGTAGACTAAGTGTCGGATTGTCGACATCGGTGTGTTCCTTCTTTGTTGAGCAAGTTATTCTTCTCGCACTTCTGCAGCTGCGTTCCGGCACGAGCCCTACCGGATGCGGCCGCAGCCCACCGGAGTGGGCCTTTTGACTCACCCGCAGTCTATGCGCACGGAGTTCTGATGTCTAACGAAAAATGCGGCTCGGATCGCGGCGCGCACCGCGCGGATCCGGCGCCGGCGCCGCGCGATTCGCGCGGGTCGGGTCGCGCGTTCGCCCGGCCCCGTGGTCCTGCTCTCCACGCCTACCACCGGATGCTCCCGGCGCTGGCGCTGGCCCTCGGAATCGGAGTGCTGGGGAGCTGCGGCTCATCCGAACGGGTGAGTCCCTCTGGGGACATCGGAACCCGGGTCGAGGCGATCCTTCGCAACCCGAATGTCCTCGAGCGCAATCGCGACCTCGCGGCGCTGCTGCTCGACGCGCCGAAGGAGGCGGCCCCCGCGATCGCCGGCGCGTTCAAGGACGTCTTCTCCGAATGGGGCGACAACGAACTGGTGCTGCTCGCGGAGTGGTGGGGCCCTCTCGACCCCGAGGCTGCCTACGCCTGGGGCCTCGCGGACTGGCGGGCGAGGCATCCCCGCTTCCTCTACGCGCTGATGCGATCGGTCGCCCGACAGGACCCCCAGGCGGCGATCGCGCTGTATCGGACCTACCCGCCCGCGATCGCCGTGTACAAGCAGGACTACCCGATGGAGCTCGAGGGGATCGTCACGGGCTGGTACGAGTCCGGCAAGCCGGAACTGATCGAATTCCTGGTGAGCCAGCCCACCCCGGCGCTGCAGCAGCAGACCCTCGGGACCTTCGCGCGCCTCAAGGTGCTCGAGCTCGGAGCCCGCGGCGCGATCGAATGGGCCGAGCAGGCCGCCCGCGAAGACGTCTCGGGAAACACCAGCCGCTACGTGCTGCAGCGGATCGCGGCTTCCGTCGGCGAGGTCGACGGTCCGCTCGCCGCCGAGTGGGCGGAACGCCAGGTCGCGCTGGGCGAGAGCGTCACGCTGATCCAGCGCGTCGCGGCGCGCTGGGTCCGGCGCGAGCCGGAGCGCACGATGGAGTGGCTCTCGAAGTTCGACCCGCTGAACAACGACTACCAGATGGCGGTCGACATGACCTTTCGCGACTGGAACCAGCTGAACCTCGCGGGCGCCCGGGCCTGGCTCGACTCGAAGGGCGACGAGCGCTTCGGTTGGCTCGCGCCGGCGACCGGGACCGCGCTGCGCTTCCAGGCCTATGGATGGCAGCAGAGCCGCGATCTCGCGGCCGACTGGACCGGCGCGCTGGATACGGCGCTGAAGCTCCCCGAACGCGCCGGACTCAAGTGGGGCACTGCGGCCGTGATCACGAGTTTCTGGCTGAACCGGGACGCGGCCGCGGCGGAGGCGTGGATGAAGAGCGCCGGTATGCCGGAGGCGTTCCAGATCAAGGCCCGGCAGCGCGCCGAGAACCCGCGTCCCTGACGCGGGCGCGCCGCCCGCGCAAAATCCGCAGCGGACGCGCCGCGCGCTTCGCTCGCCGCGTCAGGCAGCGCCGAGCCGCTCGAGCAACGAACGCGCGGCGTCGCCCTGACCGAAGCGCAGCGCGCGCTGCGCGAGCGCGATGCGCTCGTCGCGCGCAGCGGCGCCCGCGCCCTCGAGCGACGCGAGCGCCAGCGCCACGCTGCCGTCGATCGGATCGCGCTCGAGCGCCGCGCGCAGCTCCCGGTTCGCGTCGGCCGTCCGACCCTGGGCCGCGAGCAGCGCGGCGTAGGCGAGCGCAGCCTCGCTGTCCCCGGCTCGCTCCGCGTCGATGCGCGCATACTGCGCGAGCGCGACCGGAACGTCGCCGCGCGCCTCCGCGAGCCGCGCGAGGCCGAGCAGTGCTCCCGGCCGATCGGCCTCCAGCGCGAGCGCGCGCTCGAAAGCCGCAGCCGCCTCCTCGCTGCGGCCGCCCGCCGCGAGCGCCTGTCCCAGGATCTCCTCGAAGGCCGAGAGCGGGTGGGCGGCGGCAGCGCCCCGCGCGAGCGCGATCGCCTCGTCGTGCTGGCCCTGTGCCGAGAGGTCGCGCGCGAGGCTCTGCAGCGCCGGCGCCGCGGCCGGCGACGTGAGATCGAGTCGCTCGTCGCTCCGGATCAAATCGCCTGCGGCCTGCGGACCGGCATGCCGGCGCACGCCCTTCGCCATCGCAGCGAGCGCGGATCCCCGGAAGTCCGGATCGCGCAGGAAGGGCTGGAGTACGACCGGCACGCCGCGCCCGAGATCTCCGAGCGCGGCGTGCGCCTCGAGCTCGAGCAGCACGTGCGGCCCGCTGCGCAGCGGCGGAGCGTCTCCGGTGCCCTGGTAGCCCAGCACGAAGGTCGCGTCGCGGAACTCGCCGGCGGCGAGGTGCAGGCGCGCGAGCCGCGCGCGCGTGTCGGCGGCGTTCGCATCGACCCGCATCGCCGCGTGATATTCCTCGACGGCGCGGGCGAAATCTCCCGTCTGCTCCGCCGCGAGCGCCGTGTAGAAGCGCGCGATCGAGTTGTCGGGCCACAGGCGGTTGCCCTCGCCGAAGTGCGCGAGGGCGCGCGCGTATTCGTGGTGCGCGAACGCGAGACGCCCGAGCAGGAGCTCGCGGTAGGGCGCGACCTCGAGCGCCTCGGCGATCTCCCGGGCCTCGTCGTTCTGCCCGGCTGCGAGCAGCGCCTCCCCGAACGCGAAGCGCAGCTCCGGGTCCGCGGGCGTCTGGATCGAGACCGCGCGGCGCCACGCCTCGAGGCCCTCGTCCTTGCGTCCGGTCTGGACCAGGTAGGCCGCGAGATCGCGCCAGGCCTGGACGTCAAGGTCGCCCTCGGTCGCGTTCCGGAGCAGCGCCTCCGCCTTCGCAGCTTCGCCCCGCACCTGGTACCACTCGGCCAGCGTGATGCGGAAATAACGCTGGTCCGGAGCGGCCCGGTTCGCGGCCGTCAGGATCTCCTCGATCCGATCCGGCTGCTGCCGCTCCTCGAAGAAGTCCAGCGCCTCGGACACCACGCCGACGTCGGAGGGATAGTGCTCGAGGCACTCGGCGTACACCTTCTCGGCCACGTCGGGCTTCTGGCTCTCGCGCGCGAACTTCCCGCGCGCGGCGCAGGAGAGCGCCGCGGCTGCCGGGTCGGCGCGGTCGCCCTCGAGCTGCTGCTGCTCGAGCGTCTCGAGCGCGGCTCCCGCCTCGTCGATCCGGGAGAGGCCTAGCAGCGCGACCACGCGCAGCGGGACCGCGTCGCGCCGCTCCGGACTCAGCGTGATCAGGCGATCGACGTCCTCGAGTGCGCCCTGGTAGTCGCGCCGGGTGTGGAGCCGCGCGCGGCAGCGCAGGCTCAGCGCGTCCGCCTGATCGGGCTCGCGCTCCAGCACCTCCCCGAGCACCTGGATCGAGAGGTCGGGGTTGCCCGAGCGCAGCGCGAGCTCGGCGAAGAGGATGCCCGCGCGCGCGTGCCAGGCCGGGTCCTTCATCGCCTCGCGCAGCGCCCAGAAGCCCTGGGTCGCGCGTCCCGTCTGCGCGAGCGCACCGGCGTAGCGGTAGCCGACCTCGCCGCCACCCGAACGGGCGTCGAGCAGCTCCCGCAGCGGCTCGAGCGAGGCCTCGAAGCTCCCGGCGTTCTGGAGTGTGCGGACCTCTTCGAGCGAGCGCTCCGGGCCGCCGCAGGCGAGCAGCAGCGCCAGCGCCGCGAGCAGCGTTCCCGAGCTCGACTTCACGGCAGCTTGTAGCCCAGGGCGCGCAGTTGGTTCAGCTCCATCTCGTCGATCTCGAGCGTCTTCATGCCGCCTTCCCAATCCGGCTTCTTCTCACGATAGCGCTCGACCAGACTGCGCATGCGCGCGAGTTCCTCCGGGCGCGACGCGGCGAGATCGACCCGCTCCTGGGGGTCGGTCGCGGCATCGAAGAGCTGCTCCACGTGGCGGCGATCGGCGTCGTCGCCGATCACGTAGCGCTGGCTGCCGAGCGCGACCGCGTAGCTGAAGTCGCCTCCGCTCTCCCAGCCCCAGCGCTGGTGCAGCGAGGCGTAGGCGGGCTCCGGCTCGGCCTTCGGTGCCTCGCCGCGCGCGGCCGCGAGGATCTCGGGCACGCGGGAGCGGCCGTCGGCTGCGTCGAGCGGCGGGAGCCCGAGCAGGTCGAGCAGCGTCGGCCAGACGTCGACGTTCGAGCTGCGCTCCCGCACGACGACGCCGCTCTCGAGCAGGAAAGGGAGTCGGATCAGGAACGGCACCTCCGTGGTCTCGCGGTACACCTCGCGCGCGTGCCCCTCGAAGCCGCGCTCCCCGAAGGCCTCCCCGTGGTCCGCGGCGACTGCGATCACGGTGTTCTCGAGCTGTCCCATCGCGGCGAGCGTGCGGAACAGGTCCTGGAGCACCCAGTCGATCCGGCGCACCGCGTTGTCGTAGATGTCCATGTTGCCGGTGCCGAAGAGCGCGGATTCCTCGTCGTAGGTGTACTCGTGTACGTCCATCAGGTGCAGATACAGGAACCAGCGATCAGCGCCGTTCAGGCGCAGGAACTCGACCGCCATCTCGATCGCGTCGGTGTCGTTGCCGGCCTGCGCAATCGTCGGATTCTTGCGCCGGAGCTCGGGCGGGAGCGGCCGCGCGGAGGGCCTCGCGTAGAGCTCGAAACCCTGGTCGAAGCCGTGGTAGCCGCTGACCCAGCCGTTGCGGAAGATCCCGACCGTGCGGAAGCCGGCTCCCCGCAGGATCTCCGCGGGCATCCGGGCGGACGTCGGCAGCGCGTCGCTGAAGCGGACCACGCCTGCGCGCGCGGGCAGCCGGCCGGTCCAGAGCGAGGCCATCGAGGCCTTGGTCCACGAGGACTGCGAGAGCTGGCGCTCGAAGCGGATGCCGCCCGCGGCGAGCTCCTCGAGGAAGGGACTGGTCGGGCGCTCGTAGCCGTAGGCGCTCAGGTGATCGGCGCGCAGCGTGTCGATCAACACGAAGAGCAGGTTCGGATTGCGCTGCGGCAGCGCGGCGATCGCGCCCGGAAGGTCGGCGGGCCGCCCGCCGAAGGGCGCGCCCAGACGCAGCCGGATCACCGACGCGAGCAGCGCGAGCAGGACCAGCCCCGCCGCGAGCGCCCAGGGCCAGCGGCGCGCGAGCAGCCGGGTCATGGCAGGGACCTTCCCTTCGTGCGCTCGGCGCTCGAGCGATCCGCGCGCTCACCACGTGAGCGCGACCTCGGCCCCGCAGCTGCGTGGGCCGCCTACGAAATTGACGACCAGGCCCCGGAAGTTCGAGGCGTCGAACGCGTGGGACTAGTAGCGCTGGTCCTCCACGTTGCGACACCAGCCGGCAGGGCGGCGCGGGCGCAACTGAATCGGGCCCGCTTGGAGCTCTTCAGTCCGGCGCGACCTCGAGGTCAGCGAGGAGCGAGGTCCAGCGCAGGGATCCCGCGCTGACACCTGTCGCCTCGAGAGCCACCAGCAGCTCGTAACGACCGGGCTGGACGGGCGTCTGCAGATACCAGGATTCGCGTTGCCGCTCTCCGGGCACCAGGTCGGCGGCGAGCGCCGTCCGCTCGGGCGCGCGCCTCGCAGCAAGCGGCTGGCCGAGCCTGCGGAATCCGTACCACAGCGTCGTCTCACCTCTGCGCGGGGGCCACTGGTCGCGCGAGGCTGCCAACAGGATAGGGCCCCGCAGTGCCTCGACCTCGACGTCGAGCCGAAATGCGGCTGCGGCGCGCACCCGAGCAGGCACCGCGTCTGCGTCCCACAGGCGGATCGCTGCGCCGTCGATCGGCGCATCGGTGCTGGTGGGCCGCTTCGAGATCTCGACTGGAGCTTCGATCGGGAAATCCGGGAAGTCGACGCGCAGTTGGTAGCTGCCGGGCCGCGCCGGCGTCGGCACGAGGACTCGGATCGGGTTGCCAGGGCCGACGACGCTGTCCACGAAGGCAAAGGCGTTCACCTCCTCCAGCGCTGCGTCGGAGCCGCGCCACTGCGCCGCCAGCTCCCGGTGACCGTGCGGGTCGAATCGCTCCGCGCGGCGATACAGCGCCAGCGTGAGCCAGCGAGCGGCGGCCGCAGCGTGGGGAACCAGAGCGCG
>CAYTJA010000272.1:0-11921 GCA_964437835.1 uncultured Spirochaetales bacterium
CCGCGACATAACCGAGCAGCAGCGGTTTGCGGAATGCGCGCCACAGGTAGCCGGCGAACTCGTCCGCGGCTCTTCCGACGTCGAGGTAGCCGGGCTCGGCGGCGGCCGCGTCCGTCTCGGCGCGCATCTCCTGAAAGGCCAGGAAGTCGAGCTGCTCCGAAGCCGGACCGAGCACGCGCTCCAGGTTCGGTGGGCCCGCGAAATCCCCGGGGCAGGTGCCGACGAGCGCATTCGGGGCGTCGCGTCGAATCATCTCGGCGGCGGCGCGCAGGTCCTCCGCGAATCCGGCCCATTCTTGCAGTGACGTCTCGCCCTGCGGAGCGGGCTGGTTCCATTCGGGCTCCAGGATCACGAGCACGGGCGCATCGATGCGGATCTGTTGCGCGAGCCGCCACAAACTCGTGTACCAGGCGTCGCGCGCGCCCTCGAAGCGCTCGCGCGAGAGATCGTCGCCGAAGAAATAATGAACGACGACCGGCGTGACGCCGCGCGCGGCGAGCGCGGCGAGCTCCGCGCGCGGCGCCCAGTCTTCCTTCCAGTCGCGCGTCAGCCAGATCTGCACGAAGTCGGGCGCGAGGCCGAGGTCGCGCGCGACGATGTCGGTCGGGATTGTCTTGCCATCGCGCGCGAGCGAGAGACGGTCGCCCACCCCGAGGCGGATCCTGGCGCCGGGCGCGAGCGACTCGCGCGCGTGCGGCTCGCGCGAGCTGGCGCCCTGCGGTGCTGCGGCGAGACACAGCGCGATGCAGGCCGCTGCAGCGGACTGCGTGGCGGTCGGGCGGAGTCTCACTGCGACGGCCGTGCCGGCCAGAGGCGCAGCTCGACGAAGCCGGCTTCGAGCGGCCGCTCGTCCGACCAGCTCGAAGCGGCCAACGAGCGGCAGCTCAAGTTGCGCTGGCTCGCGCCACGGGCCTCGACGCCTGCGGCGAAGCGCTGCAGGATGCGCTCGACGTTCGCGATCTCGCAGCAGACGAAGAGCGCGACCAGGCGCTGCTTATCGATCTCAATCAGCGCGTCTTCGGCGCGCAGGGCCTCCTCCGCGGCGCTCTGCAGCGCGTCGCGCGCTTCGGCGCTCGTCGCCTGCATGAACACGAGCGCGGACTCCATTCCGAATTCGCGGCCGAAACGCCGCGCGCGTGCGAGGCGCTCACGGAAGGCTTCGGGCTCGAGCATGCGCATGTGCCCGTCGACGTCGAGCAGCGCCTCGGCGTCTTCGCTCTGGTAGTCGAGGGTCGCGGGCTCCGCATGCAGCAGCAGACTCTCGATCTTGTGCAGCAGCTCGAAGCGCGGCGTGGCCTTCGCGAGCACGTCGGCGGCTCCCAGCACGAGTGCGCGCACTCGATCGCTCGCGCGCGGCGAGCTCGAAACCACGAGCACCGGGATCCGCGAGCCGTTGCCGCGCAGCGCGCGCAGCACTTCGAAGCCCGAGATCCGCGGCAGGGAGAGATCCAGCAGCAACAGATCCGGTCGCTCGCGCAGCAGTGCCGAGAGCGCCGCATAGCCGTCTTCGGCGGTCACGAGGTCGAATCGCTCGCGCAGCCAGTCCTGGTGCTGGTTCAGGAGTCCGCGGTCGCTCTCGACGAGCAGGAGTCTACGGCGCGCGCGCGGCTCCGCGGCGGGCGCGTTCGCGAGCGCCGCGCGCGAGCCCGCGGCGGGTTCGCGCCGCGGCGCACCCGCTCCGCCCGCTGCCGGCGACGCCGCAGGGGAGGCTGCCTCGAGCACGCGGCAACCGCCCGGCGCAATCTCGAAGTTCAAAGGCTCGTTCCGCGCACCTGCGTGGCGCGCCTTCTCGACGCGCAGCGTGCGCCGGCCGTTCTCGGCCTGGAGCGTGACCCACGCGCCGCTCGTCTCCTTGAGCACGCGCTCGAAGAGGGGGGCCGCATCCAGGGCCTCGCGCGCGCAGGTGAAGATGCTGGTCTGGCCGGCGCTCGCACTCGCATCGAAGAGCTCGCGCACGAGCGTGCGGAGATCCCGCTCGTCGCAGTACTCCGAGACGAGCGCGGTGATCGGGTCGATCGCGACGAGGCCAGCCCCCGAGGCTGCCTCCGCGAGCGCCGCGCGCAGAGCCGCAGCGCCGCTCGCGAGCAGCAGCTGCGCCGCGTCGGCGGCGAACTCGAGCAAGACGAGGCGTCCATCGCGCAGCGCTGCAGAGAGCTCGAACTCGAGGCTGCGCGCCTGGTCGAGCACGAGGCGGGGCGGCTCCGCGGTGAGCAGCAGCGCGCGGCCGCCGCTTGCCACGGCTTCGGCCAGCACTTCTAGCGTCAGCACCGTGCGACCGGAGCCGGAGGGCCCGCAGACGACGACGGGAGCTCCCGGCGCTAGCCGACCGAGGCAGGCGCTGAGTAGGGGTGTGGCGGTCGGGCCCTTGGGAGCCATCGGTCTTGGATCGGAGCTGCGCGGCGATTCCTTGATGCAGCGCTGCGGCACGTTTCGCGCGAGGCCGGACTTCCCGGAACCGGTTAGTGCGGCGCGGCGGCCGCGCTGCGCGCGGGCAGCAGGCAGCTCGAGCCCGCAAGCTCCCCACAGGATTCCAGAACTTCGATCAGCGGCAGCACGCGCACCCCGGTCCGCTGGACCCGCGGCAGGAGCTGCTCGAAGTCCGCCATCCGATAGTCGGTGTCCTGCGCCGTCCGATCGACGAGATAGTGGAACATCAGGATCAGCCAGTGTCTATCCTCGCGCGCGAGGCGCGCCGCTGCCTCGACCTCGGCCGGGGTGGTGTGCTGAGTGACATTCATGACGCGCAGCAGGTGGCGGTCGGCGGGGGGCAGCGTCTCGAGGCCGCCGCCTGCGACGCGAGCCGAGCTGAAGTGCGCGCGGACGGCGGGCCGGACGCGCGAGGGATCCTGGCGGCCGAGCGGATACGCGAGGTGCGCGGCACCGCGCTCGAAGCCGCGCAGCTTCAGATAGCGCTGGATCTCGAGGATGCGGGTCTCGAGCTCGCCCAGAGCGAAATCGGTGAAGGGCGTCTCGTGGTGGGCGGCGATCTCCCAGCCGAAGCGGTCGCGCAGCTCCGCGAGCTGCGCCTCGCTCAAGTAGCCGAGCTTTCCGATGCCGGCCGGAATGATGTACGCGGTTCCGCGCATGCCGTACTTCGCCATCTGCTGCGCGGCCCAGAAGTGGTCGTCGTAGCCGTCGTCGAAGCTGAAGCTGACTACGCCCTCGGCGGGCTCGTCCACGGCCGCGAGGCCGCCCCAGCGCGCGACGACTGGCCCCGTTCCGAGATCCGAGACGTACAAGCCGGCGCGCCGGATCGCCGAGCGTTCGGGGTTCCCCTTGATCTGGGCGCTCGCGAAGGGCAGCGTGAGGACGTTCCAGATGCCCTCGCGGACCACGTTCGCATCGAGATCCGAATAGCGGGTGAAGCTGAACGCGTAGTAGTTGTCGTCGAAGCTCCCGGACGAGAGCCGGAACTCCATGCTGCCGAGCTGTGTGAGATCGTCGACCGCGATCCAGAGCTTCAGGTAGCGCCCGCGCAGGTCGAGCGCGGGCTCGTAGGGCTCCCGGTTCGCGACGAAGACGCTCTCGGGCGTTCCCGGCGGACCCTCGGCCGAGACCTCGAGCCAGTGCAGCTCGAGGTCGCGCCCCTCGGAGAGCTTGCCTGCGGGCCACACCGCCGCGAAGCGCTGCGCGTGGCTGAAATCTTCGAGGACCTTCTCCGCCGCCTGCCCCGCGCGGGCGAGGAGGAGTGCGCCGAGCACGAGTGCCGCGGCCGCACAGCGTCGCCATCCCATGGTCTTCCTCCCGGCTCCGATGGATCTTCGGCGCGGGCGTCTCGGAGCGGGGGACGCCGCGTCGCAGGATTCAAACTCCATCCCGAGCCTCGAAGTCGACGTAGAAGGACTGGGATTCGCCGCCGGGCAGCTCGGGCAGTGCGATCTCGAGCGTGTCGGAATCGCGCTCGCGGTGTGCGGTCGGCAACGGCTGGAACAGCTCGGTCGCTGCCATGCGCGTCTCGCGCCCGCTCGGAATTCCGTGCAGGCGCAACTTTGCGCGCAGCAGCTGATCCGAACGGTTCGTGAGGTTCACGAGCAGGCGATTGGGGCCTGCGCGCAGGGCACTCGCCGCCAGGGCCTTGCGCAGCTCCTGCCACTGCGCGCGCGCGGCATCGCCGCTCGCCGTGGGCGTCCAGTCCACGGGCACGACCTCGAGCACGGGATCGCCCGCGGCCCAGCTGAGCGCGGCGCGCAGCAGACCTGCGATCGGCAGGTGCGCGTCGAGTCCGCCCTGCGCGCTCTCGGGTCCGGCGGCCAGCCACACAAGTCGGCCGCTTCCGAGCTGCAGCCGACGAGCGGCCGCGCGCGGCCGCTCGGGCCCGCTCGCGGCTTCAGTGGGGTCGGAGTCCCAGCAGAGCTCCGGGCTCTCCTCCGCCAGCGCAGGCACGCCTGCTTCGGGCACAAGCGCGATGCGCTCGCCCGGCAAGAGCGGCGCCGTGAGCGGCCCGCGCGCTCGCGCCACGAAGGCCTGCGAGTACGTGCGCTCGAGCGGGAACACGCGCTCGACCTCGAGCAGCTGCGCCATCGCCTCGTAGCCGCGCCACTCGCCGAGCGGCGTCTCGACCGCGACCGAACCCGCGAGCACGATGCCCCCGCCCGCGCGCGCGAAGTCTCGGAGCGCAGCGAGATCGGCGTCGCCGAGCGCGCGCGCATCCGGCACCGCGATCACTGCGACTCCGGCAGCGCGCAGCGACGCGAAATTCCGATCCACGCGCAGGGGCCAGTCTTCGGGCACGATGCGCCGCCACGCAGCGACGCGCAGGCGGGAGCTGTCCGGGTGCGGCGACGGCGCCTCCCAGAGGCCGATTCCGTGCGCCTCGGCACCGCGCGCGACTGCGAAGCGAAAGGGCCCGACGGTCCCGATCAGCATCAACACGCAGAGCACCGCGCCCGAGGCCAGCAGCCAGACGCCCGCTCCGACGAGTCGCGAGTGGTAGAGCGGCGCGCCGGAGCGGCTCACGGCGCGGCGCTGCCCGAGCCGTCGTCTGCGAGGGCGGAATCGGCCGCGGTCTCGGGCTGGTAGCGCCGGAAGAAGACTGGAGCCGCGCTGGATGGCTTCGGCTTGCGCTTATCGCGCAGCTTGAAGGCTGCGTAGGAGAGGATCGCGAGCAGCACCGTCGCGATCGTCGAGACCAGGATGATCGCGGAGAGGTAGGGAACGACGTCCACGCCTAGATCCTCCCGAGGCGGTCGAGCTTTCCCCAGTCCATCTTGAACTTGCAGAGCTCCTCGACGGTCGCGAAGAGCTTCGCCATGTCGACGATCAATGCGAAGAACGCGCGGTAGTAGATCGCGTAGGGCACCAGCGCCATGCTCTCCTCCTCGACGGCGACGCAGTAGAGCGCTGCGGCCAGATCGAGCACGGTGAGCTGCGCGAACCAGATCACGAGCGGAAGCGCCGTTCCGTACTTTGCGGCGACGAAGACGAAGAGCAGGTTTCCAAACACGTTCATCGCCGGCCACAGGATGCCTTCGAAGATCATGTACCAGAGCGTGAAGGTGATGCCGATGCCGGTGCGTGGATCGACGAGCTTGCGCTTGTGTTTGGCGATCGCCTGCAGGATCCCGCGCGTCCAGCGGTAGCGCTGCTTGAGCAGGTCGAGCAGGCTCTCGGGCGCTTCGGTCATCGCGGTTGCGGCCGGCTCGTACTTCACCTGCCAGCCCATTGCCAGCAGCTTGAGCGTCAGGTCGCAGTCTTCGGCGAAGGTGTCGTGGTCGTATCCGCCGACGCTCTCGAGCGCGCTGCGCCGGAAGAGTCCGATCGGGCCCGGGATGATGTTCACGAGCCGGAAGAAGCCCTGGGCCGCGCGCACCATGTTGAGGCCCTCGATGTACTCGAGTGCCTGCAGCTTCGCGAGCCAGTTGGTGCGGTTCACGACCTTGACGCTGCCTGCCACCGCGCCCACGCGGGGGGAGTCGACGAGGTGGCGTACGGCCTTGCGCAGCGTCTGGGGTGCGAGCGTCGAGTCGGCGTCCATGCACAGGATGAACTCGCCCTTCGCGCGCTCGATGCCGAAGTTCAGCGCGCGAGATTTGCCGCCATTCTTCTTGCGGAAGACGCGCACCGTTGCGCGGCTGTGCTCGCCCTCGAAGTGGCGCGCGAGCTGGTAGGTCTTGTCCTTCGAGCCGTCGTCGATCACGAGCACTTCGTAGCGCGGATAGTCGAGCGCGAGCAACGATCGGATCGAGGCCTGGATCACTGCGCCCTCGTTGTAGCCCGGCACCAGGATCGAGATCAGCGGCAGCCGCGAGGGCTCTCCGATGTCGGCGTCCAGGTGGTTCAGAAACGAGAACCAGAGCAGCGCCATGTAACGCACGATCAGGAGCAGCAGGAAGGAGAGCAGCACCCAGACCGAGGTCTGCACGAAGCTGTTCGGCAGCTCGAGGCGCTGCTCCAGCAGGAACAGGTACAGCGCCAATGACACCACGCCGAGCACGACCACGAGGCCGCCGACGGCGAGCGCATAGCGGATACGCAGACCGCTCACGAGCCTAGAACTCCCGGCCGACGGAGAGGCCTGCGCCGTGGTGGCTGTAGCCGCTCGTGCGCTGGCTGCGCGCGTAGTGGCCCTCGAGACCGATCCAGAAACCGGAGGCGTGCCGCCAGCGCGGCCCGCCCTCGATCCCGAAGTTCAGGCTGTCGCCCGAGACTCCGTCCTGGCGCGCGTAGCCGTAGCCCAGGATCGGGCGGAGCCAGATCTCGAGACCATGGCCCAGTGGCTGCGTATAGCGCACCGAGAGCGCGACCGAGACGTCGTCGTCCGGGTCGTAGTAGAGGGTCGTGTTCCGGCTGTAGCCGGCCCAGTCGGCTCCGAGTGAGAAAAACAGATTCCATTGCTTCCACGGTTGATAGTCGAGGCTCGCACCCACCGCACCGCGGCGGTTGTCGTCCGAGAAGAAGGCGATCTCGCCCGCCGCGTAGAGGGACCAGGCTTCGCTAATCGGGTGCCAGACCGACGCGCGCAGCGTCGTGCTCGCGAGGCCCGCATCGATCGCATCGACGTCGCCGGTGTAGGACAGCAGGTCGCCGTGGGCCAGGGAGAGCGTGAGCGAGCTTCCGGTGGGTGCCGCCCAACCGAGCTCCGCGCGGCCGCTGAAGCGATCGCGCGCGCGATCCCACTCGATGCCGCCGACGTCGAGTGCCGCGCGCAGCCGGTAGGGCAGCCTGCGCTCGAGCCCGAGGCTTCCGGTCCAGCCGCGCTGCTCGTCCAGACCGTGGCTGTCGACCGCCGTGAAACGCAGCCGGCTGCGCAGCGAAGTGTCGTAGTCGAGCTTTCGCACGGCGTGCGCCGAGCTTTGGTACTTGTGGAACTCGTCGCTGTCGGAGAAGTAGCCGGAGTCGTTCTCGACCAGCCAGCGCGGGCCGACGCGCATCGCCTCGAGCTCTTCCCGGACCTTCTCGTCGCCCTCGAGCTCGAGCGACTGCTGGTAGGCGTTGTCTGCCTTTGTGAGTTGGCCCGACCAGCGATAGCTGCGCGCGAGGCCGCGCAGCGCGCGCGCGTTCGAGGGTTCGCGCTCGAGGATCTGCAGGAAGGCCGCCACAGCTGCGTCGCTGCGCCCGGCCCAGGAGAGCACCTCGGCGCGCTCGACCTCGCTGCCAGGCGGAGGTTCCGGGAGCGCCAGCAGCGCCTCGAAGTGCGCGAGCGCGGCGTCGTAGTCTCCATTCCACGCCCGCACGCGCGCGGCCCACAGCCGCGCCTGTACGTCCCCGGGCGCGTCCGCCAGCACGGCTTCGTAGAGCGCGATCGCGCGCGGCCACTCGGCCTTCGAGTCGAGCAGCGCGCCGGCCTCGGCGAACCGCGGGTCCGCGGGTGCGCCAGGCAGAGCGTCGTCCGCGAGCGCGGCGGTGCTCGCGAGTGCCAGCGCGAGCGTCAGGGTGGGGATCCAGTGCGTCACGCGGCGCCCGCTCCCGCGGACTCGTTGCAGGGATAGGCCACCACTGCAGCGTTATCGAGCGCGCTGCGGGTGAGCTGAAGTGCGAGGGTCTTGCTCCCCGAGCCCGGGGACTCTGCAATCGCGAGGGGCAGACCTCGGGCGCCGCCGCCGGACAGGCAGTCCAGCCGCGCCACGCCCGAGGCGCGCACTTCGATTCCCCTTCTAGCCGGCGCCGAGTGTGCACTCGGGCGAATGCCGGATCGGCGCTCCCGGGGTTTTCCTCGACGATTCGCGGCGGCCTCAGGGGCCTTGCGCGCGGCGTGAGGTGGCGCAGCGCGAGGTCTTGGCCGGTGGAGAAGATTTCAGCGGGGCTGGAAGGGAATCAGCCGCGAGCGCTGCTCCCTGAGCCGCGGCGCACGCGCGTCCTTGTCCGAGAGCAGGGGCTCCGCGATCGGCCAGACGATGCCGATCTCCGGATCGTCCCAGCGCACGCTGAACTCCGCTTCGGAGTGATACAGCTCGGTGCACTTGTACTCGACTTGCGCGACCTCGGACACGACGCAGAAGCCGTGCAGGCAGCCGGGCGGAACGTAGAGCTGGTGGAAGGTCTCGCTCGTGAGCGTGACGCCGACCCAGCGCCCGAAGGCCGGCGAGCCCAGGCGCGCGTCGACCACGACGTCGAAGATCTCGCCGCGCAGCGCGCGCACGAGCTTGCCCTGGGCGAAGGGCGATTGCGCGTGCAATCCGCGCAGGCTGCCGCGCTTCGAGAAGGACTCGTTGTCCTGCACGAACTGCGTCGGGATGCCGTGCGCGCCGTAGCGCTCAGCGTGATAGGTCTCGACGAAATAGCCGCGCGCGTCGCCGAAGACCTTCGGCTCGACGCGAATCACGCCGGGGATCTCGAGCTCGACGAAGACCACGTCGCTAGCTCTCGCTCTCGGCGACCTGCAGCAGGTACTTGCCGTAGCCGGACTTCTCGAGCTTGCGGCCGAGGCTGGCCAGCGCGTCGCGCGTGATGAAGCCCTTGCGGAACGCGATCTCCTCGAGGCAGGCGATCTTGAGCCCCTGCCGCTCCTGGATCGTCTCGACGAAATTCTGCGCCTGCAGCAGCGACTCGTGGGTGCCGGTGTCGAGCCATGCGACTCCGCGTCCCAGGATCTCGACCTGCAGCTCGCCCCAGGCGAGGTACTGGAGATTCACGTCGGTGATCTCGAGCTCGCCGCGCGGCGAGGGACGCAGCTTCTCCGCGATCTCGAGCACGCGGTTGTCGTAGAAGTAGAGCCCCGTCACCGCATAGCTCGAGCGCGGCCTCGCGGGTTTCTCCTCGATCCCGATCGCCCTGCCCGTCGCATCGAACTCGACGACGCCGTAGCGCTCGGGGTCGGCGACGCGGTAGCCGAAGACCGTCGCGCCCTTCGCGCGCGACGCGGCGCGCTCGAGGTCCTGCCCGAAGCCGTGGCCGTAGAACACGTTGTCGCCGAGCGCGAGGGAGACGCAGTCTCTTGCCACGAAGTCGCGCCCGATCAGGAAGGCCTGCGCGAGTCCTTCGGGCTTCGGCTGCGCGGCGTAGGCGATGCGCAGCCCGATCTCGCTGCCGTCCCCCATCAAGCGCTGGAACGAGGGCAGGTCTTCGGGAGTCGAGATGATCAGGATCTCCCGGATCCCCGCGAGCATCAGCGAGGAGATCGGGTAGTAGACCATCGGCTTGTCGTAGATCGGCAGCAGCTGCTTCGAGACGCCGCGCGTGATCGGGTGGAGGCGCGTTCCCGAGCCTCCCGCGAGCACGATGCCCTTCATCTCCCCCTCCTCGACCACACACGGGCGCGCGAGTGTAACGAAGAGGCGGGCGTGCGGAGCCAGAGCGCGCCGTTACAGATTCCCGTAGCGCCCCAGATCGTAGAGCCCCGCCTCGAGCGGGTTCCTGCGCCGCAGATCCTCGCGCAGCCAGTCCGACGTCGCCCAGAAGCGCGGGTCCGTGCGGCGGATGCCGTAGCGCGCGGCGAAACGCTCGAGGTCGGCCTCGCTCGCGAGCGCGCGCAGCTCGTCCGCGAACGCGTCCAGCTGCTCGGCCCCGGCGTGGCAGACGACGCAGCGCGCCTCGAGCACCGGCTTCACGTCGCGCTCGAAGGAGACGGGGCCTGCGAGCGGCGCGAGCTCGGGCAGCCTCGCGGCGGCCTCGGGCAGCGCCTCCGGCGGCGTCTGGCAGGTGGCGCCGAGGCCGGCGGCTGCGAGCAGCGCGAGGGCGACGAGCGGGCGAAGTCTGGGCGCCATGCGCGCAGCATAGCGGCATCGCGCCGGGTGTCGCTTCAGCGTTGGGGCGGAAAGATCGCGCTCCAGTCCGTCTTCATGTTCGCGATCGCCCAGCCTTTCGCGCGCGCAGCGTCGAGCGCCTCGTCGAGCCGGCCGATCGACGACGCGCGGTCGTAGGCCCACTCGCGCTCGGCGTCGGTGTGGTGGACGAGCAGCGCGAAGCGCGGGCCGGCGCCTGCCGTCGTCCACTGCAGCATCTGCAGGTCGCCGTCGGAATTTCCGAAGGCCATCCGCGGCCGCCGGCCGATGTGCATCTGGATGCCGACGGGCTTGCCGGCCTTGTCGTCGACGAAGTTCAGTTCCGGCAGCCTCACCAGCACCGGCACGTCTCCGCGCAGCTCGAATTTCGTCTTGATGCTGCTGCCGATCACCTGCTCGGGCGGAATTCCGTAGACCTTCTCCGCCCACGGGCGCATGAACTCGACGCCACCGCCGGAGACGATGAAGGTCTTGAAGCCGCTGGCGCGAAGGTACGCGAGCACTTCGAGCATCGGCTGATAGACCATCTCCGTGTACAGGCGCCCGGTCTTCGGGTGCTTTGCGGTGGCGATCCAGTCGCTCGCGATCTTCTCGAATTCTTGCGTCGTCATGCCCGCGTGCGTGGCCATCACGATCTGGAGGATCGCCGGCTCGCCGCCCGCGAGCGCGCTCTTCAGGTCGCCTCGCAACAGCGAGGCGTAGGGCTCCGTGCCCTTCCACTCCGGGTGCTGCGGGGCTTGCGCCTTCACGCGGTCGAGCGCGAAGGCGAGCTGGACGTAGATCGGCTGCTCGGCCCAGAGCGTGCCGTCGTTGTCGAAAACCGCGATGCGCTCGGGCACGGGCACGAAGTCCGGACCGCCGGGCTGCGTGACGCGCTCGACGAAGCTCAGGATGGATTGCTTGCCCTTGCCGTCGTTCCAAGACCGCAATGCGTCAGCCGCTCGAGCGAGGGCCGGTGCGAGCGCCAGTCCACAGGCCAGCGTGGCGGCGATCAGGTGTTTTGTGCGGGTGTCTTTCACCGACGTGCTTCCTCTTGCGATCCCCAAAAAGAACGAGCCGTCACCCGAAACCGGACGACGGCCCGTTCTTGTCACTCGTCGAGCATGCATCAGTGCGCGCCGCCGGAGCTCCTCAACTGCTCTTCGATCTTGGACAGGTTGAAGGAGCCAGGGGTCTGGCTCGGCGGATATTCCTTCATGCTGAGCAGGAAATTGGCCGCCATGCCCTGGATCGGAGCGAGCACGTAGACACGATCGAGCATCCAGTCGTTGTAGGTGTTCGAGTTGTGCTGAGCACGTTCGAAGGGATCGCGGCGCAGGTTGAACACCAGCGGCACGCGCAGCTCGATGAAGGGCTCGCGCCACACGCCGAAGGCAACGCCTCGGTTCTCGAGGAACACGACCTTCCAGTCGTCGTAGCGCGCAGCCACCACCTGGCCGTCATCGTTGACATACCAGAACTCGTGGCGCGGAGATTCCTCTACCTTGCCGGAGAGGTAGTCGAGCATGTTGTAGCCGTCGAGGTGGTTCTTGTACTTGCGGCCGTTGATCCTGGTCCCCTCGAGCAGGCGCTCCTTCACGTTCGTGTCGCCCGCTGCGGCGGCGAAGGTGGGCAACCAGTCCTCGTGCGCGACGATGCCGTTCAGCGTCTCGTCTGCCAGAAACCTGCCCGGCCATTTGATGAAGGCCGGCACGCGGTAGGCGCCCTCCCAGTTGGAATTCTTCTCGCTGCGGAACGGCATCGTGCCGGCGTCGGGCCAGG
>CAYTJA010000273.1:0-5445 GCA_964437835.1 uncultured Spirochaetales bacterium
ACAGGCGGAGTCGGCGCACTCCAAAGCCGTGGCCGAGATCGAAGAGCGCCGCGCGGATCTGCTCGCGGAGCAGGGGGTCAAGCGCAGGCTGCTCTCCCGCGCCCGCGCCGACCGCACGCGCGAGCGAGGACTCCTGATCGAGCTCGAGACCGCGGCCCGGGGCCTCGAGCGCGCGATCTCGAACCTCGACACCGGAGGCGGCGATGCCGGCGCAGCGCCGGGCAGCTTCGAGGCGGGCCGCGGAACGCTGCCGCCGCCGGTCGAGGGGCGCGTCGTGCGCGGCTTCGGCCGCACGCTCGACTCCGAGTTCCGAACCGAAACCTTCCGCAAGGGCATCGACTACGAAGCGCCGCTCGGAACGCCCGTCCGCGCAGTCGCCGCGGGCCGCGTGCGCTTCGCGGGCTGGTTCAGCGCCTACGGGAAGCTCGTGATCGTGGACCACGGCGACGACTACTTCAGCGTCCACGGGCATCTCTCCGAGATCGCCGCCGCGGTCGGGGACGCGACCGAACGCGGATCCCTGCTCGGTCGGGTCGGGGACACCGGCTCGCTCGCGGGGCCGCGCCTCTACTTCGAGATCCGCCGCGGCCGCCAGCCTCTCGATCCCGCCGGCTGGCTCGCCGGAGGCGTCGGGGTAGAATGAGCCTTCAGCGCGCCAGCGCCTGCACCGAAGCAGGGAGCAACCGGACGCTCCGCGGTGTCACCGGGCCGGGCGCGGCAGGCCCCGCTCCACACGGCTTTCGGTTCGGAGGGTAGATGCGCCAGATTCGCACCCCGTTCGTCTTCCTCTCCGGTGCGCTCGCGGCGATCGCGCTGAACTTCGCCGGCCTCGGCCGCCTCGCCGAAGCTGCTCGCTACGACGATCTCAACCTGTTCTCGAGCGTGCTGGATCACGTGCGCCGCTTCTACGTCGAGCCGGTCGACGACAACACGCTGGTGCGCGGCGCGGTGCGCGGCATGCTCGCCGAGCTCGATCCGCACTCCTCGTTCATGGACCGCGAGGCCTACAAGGAGATGCAGGTCGACACCCGCGGCGAGTTCCATGGGCTCGGAATCGAGATCTCGAAGCGCCAGGACGGCTTCATCGAGGTCGTGGCGCCGATCGAGGGCACGCCGGCGGCGCGCGCCGGGATCCGGCCGCGCGACCAGATCGTCGGCATCTGCCCCGAGGACCGCCCCGAGGACTGGCAAGAGGATTGCCGCCCGACGAAGAGCATGAGCCTCTTCGACGCCGTCAAGCTGATGCGCGGGCCGCGCGGATCGACGATCACGCTGCAGATCTTCCGCGAGAGCTTCGACACTCCGCAGCCCTACACGGTGACGCGGGACGTCGTGAAGATCGTGTCTGCCGAGGGCAAATTCGTCGAGCCGGGCTATGCGTACGTAGTGTTGCGCGCATTCCAGGAGAGCACCTCCCCCGACCTCGCGGCGATCCTCGAGCGGCTCCACCGCGAAGCGGGCCGCCCTTTCGAAGGGCTGGTGCTCGATCTGCGCAGCAACCCGGGCGGGCTGCTCGACCAGGCCGTCAAGGTCGCCGATCAGTTCCTGAGCGAGGGCCTCGTCGTCTACACCAAGGGCCGCGTCGAGAGTCAGCTCCAGGAATACCGCGCGTCGAAGGACGGCGGCGAGCCGAGCTATCCGATCGCGATCCTCGTGAACGAGGGCACCGCGAGCGCGTCGGAGATCGTCGCGGGCGCGCTGCAGGACCAACACCGCGCGCTCGTGATCGGCCAGAAGACCTTCGGCAAGGGTTCCGTGCAGACCGTCTTTCCGCTCGAGGGCGGTGCCGGTCTGCGGCTCACGACGGCGCTCTACTACACGCCCGGCGGGCGCTCGATCCAGGAGGTCGGCATCGAGCCGGACATCGCGGTCGCGAATCCGAGCGAGGAGAGCCAGGAAAAGGGCGACGCGCCGCGGCGCTTGCGCGAGCGCGACCTCGAGGGCCACTTCACGCAGCGGGACGCCGATCCCGGCGAGGACGACGCGCAGGACGCCTCGGCCGCCGCTGCCGCGAGCCCCGTCGAGAAGGATCTGCAGCTCGCGCGCGCTCTCGAGGTGCTGAAGAGCTGGACCTATTTCGATCGCCTGCGCGAGGCGCCGAAAACCACCGAGCAGGCGAGCGCGAAATAACCGAGGCAGGGGAGATGCCGGCCGCTTCCGGGTGGGTCGAAGCGCGGGGCCCGCAGCCGCTCAGCGTCAGCGAGGTGCTCGCGGACCTGCGCGGCTGGCTCGAAGAGCGCGTCGGCCGGCTGTGGGTGGTCGGGGAGATCTCGAATCTCCACCGCGCGGGCTCGGGTCACCTCTACTTCACGCTCGTGGATGCAGGCGGGCAGCTGCGCGCAGCGCTGTTCCGCGCCTCCGCCAGACGCCTGCTCTTCGAGCCCGCAAACGGGATGCAGGTGGTCGCCTACGGCGAGCTCACGGTCTACGAGGCGCGCGGGGAGCTGCAGCTCGTGGTGCGCCAGCTCGAGCCGCGCGGAGACGGCGCGCTGCGCCTCGCCGTCGAACAGCTGCGCCAGCGACTCGAGGCCGAGGGCCTGTTCGCCGCCCAGCGCAAGCGCGAGCTTCCGGCCTATCCCGGGCGGATCGGCGTCGTGACCTCTCCGTTGGCCGCCGCACTCCGCGACGTGCTCGAGGTGAGCGGCCGCCGCTGGCCCGGGGTGCCGATCCTGATCTCTCCGACGCGCGTGCAGGGCCTCGGCTCGGACGAGGAGATCGCGCGCGCGCTGGACGCGATCGCGCGCCAGCCCGGGATCGACGTCGTGCTGCTGGTGCGCGGCGGCGGCTCGCTCGAGGATCTGATGGCCTTCAACAGCGAGCGCGTCGTGCGCGCGATCGCGGCCTGCCCGGTTCCGGTCGTCGCCGGCATCGGGCACGAGGTCGACGTCACGCTCGCCGATCTCGCCGCGGATCTGCGCGCGCCGACGCCTTCGGCCGCGGCCGAGCAGGTGTGGCCCGATCGCGCCGAGCTCGGCGCATCGCTGGCAGCGCTGCGCGAACGGCTGCGGCGCGGGCTCAGCGCGCGCGTCGCGCGGCAGCGGCACTCGCTCGCGAGCCGGGCGGAGATCCTGCGCGCGCACGCGCCCGACCGCCGCCTCGCGGCCCAACGCCAGCGCCTCGTCGCCGCACAGCGCGCGCTCGGACGCGCGGCGCTGAGCCAGCTCGCGCAGCGCCTCAGCCTGTGGCTCCGGCGCGGCGAGGCGCTGCGCGCGCAGCTGCCGCAGGCGCGCGTCGTGTCGCTGCGCGAGCGCGTGGCTTCCGCGGCGCGCCGCCTGCAGGGCGGGGCGAGGCTGCGCGCCGAGCGCGCGCGTCTGGGCTGGGCGTCCGCGGCCGGGCGCCTGGACTCGCTGTCGCCGCTCGCAGTATTGGATCGCGGTTATGCGATCGCGCGCCGCGCGAGCGACGGCCGCGTCGTCCGCGAGCTGTCCGACGCTCCGCCCGGGAGTTCGCTGCAGCTGCGCGTCGCGCGGGCTGAGTTCCGGGTCGAGGTCGCCTCGGGACGCCCGTCGCGATCCTGAAAACGCTGTATTTTCGAACCCTTCGCGCGCGGCTCGGTTTGACGCTCGC
This sequence comes from uncultured Spirochaetales bacterium, assembly GCA_964437835.1. Classification (GTDB taxonomy): domain Bacteria; phylum Myxococcota_A; class UBA9160; order UBA9160; family SMWR01; genus CAYTJA01. The sequence continues at coordinate 3,568 of CAYTJA010000273.1, forward strand.
GGCTGCGGGAAGTAGCCTCCACCGCCCATGGGCGAACCCTCCGGCAAGCGCGCGGAGCAGCGCGCGAATGCTGATCTCCCGCTCGCCGAGTCCGCCAGCTTCGAAGCCGCGATGCTGCGCCTCGAGACCCTCGTCGGGCAGCTCGAGGATGGCGAGCTCTCGCTCGAAGACGCGCTCCGGGTCTTCGAGGAAGGGGTGGCCCTGACGCGCCACTGCGGCGAGCGCCTCGCCGACGCCGAGCGCAGGATCGAGGTGCTGATGCAGCAGGGCGGCGAGTGGAGCGCGCGACCCTTCGAAGCCGACGCGGAGCCGACCGGGGATGGGGATTGATGGACGGCCGCGCCTATCTGCTCGAGCAGCAGCCCCAGATCGAAGCCGCCCTCGAGGCCGCGCTGCCGCGCGCGGCCGAGCTGCCGGAGTCGCTGCACCGCGCGATGCGTCACCTGTTCTTCCCGGCCGGCAAGTTCCTGCGGCCGGCGCTCGCGATCGCGGCCTGCGAGGCCGTCGGCGGGGAGCGCCTGCGCGCGCTGCCGCTCGCGGTCGCGGCCGAGCTCGTACACACCTACTCCCTGATCCACGACGACCTCCCCTGCATGGACGACGACGCCCTGCGGCGCGGTCGCCCGAGCGTGCACGTCGCCTTCGGCGAGGCCACCGCGGTGCTCGCGGGCGACGCGCTGCTCGCGTTGGCCTTCGAAGTGCTCGCGGGAGCCGAGGGCGATCCCGTGCGGCTGCTAGCAGTGAGCGCGGAGCTCGCGCGCGCGGCGGGCTCGCGCCAGCTCGTCGGAGGCCAGGTGCTCGACCTCGACTTCCCGGGCGGCGGCGCGGCCGCGATCGAATCCGTGCACGCGCGCAAGTCCGCAGCGCTGATCGCCGCCTGCACCGCCGGCGGAGCGCTGCTGGGGGGCGCCGGCAGCGCGCGCGTGCGCTGCCTGCGCCGCTTCGGGCAGAAGCTCGGAGTCGCGTTCCAGATCGCCGACGATCTGCTCGACGCGGGCGAGTCCGACGGCTGCACGCTCTTGTCCGCGCTGTCGCCGGAAGCCGCGCGCGAGCGGGCCGAGCGGCTGCTGCTCGAGGCGGAGGCCGAGACCCTCGAGCTCGGCGAGGCGGCCAGCGCGCTGCGCGAGCTCGCGCGCTATGCGGTGCGGAGGAGCGAATGAGTCGCCGGGAACTGCTCTCGCGGATCCGCAGGCCGGAAGACCTGCGCAAGCTCGCGCCGGAGCAGCTGCCGCGCGTGGCAGAGGAGCTGCGCGCCGAGATTCTCGAGCGCGTCTCGAAGACGGGCGGTCACCTCGCGTCGAGCCTCGGCGCGATCGAGCTCACGCTCGCGATCCACTACGTGTTCGACACGCCCCGCGACCGCCTGGTGCTCGACGTCGGCCATCAGGGCTACCCGCACAAGATGCTGACCGGCCGGCGCGAGATCTTCGACCGGATCGGCAAGCAGGACGGGATCGCGAAGTTCCTGCGCCGCTCCGAATCGGAGTTCGATCACTTCGGCGCGGGCCACGCGGGCACCTCGATCTCGGCGGCGCTCGGGATCGCGCGCGCGCTCGAGCACCAGGGGCGCCCGGGCTGTGCGATCGCGCTGATCGGCGACGGCGCGATGACCGCGGGCATGGCCTTCGAGGCGCTGAACCACGCGGGTCACCTGAAGCAGAAGAACCTCGTGGTGGTGCTGAACGACAACGAAATGTCGATCTCACCGAACGTCGGCGCACTCTCCGACACGCTCTCGCGCAACCTCTCGAAGCCGATGGTGCGCCGCATCAAGGGCTTCGTGAAGGAGTTCCTGGGCACGCTGCCGGGCGACATGCTGCACTGGGCGCACAAGGCGGAGGAGTCGCTGAAGGTCTTCTTCTCGCCGGGCCTCCTGTT
>CAYTJA010000274.1:0-9813 GCA_964437835.1 uncultured Spirochaetales bacterium
GTGGAGGACATCACCTCCTACTACGAGAACGGCAAGCTCGTCCGCCGCGCGTTCAGCGACGCCGCCTTCCTGCCCACGGGTCCGGCCGCTCCCGCCAATCCCTGATAGGCGGGGACGGGCCTTACGATCTGCAGTTATTGCATTTATTCCCCTTGGGGTCCCGGACGCTCCGACAGCCCTCGGGGGAATAAATGCAATATCTGCAGATCGTAAGGCCCGTCCCCGCTTAGACGGCGCAGAGTTCGCGGGCGCGGGTGGCGGCGGCGCGGAGGTCGGGCAACGCGTTGTCCTCGCCGACCTTCTCGAGCAGGCCCGAGCGCTCGAGCGCGATCAGCGGCTGCGCGTGCACGCCCGAGAGCAGCAGCTGCGTGCCGTCGCGCGCCGTCTGGCGCAGCAGGTCTTCGAGCGCACGCAGGCCCGAGGCGTCGATCACGAGCACGTCCCGCAGGTTCAGGATCATCACCTTCGGCGCGCGCTGCATCTGGCGCACCGCGTCCTTGAACTTCGCGACGGCGCCGAAAAAGAGCGTCCCGTAGAGTGAGAAGACCTCGACGCCCGGCGGAAGGCTCTGCAACACCTCGGCATCGGGATCGCTGCGCTCCTCCTCGCCGGCCATGCGCCGCACATATCCGGTCTCGCTGATCTCGGCCATGCGGCGCATGAACAGGAAAGCCGCGAGCACCATGCCGACCTGGATCGCGACGGTGAGATCGACGAGCACCGTGAGCCCGAAGGTCGCGAGCATCACGGCGACGTCGCTGCGCGGGCTGCGCAGCAGACTGCGCACGACGTGCAGCTCGCTCATGTTCCACGCGACGACGAGCAGGATGCCGCCGAGCGCCGCGAGTGGAATCAGCGACGCCCAGGGGCCGAAGAAATACAGGATCGCGAGCAGCGTCAGCGCGTGCACCATGCCCGCGATCGGCGTGCGTGCGCCGCTCTTCACGTTCGTCGCGGTGCGCGCGATCGCGCCGGTGGCCGGAATGCCGCCGAAGAGCGGCGCGACGAGATTCGCGACGCCCTGCGCGACGAGCTCCATGTTCGAGCGGTGGCGCGTCCCGGCCATGCCGTCTGCAACGACCGCCGAGAGCAGCGACTCGATCGCTCCGAGCAGAGCGATCGAGACCGCGTCCGGGAATACCGCGCGCAGCTGCTCGAAGCTGAAGCTCGGGATGCGCGGCGCCGGAAGGCTCGACGGCACCGCGCCGAAGCGATCGCCGATCGTCTCGACCGGGAGGCCCGCGAGCTCAACCACCGCCGTCGCAAGCAGGATCGCGACCAGCGATCCCGGCACGCGCGGCAGGATCCTCGGCCACAGCGCGACGAGCAGCGTGGACCCGATCCCGATCGCGCAGGCCGCCGCGTTCGCGGAACCCGCGTGCGCGAGATAGGCCGCAATCTGCGCAGGGAATGCGGCCGGGAGCGCGTCTAGCTGCAGGCCTAGCACATCGCGCAACTGGGACGTCGCGATGATCAGCGCGATCCCTGCGGTGAAGCCGACCGTGACCGGAAAGGGCACGAACTGGATCACCGTGCCGAGGCGCGCGAGGCCCATGAGTACGAGCAGCGCGCCCGCGATCAGCGTCGCGAGCGCCAGCCCATCGACACCGTGCCGCTGCACCACGCCGTAGACGATCACGACGAAGGCGCCGGTCGGACCGCCGATCTGGACCCGGCTTCCGCCGAGCGCGGAGATCAGGAAACCGGCCACGATCGCGGTCGCGAGGCCCTGGGCCGGCGAGACGCCCGAAGCGATGCCGAACGCGATCGCGAGCGGCAGCGCGACGATCCCGACGATCACGCCAGCGCTCACCTCGCGCGCGACGTCGCGCGCGGTCAAACCCTCGCGCAGCACCGTGACGAGCTTCGGCTCGAGCCGGCCCTGCAGATCGCCTTCGGCTGTGGTGCCCATCCCAAGCGCTAGATAGCGAATCCACCCTGCCGCGCGAGCGGCGCGGCCGCGCGGCGACGTCTGGGAACGCTCAGCGGACGATCTCGGCGAGCCCCTCGAGATGCGCGAGATCGGGGCGGATCGGCACGAACACGAATTCGTCGCAGCCGATGTCTTCGAAGCGCTGGACGCTGTCCCGGATCGCCGCAGGCGTCACCGTGCGCACGGCCCCGAGCAGCTCTGCGACCTGCCCCGGCAGCACCTTCGGGTAGTAATCCTCGAAGTAGTCGCGCAGGTCGTCCGCCGCACGCGGGCCGACGGAGTAGTAGCAACCGCAGAGCAGGCGCGGCCGGCCCGCGCGCCCGAACTCTCGCCACGCCTGCTCGACGACGTCGAAGGCGCGGCGCGCCTCGGCCGGATCTGCGGAGAAGCTCCAGGTCACGACGCCGTCCGCGAGCTCACCCACGCGCCGCAGGGCCTTCGGGCCGATTGCGCCGATCAGCAGCTCCGGCCCGCCCGCGCGCACCGGCGCGGGCCCGATCCGGCGGTGGCCCTCGATCAGCGACTCGCCCTTCCAGAGCTCCCGCAGCGTGCGCAGCGCCTGATCGAAGCGCTGCACGCGCCCCGCGCGCGGCGACGGCGCGACGTCGTAGTCGTCGAGCGGCGTGCCGAGCCCCACACCGAAACACAGGCGCCCGCCCGAGAAGTCGTCGAGGCTGAGCGTCTGTTTGGCGATCGTGCCGATCGGGTGGATCGGCAGGATCACGACGTTCGACAGCAAGCGGATGCGCGAAGTCACGGCCGCCGCGGCCGTCAGCGCCACCACCCAGTCGTAGCCGTCGAAAGTCAGGCGCTCGCCCATGCAGAGCGACGCGAAGCCGGCCGCCTCCGCGCACTGCGCCCACGCGAGCACGAGCTCCTTGTTCGTGCCGCGCAGATTCGTCGGCAGGCCGACGCCGATCTCCATGAACGATCCTCCACAGCTGCTATTCGCTTCCGCCCTTGCGGTCGACTTCGGGTCCGCTCGCGCGTGGCGCTGCGCTCGTCGGCTCCTCGACGCGCAGCTCGAGCTCCTTCTTCTGGTGGGAGCGGAAGCTCTGGATGCGCTCGCGCTCGAGCAGCAGTTCGAGCTCCTTGTTGCGCCGGCGGATGCGGTCGAGCTCGAGGCTGAGCTCGCGGCCCGAGAGCCCGGCCAGCTCGAAGTGGATTGCCAGGTCGGTCGACACAGAGCTGCCGTCCGACGCGAGCGCGGTCACGCGCAGCCGATTCTCGCCCTCGCGCACGGGGACGAAGCCCTCGAAGCGCCCGTCGGCGGCCAGCCGCACGTCGGTCGAGAGCTCGCCGGTCGTGAGGTTGCTCACGACGACGTCCTCGACGTTCGCGAAGGACACCGCCTGCAGAAAGGAGACGATGTCACCCGGACTGCGCACCGGCAGGAAGGTCCCGAGCGTGATGCGCGCGATCTCGGTCGCCGCGAGGGGCTGCGTCAGCGCCTTCGGACCCAGCGCGTAGGTGTTCACGCGCACACCGGCCTTGTGCGCGAGGCGCGCCGCGGTGATCGCGACGTCGATGTCGCCCTGCTCGGTGGTCGCACCGGAATCGATCGGGAAGGTGGGGACTCCGTCGGTCAGGAACAGCACGACCCGCGCCGCGCCCGCGCGCGGCCGGCTCTTCGCGCCGGGCAATCCGGTCAGCTCGGTCACCGCGAGGCGCAGGCCCGCGGCGAAATTCGTACCGCCGAAGGGACCGCGCGCGAGAATCGCATCGAGCTGGCCGCGCAGCGCCGCGAAATCGGAGCTGAGCGGCGCTTCGACCCAGGCGTCCTGTTGGTCGAAGCGCAGCCGCTTGCCCGTCATGAGATCCATCTCGCCGGAAAAACTCACGACGCCGACGCGCACGCGCGCGGGGTCGAGGGTCCCGAGCAACGTGCGCGCCGCCGCGACCTCGGCGGCGAGGATGCTGTCGCCCGGATCGGTGTTGCGCAGCGTCTCGGGAACTTGCCCGGGATCCATCAGCTCGTTGCGCGGGTTGAAGCCGGTCTCGCCGTCGCCGTCGACGTCGCTGCCAGCAGGTTCTTCGGTCGAGCCCGAGGCGTCGAGCACGAGCACGACGTCGTAGTCGAGCGTGACGCCGCCGGAGGCCACCGCGTGCCCGCGAATCGGCGCCTGGTGGAGCTGGTTGCTGACGCGCGCGCCCGGCAACGGCGCCTCGATCACGAGGCGCAGCGGAGCGCCGGCCGGCCCTGCTGCGCCCCCCGGCAACGCCAGCGCGAGCGCGGCGCCGAGGCCAACCGCGAGCGCGCGCCGCCTCACTCGCCGGCCGCTGCCCCGGGCGCCGGTGTCTGCGGGCTCGCGGGAGCCGCGACGGCCCGGCCTTCGAGACTGCGGCTCCACTCCTCGCGAAACTGCGCCATCGGCGAGCGCGCGAAGCGATCGATCTTGCGCAGCCGGGCGCTGATCTCGTCGAGCCCTTCGAGGATCACGCGGCCGACGATCTCGAGGCTCTCTGGCGCGCAGTGCTCGAGGTTGTCCTGCTCGCTATTCGCAAACGCTCCGGGCGGTTCGCCGCCGCCGAAGCTGGTGTCCTGCAGCGCGGTGATCTGCACGAATCCGGCTGCGCGAAACGCCAGGTGACCCGCCTTCGGAGACTGGAAAGCGTCCTGCTCGAAGTGATCCGAGAAGCCGAGTCGCAACGCCGCATCCCAGAACGCGTCGCGGTACTGGCGGTGCGAGAACAAGTCGCGCGCGATGCGCAGATCGGCGTCGCAGACGCGGTTGGTGTAGAGCGCGAGCCGCATGCGCGAGAGCGAGCCGTCGGCCTTGGCCTGCGCCGCGAAAGCACGGCTGCCGCTCAACCCGGGTTCCCCGTCGCTCCCGGCGGCTTCGCCGTCGAGGAACAGCAGCCAGGTCGTGTAGGGCAGCGGCCTCGAGGCGAGCACGCGCGCGACCTCGAGCAGCAGCGCTGCGCCCGAGGCGCCATCGTTCAGGCCGAGGAAGCGGATCCCGGGGAACGCCCGGCTGTCGTAGGGCGCCATCAGCAGGATCAGCTGCTCCGATTCGCCCGGGATCTCCGCGAGCACGTTGACGGGCTCGGTCGCGAGCATCGCGTCGGGCGGCGGCGGGGGCGCGGGAGGCACCGGCGGCGGGGGCGCGGGCTCCGCTGCGGCCTCAGGCGTGGAAATGGCCGGGGCGGCCTCCGGAGCCGCCGGCGGGCTCGCGGCCGGTTTCGTCACGATCCGAGCCCCGGCCGCCGTGAGCTCGCGCTCGATGTAGCCGCGAGCTTCAGCCGCTCCGAGCGATCCGCTGACCCGCGGGCCGATCTCCGCGAACGCGCGCAGATGTCGCCACGCCGCTGCGGGCGAGAAGGTTCCCGGAAGCTGCTCGAATGCAGGCTCCGGCTCGGGGCTCTGCGCCGTCGAGGCTGCGCCGCCGCAGCCGAGCACAAGAGAAATCGGCAACAGCGCGACCCAGACTGCGACGTCGTGCAACTTCATGGTCGCGGGTCTGCCCCCCTCGATGCCTCACCGCGCTGAACTCGGAACGGCGAATACTCTAGCCCGCACGAGCGAGCGGCGAAGCGTTCTGCACAGCGCGTGACACCACAGCACGCTCGAAGCCACTTCCCTACCTGAAGACCCCTGGCGGGCAACTTCAAAGTGGGGGCAGGGCCTCTGCGCAAGCAGAGGTCCTGCCTTGCCCTCTCTTTCTCGAGCCGCTCCTCACCCCCGATAGACCTCGGTCCCGCGAGGGCGACCTGTGTCGCGCGTGATCGGTGCGTCCCTGCTCGGCGTCGATGGCTTCCCGGTCGAAGTCGAGGTCCGGATCAGCTCGCTGTTGCCGAAGGTCGACATCGTCGGCCTGGCCGAGGCTGAGGTACGCGAATCGAGTGCGCGCGTGCGCGCGGCGATTGCCGCCTTGGGCTTCAAGTTCCCTGAACGCCGCATCACCGTAAACCTCGCGCCCGCGGCGCTGCGCAAGGGCGGCGCCGCGCTGGATCTCCCGATCGCAATCGGCGTGCTGGCCGCAGCCGGTCAGATCGAAGAGGACGCGCTCGCGGGCATCGGCCTGCTCGGCGAGCTCGCGCTGGACGGCCGCTTGCGCCCCGTGCGCGGCGCGCTCGCGCTGACGCTCGGCGCGCTGCGCGGCGGCGCGAAGCAGGTGATCGTGCCCGAGGCGAGCGCGGCCGAGGCGGCCCTGGCGACGAGCGCGACGGTGCTCGCCGCGGGCACGCTCGCGCAGGTGCTCTCGCACTTGCGCGGTACTGCGCCGCTCGCGCGCGTCGAAGCGCACTTCGATCCGGCCGCGAGTCTGCGCGACGCGCCGCAGCTCGGCGACGTGCGCGGCCAGGAGCGCGCGAAGCGCGCGCTGATCGTCTGCGCGGCCGGCGGCCACGGCCTGCTCCTCAAGGGCCCCCCGGGCTGCGGCAAGACGATGCTCGCGCGCAGGCTGACGGGACTCCTGCCGCCGCTCGCGTTCGAGGAAGCCGTCGAGGTCACGCGCATCCACGGCGCAACGGGGCGCTTCGCGGACGGCGCTGCGATCCAGAGCCAGCGCCCCTTCCGCAGTCCGCACCACAGCGCGAGCCCGGCCGGCCTGCTCGGCGGCGGCAACCCGCCGCGTCCGGGCGAGGTCTCGCTCGCGCACCGCGGCGTACTCTTCCTGGACGAGCTCGCCGAGTTCGAGCGCCGTTGCCTCGAAGCGCTGCGCCAGGTGCTCGAGGAGCGGCGCATCGCCGTCGCGCGCGCGGGGATCAGCTGTGTATTTCCGGCGCAGTTCCAGCTCGTCGCGGCGACGAACCCCTGCCCCTGCGGCTGGCTCGGCAGCGGCGTGCGTGACTGCCGCTGCGACGAAGGCGCGGTGCTGCGCTACCTCGGCCGCCTCTCGGGCCCGCTGCTCGACCGCATCGACCTGCAGCTCACGCTTCGCCCGCTCCCGTGGCGCGACCTCTGCGCACCCGCCCGCGGCGACGAGGGCAGCGCCGCCCGCGCGCGGGTCGAAGCCGCGCGCGCGCGCCAGGCGCGACGCTATGCGGGCCGCCGCTTCGAGCTGAACGCCGAGCTGCCCGACGCTCAGCTCGACGAGTTCGTGCGCGCGACGCCAGAGGCCTGGCTGCTGCTCGGCCGCAGCGTCGACGCACTCGGCCTCTCGGCCCGCGCCGCGCGCCGCGTGCTCAAGGTCGCGCGCAGCATCGCGGACCTCGCCGAGCGCGACGACACCTGCGCTGAGGACGTCGCGGAGGCCCTGTCGTACCGCGCGGAGGGGTCCGGGGCGTGAACGCGAGGGCTCGCGCGAGGCCATACGGAGCTCGGAAATGTGATCTGCGTCACGCACGGACCTCTCTCGAACTGGCACGCTTCGTGCTCGATCGAATCTCCGGGGGGAGAGGGAAGGCATGCGCTCACTTGCAATCGCGGGGGTTGCCCAGCGCGGCGACCGCACCGGTTTCGAAGTCCAGGCAGAGCAGCCCACGCTCTATGAACTGGTAGAGGCCGTGGCCGAGGTCGCGAACGACGACCGCGAGGTCGTCGCCGTCGTCCAGCACCTGCTGGAGTCGGGGCGCGTCCGGCGCGCCTGCGCGGCGCTTCCGAGGCACGGCGGCTCGTAACGATCTCCGCGGCCTCCGCGGGCTCTGCGGCGCTATCGTCGCAGCGTGAGCACCCGCGCTTCGACGGCGAGCCCGGATTCCGGCTCCACCGACGACCTCGAAGTCGTCCGGCGCATCGTGCTGTCCGGCTTGCGCGGCCACCCCGCGCGCGTGTTCCTCTTCGGGTCTCGTGCGCGCGGCGATGCGCGCAGGACCTCCGATATCGACGTCGCGATCCTGCCCGAGGGCCCGATCCCCGACGGCCTGCTGGCTCGGATTCGAGACGAGCTCGAGGAGAGCCTGGTGCCCTTCGCGGTCGACCTCGTGGATCTGCGCGACGCACCCACGGGCCTGCGCGAGCGTGCCCTGCAGGAAGGAACCGAGTGGACCGCCTGCGCGAAAGGCTGACGCTCGCAACCCGCACCCACACGCGCTTGGCCGAGCTCGCGGGACGCTCTCCGGCATCTGAAGTCGAGCGTGATGCCGCGATCCAGCGCTTCGAGTTCTGCTTCGAAGCCACCTGGAAGGCCGCGCAGCTCTGCCTGCAGGAGCGTGAGGGCCTCGAGCTGGCCTCGCCCAAAGCCGCGATCCGCAGCTCGCTGCAGGTCGGCCTGCTCTCGGAGCCCGATGCACGCCTCGCGCTCGCGATGGCCGACGACCGCAATCTGACCGTCCACACCTACAACGAAGAGCTCGCGCTGCGCATCTTCGCGGAGCTCGGGCGCTATGCAGCGCTGCTCGCGCGCTGGATCGAGGCGCTGGCGCTTCGCGCGAGCAGTCCTGCCTGAGCTTCGATTTCCGCAGTGCGGTGGGCTGCGCCGGGAGCGGGCGCCACAGCGATCCCGGAGGTCGTCGAGTCCACTTTACTCATGAGTAAAGTGGAGTAGACTCTATTTCGTGGATATCCGGCGCCGCTACCTCGAAGCCGCCATCACGCCCGTACTCCCGCGCAAGATGGTCTTCATCGGAGGACCGCGGCAGGTCGGCAAGACGACCCTCGCGCTCTCCCTGGTCGGCAAGGGCGCTGACGAGACGCATCCGGCCTACTTCAACTGGGACGATCCACGCGCGGCGGCCCGAATTCGCCGGCTCGAGCTTCCGCCCGCTGAGCCGCTGCTCGTCCTGGACGAGATCCACAAGTACGCGCGCTGGCGGAACCTCGTAAAGGGGATCTACGACACGGAGAAGTCGCGGCGGCGCATCGTCGTCACCGGCTCTGCGCGCCTGGACTACTACCGCAAGGGCGGCGATTCCCTCGCCAACCGCTACCGCTACTTCCGCCTTCACCCGTTCTCGCTCCGAGAGCTCAGCGCCTCGCCGACGAAGAGCGACGTCGATGCGCTGCTGCGCTTCGGCGGGTTCCCGGAGCCGTTTCTGCTCCAGGACGAGCGCGAGCACCGCATCTGGCAGCGCGACCGCGTCACTCGAGTCGTCCGGTACGACCTGCGTGACCTGGAGCAGGTCCGCGAGATCACTCTCGTCGAGCAGCTCGTCGATCTGCTGCCGGCGCGCGTCGGTTCCCCGCTCTCGATCAAGAGCCTGCGTGAGGATCTCGAGGTCGACCACAAGACGGTGGAGCGCTGGATCACGATCCTCGAAAACCTCTATCTCTGCTTCCGCATCTCGCCTTTCGGCTCCCCGAAAGTGCGTGCCGTCAAGAAGGAGCGGAAGCTCTATCTCTGGGACTGGTCGATGACGCCGGAGGGCGGAGCGCGCTTCGAAAACCTGGTAGCGAGCCAGCTGCTCAAGTACTGCCACTTCCTCGAGGACACCGAAGGACACGCGATGGAGCTGCGCTTCCTGCGCGACACCGACAAACGCGAAGTCGACTTCGTCGTGCTCCAGAATCGGAAGCCGCTCTTCGCCGTCGAGTGCAAGAGCGGCGAGCGCGACCTGAGCCCCGCGATCCGGTACTTCGCCCAGCGGACCTCGATCCCGCGGTTCTTCCAGGTCCACCTCGGCGACCGCCACTTCGAGACCGGCGCCGCGACGGTCCTCCCGTTCCGGACCTTCTGCCGCGAGCTGAGCCTGCCGTGACGCGGTGTGCAGGCCGCGATGACTGATCTGGCCGGTCTCTCGCGGATCCTCACGCTGGTCTTCACCGACCTGGCGGATTCGACCGCGCTGTAGACGCAGCGGGGAGATCAGTCGGTCGCCGAGTTGATCACCCTGGGCGACATGTCAGTCCGCGCCATCTTCCTCCAGCGCTCGGATGTCGTCCAGGTCCTGGCCACTCACTCCCACGCAGCCGCAGGTCGAGCATGACGCGAGGAGCGTAGCGTCGCGAGCCACAACCCTCGAAGGCGCGCCGGGGTAGAGTAGGCACATGAACCTCGCTG
>CAYTJA010000275.1:0-3570 GCA_964437835.1 uncultured Spirochaetales bacterium
TCCTGTTCTGGGTCCAGGCGCTCAACATCGTCGACCGCCACGTCTTCGGCCTGACGATCCGCGGGATCAAAGACGAGTTCGGACTCTCGGACCAGCTGCTCGGCGCGTTGGCCGGATTCGCCTTCGCGATCTTCTACAGCATCGCGGGGATCCCCGTTGCGCGCTGGGCCGATCGCGGCGTGCGCCGCTCGATCATCGCGCTCTCGCTGCTCGTGTGGAGTGCGATGACGGCCGCCTGCGGGCTGGCTCAGAGCGCCTGGCAGCTGGCGCTGGCGCGCGTGCTCGTCGGCGTGGGCGAGGCGGGCGGCTCGCCACCGACGCACTCGCTGATCGCGGACTACTTCCCACTCGAACGGCGCGGGCGCGCGATGGGCCTGGTCTCGATGGGCGGCAGCGTCGGCATCGTGATCTCGTTGCTGGGAGGCGGCTGGATCGCCCACCACTGGGGCTGGCGCTATGCGTTCCTGGCCATGGGGCTTCCCGGTGTCCTGCTCGCGCTGCTGATCCAGCTCACGCTGCGCGAGCCGCCGCGCGGGCGCTTCGACGCGCCAGGCCAGGGCGGAGCCTCTACGTCCCTGCGCGAGGTGCTGCGCTTCCTGGCCAGCATTCCGGCGTTCCTGCACATCTCGCTCGCAGGCAGCCTGTACTCGCTCGCCGGCTACGGCGCCTCGATCTGGAACCCGTCCTTCCTCGAGCGCGTACACGGCATGAACATGGCCGAGGCGGGAGTGGAGCTGAGCCTGCGCAGCGCGATCTTCGCGATCCCCAGCGTGCTCGCGGGCGGCGTGCTGGGAGACCGGCTCGCGCGCCGCGACCTGCGCTGGTACCAGTGGATGCCGGCGCTGGGCGGACTCGCGCACTTCCCCTTCGTCGTGGCCTTCCTGCTCTGGCCCGACGCCCAGACGGGCCTCTGGTTCCTGATTCCCGCGTCGCTGCTCGGCGGGCTCTGGGCTGCGCCGGGGCATGCGATGGTGCAGAGCCTCGCGCGACCGCAGATGCGCGCGACCGCGTCGGCGCTGATGCTGCTGCTCTTCAACCTGATCGGCTTCGGCCTCGGGCCGTGGCTGGTCGGCTTCCTGAACGACCTGCTCGCGCCGCGCTTCGGCGCCGGCTCCGTGCGTTATTCGCTGCTGATCATTGCCCTCGCCTCGCCCTGGGCCGCGGCCCACAACTTCCTCGCGGCGCGCACGCTCGCGCGCGACCTGCGCGCGAAGCAGCTCCCCTGAGTTCGCGAGGCGCCCCGATGCCCGGGGCAGGCTGAGCGCGTTCCCCGCTACCCTCCCGCGCGAGGATGCGCACGAATCCGCGTCACCTCGCGCTGGCCGGCCTCGTCGCGGCGGTCTACGGCGCGGCTGCGCTGTTCCCGTTCCGCGTGTATTTCGCGAATTTCGGCACGCATCTGATCGGGAACCACGGCGATGCGCTGCTGCAGCACCTGCACTGCGCCTGGCAGTGGCACGCGCTGGTCGAGGGGCGCGCGAGCGAGCTGCTGGCGCTCCCGACGCTGCATCCCTACCGCTCGGGTCTCGCTTTCGGCGAGCCGCTGCTGGGGATCTGCCTGCCCTTCACGCCCGTGTTCGTCGCCACCGGCAGCAGCGCGGCCGCCTTCAACAGCGCGCTGATCGCTTCCTTCCTGCTGCTCGGTCTGGCGATGTTCCTGTGGGCGCGCGATCTCTTCGCGAGCGCTCCGGCCGGTCTGCTCGCGGCAGTGCTCGTGCTCTTCGATGCGTGGCGCATGCACTACCTGAGCGCGCTGAATGTTCTGACGCTGCACTACGCGATCCTGGGTCTGTGGCTGATCGGCCGCTGGCTGCGGCGGCCCAGGCTCGCAACGCTGCTGATCGCAGCGCTGCTCTTCCACCTGCAGCTCGTGAGCGCAGCACAGGGCGCGATCGTCGGCAGCTACCTGGCCTGCGTCTGGCTCGCGGTGGTGTGGTTCGGCTCCGGCGCAGCCATCGATCGCCGCCGCACGCTGCACGGCGCGCTGGCAGCCGCGCTCTTCCTCGCACTGGCCGCCCCATGGATGAGCTTCTTCGAGCAGGCCTTCGCTGCCCGCAGCGGATTGCGGGACGTCGCCGAGCTGCGCGCGTATTCCGAGAGCTTCGCCGACATGGCACGCGAATTCGGCATCTTCGGCTGGCGGGGAGCGCTGGCTGCGATCGCAGCCGCCGCGCTCGCCAGCGCTGCTCGGCGCGGTCGTCTGCCGCGCGCGCGTGCACTCGATCTGCTCGGCATCTGCTGCGGCGCGCTGCTGCTCTTCGTGCTCGCACGCGGCCCCTGGATCGGAGCTCTGGATGCACCGACGCTGCTTCCGGCCTACTACGCGGAGCAGGTGCTCCCGGGCCTCGACCTGCTGCGCGCACCGATCCGGCTGGCGGCCTTCACTCCCCTCGCACTGGCACTCCTCGCCGCGGGCGGTCTGGCGTCGCTCGAGCAGGGCCTGCCCGCGCGCTGGCGCCTCCGCCCCGCCCTCTGGCTCGCGCTGCCGCTCGCGTTCAGCGCGAGCTGGCCGGCCCTCGATCCCGAGATGCGCGCGCCGATCGCGCAGCGTCCCGACGATCTCGCCCTCGCGACGCGGCTGGCGGAGCTGCCGAGGGATGCGGTCATTCTGTCGTTGCCCCTGGCACTCACCGATCGATTCGGATCCGCGGTCGACGAACGCGTGTTGATCCACCGCCGGCGGCAGATCGGCGGCTTCGCCTCGGTCGTGCCCAGCGTCTTCGTCCGCGCGGCATATGCGCTCGGCAGCTGGCCGCGCGAGGGCAACGACGTGGCGCTCGCGCTAGGCGCCACGCACGTGGTGGCGCCGGAGAGCTTCGGGCGCGACGCGGGCGCGCTCGAGCGCCAGGGTATCCGGGCGCTCGCGACGCTCTCGGGGCAGACGATCTTCGCCCTGCCCGAGCACCGACCTGCGGAAGCGCCGTTTCGCGCTCTGGTTCCCCACGCTGCGGCCGCCGCTCGCTGGCTCACGCTGGCGCTGTATCGCCGCGCGGAGCGATTCGACCCGCACGGTCACCGGGAGCTGGCGGCGCAGTGGCGCGGCTCGGACGCAGCGCTGGAGGAGGTGACCGCCTTTGCCTTCGTCGACAGCGTCGTCGGCCCTGGCAACCCGATCCGAGTCCTCGTGCCGACGCCGGCGCGGCCCGGCAGCTACCAACTGCGCGTCGACTTCCCGGATTTCCCGATCGAAGCTCCGGTCGAGATCTCGAAGCGGCCCACGAGCACCGATGCGCCGATCGACGGCACTGCGATCCACCTGTGGGACGCAGACGCGGTGCCTGCTCGGGTGCGCGCCGCAGCCGCTTTTCGGCTCGACGTCGAGGTCGAGGCACTGCGGGGCCCTATCTTGCTGGCAGCCTCGCGCGACCCGTGGCCCCCGCGCAGAGGGGAGACGACGCTGTGGTACGGATTCCGCCGCCTCGGCCAGCCGCTTGCTGCGAGACGCGCGCCCGAGCGGACGGCGCTCGCCGCCGACCTGGTGCCCGGAGAGCGGCAACGCGAATCCTGGTACCTGCAGACGCCCGTCCAGCCCGGTCGTTACGAGCTGCTGGTCGCTCTCGAGGCGACAGG
>CAYTJA010000276.1:0-1704 GCA_964437835.1 uncultured Spirochaetales bacterium
CGACGGAGATATCAGCCCGCTTCGGCATCTCCAAGCGCACGATATTCCGCATCCTGGAGAACGCCGCCGATCTCAAGCTCAGGCGGGAGCAGGCGCCAGTCCCCATCTACCTGCGCCGCGCCACCACCCGGAAGGAGACCCTCTGTGCGTGAAGCAAGACTCGAAAACCGCAGCATCCCCCTGCGCCTGGGCGCCGCGCCCGGTGCGCGCTCCGCACCTCGCCGCCGGCAGGCCAGCCGGCCCCGTCGCCGAGCCGGAGTGCAGTTCACACAGGCTTACGACGCTCGGACGCAGAGGCTCGACGCGCTGATGCCCCTGGTGGAGAACATCCTGCAAGCGGCGGGATATCTGGTGCTGACAGGCGCCGCTGTGCTGCTGCTGTTCCACTTCGCCCGTTAGGGGTGCCGCGAGGTAGGTAAGAGGTAAGGTCCCCTATCCCGGGCACGGGAGAGGGGTTGGGGGCGAGGGCGACAACAGCAAAACTGACCGTCACAAGAGGAGGTGGAGGAATGCCTGGAGGAGGCGTGACTACAAACGAAACCCTGCCGCAGCAGATCGCGCGCCGTGATGCGGCTCGCCTGCGGTCCTATCGCGAGAACCTGGAGTTCTACCAGGGTCGGCAGTGGGCTGACAAGCAGAGACGGAGAGAGCGCCGTCTTACATTCAACTACGCGCGGACGGTAATCGAGAAGACGGCGTCGTACACGATGAGCAGCGTTACCAGCGTCGTCGATCCTGTCGATGGCTCGCCCGAAGCACTCGAGGACGCTCGCCGCGTCGAGATGGTCCTTCGCGACGTCTACGAACAGAACGCGCTCGACCAACTGGATTTCGACAACGAAGTCGATTGCTCGGTGCTCGGCGACGCCGCTTGCAAGGTGACGTGGGATGCCGGCCGAGAGCGCGTGCGGGTGACCGCTCCCGATGTACAGGGCTTGTTCGCCTGGACGGCCGGAGATGATCCGTCTCGGGTACGGCGAGTTGCTTCCCGGTACGCGCTCGCCCACGAGGAGGCAGTCGATCTGTTCGGCGCGGTTTCGCTACCCCGGACCGCTGGACGGCGAACTCTTCGAGGAATCGCCGCACCCCTACGGCTTCATCCCGTTCGTCATCTATCCGAACATTCGCGAGCCGAAGCAGTGCTGGGGGGTCTCGGACCTCGTCGCACTCAAGGAGCCGCTCCGCGAGCTGAACCGCGTGATGTCTCAGCTTTCGATGATCCTGGAGCTCAGCGGAAACCCGATCGCTGTCCTCGAAAACGTCACGGAGGCGCAGGATATCGCCGTCCAGCCGGGCGCTGTCTGGGAGATCCCGGAGAAGGCGCGGGCGTATCTGCTCGACCTCCTCCAGGGCGGCGGCGTTGGCCTCCACGCCGATTTCGTCAACCTCGTCCTCAGAACATTCCACGACCTCGCCGAAGTCCCCCGCAGCGCCTTCGGGGAGACGAAACAGCCGCTCTCGGGCGTTGCGCTGGAGATGGAACTCGACCCGCTGATCAAGAAGGTCGCCCGCAAGCGGCTGATCCGCGCTGCTGCCTTCCGCCGCCGCAACGAGATGATCCTGCGAATTCTGGAGCAGCACACGGGGGAGTCATTCGCGCCGTACCGAACGCGCATAGTCTGGGGCTCCATATTGCCGCAAGATCGCTCGCGGCTCGTCGCAGATGAAGTGCGGCTCGTCACGGGCGGGATTCACTCGCGCAGG
>CAYTJA010000277.1:0-37049 GCA_964437835.1 uncultured Spirochaetales bacterium
TGTTCTACGTATTCTTGATCGGACCGGTCGCGCTCGGAAGCGCGCTGGGAAGAGCCGATTTCCTCAAAAAGCGCGGACTGCGCGAGGGCGATACCGCGTGGGGACCGGCGGACACCGCCAAGCCGGACCTCGAACGCGCGAAGCTAGCGTCGTGAGAGCGCCCAGGACCGGAGTGACGCGATGAACATCCTCGGCATCTCGGGCTTCTATCACGATTCGGCGGCCGCGCTGCTGTGCGACGGCAAGCTGATCGCCGCGGCCCACGAAGAGCGCTTCACACGGAAGCGTCACGATCCGGACCTTCCCAAGCAGGCCACGAAGTACTGCCTCGAGGCAGCGGGGATCGGAGTCGGGGACCTCGACTACGTGGTCTTCTACGACAAGCCGATGATCAAGCTCGAGCGCATGCTGATGACGTACCTGGCCACCT
The DNA here is from genome assembly GCA_964437835.1 of uncultured Spirochaetales bacterium. Lineage (GTDB taxonomy): Bacteria > Myxococcota_A > UBA9160 > UBA9160 > SMWR01 > CAYTJA01. The sequence continues at coordinate 431 of CAYTJA010000277.1, forward strand.
TCCCGCGCTCGTTGCCGTCGTTCACCAAGGCGATCCCGGTCTGGATGAAGGAGAAGCTCTGGGTTCCGAGCCAGATCCGCGAGAAGCTCGGCTTCGAGGGCGAGGTGCTCTTCGCCGAGCACCACCAGTCGCACGCGGCCTCGGCCTTCCTGCCCTCCCCCTTCGAGGAGGCGGCGATCCTGACCTGCGACCGCGTCGGCGAGTGGGCGACGACGACGCAGGGCATCGGCCGGGGCAACCGCTTCGAGCTGATCAAGGAGATCCGCTTCCCGCACTCGATCGGGCTGCTCTACAGCGCCTTCACCTACTACCTCGGCTTCAAGGTCAACAGCGCCGAGTACAAGGTGATGGGTGCGGCGCCCTACGGCGAGCCGCGCTACGTCCAGAAGATCCTCGACGAGCTCGTCCAGCTTCGCGACGACGGCTCCTTCCAGCTGAACATGAAGTACTTCGCGTACGACTACGGCCTCACGATGACGAACGCGAAGTTCGACGCGCTCTTCGGGCACCCGGTGCGCAAGGGCGAGTCCAAGATGGAGCAGTTCCACTGGGACATGGCCGCGAGCGTGCAGAAGGTCACCGAGGAGATCGTGCTGCGCATGGTGCGCGACCTGCACGCGCGCACGGGCATGCGGAACCTGTGCATGGCCGGCGGCGTCGCGCTGAACTGCGTTGCGAACGGCCGCATCGTGCGAGAGGGTCCCTTCGAAAAGCTATGGGTGCAGCCCGCAGCCGGCGACGCTGGCGGCGCGCTGGGCGCGGCGCTCTTCGTGCACAACGCGGTGCTGAAGAAGCCCCGCAGCTTCCGGATGGACCACGCCTACTGGGGCCCCGCCTACTCCGACGACGCGATCCGCCGCAGCCTCGACGCGCGCGGCGCGGTGTACCGCACGCTCTCCCGCGAGGAGATGATCCGCGAAACGGCCTTTGCGATGGATGCGGAGCAGGCCGTGGTCGGCTGGTTCCAGGGGCGCATGGAGTGGGGCCCCCGCTCGCTCGGCTCCCGCAGCATCCTCGCGGACGCGCGCAACCCGGAGAACTGGAAGCGCGTGAACCTCAAGATCAAGTTCCGCGAGTCGTTCCGGCCCTTTGCGCCGGCGGTGCTGGCCGAGAAGGCAGCGGAGTGGTTCGACATCGACCGCGAGAGCCCCTACATGCTGCTGGTGTGTCCGGTCCAGCCGGGCCGGGTGATTCCGGCGGTCACGCACGTGGACGGCTCGGCGCGCCTGCAGACCGTGACCCGCGCCTCCCACCCCGAGTTCTACGACCTGATCCGCGCCTTCGACGAGCGCACGGGCTGCCCGGTCATGATCAACACCTCGTTCAACGTCCGAGGCGAGCCGATCGTCTGCAGCCCCGAAGACGCCTATCTGTGCTTCATGCGCACCCAGCTCGACCTGCTCGTGCTCGGGAACCAGATCCTGCGCAAGCAGGATCAGCCCGAGCTGCGCGAAGACTTCGACTGGCGTGATCGCTACGCGTTAGACTGATTCGCTCCCCGCGCCCTGGCCCGACGTCGAGCCAGGCCCCGGGGAGCCAAGGAGACATCAGAATGGCACGTGCCAGCGGCGGCTTCGGTGACCGCCTCGGAATCTTCCGGGAGCTGTGGGCCTTCATGCGGGTCCGCAAGATGTGGTGGCTCGGGCCGATCGTGTTCACGATGCTGATGATGGGCTTCCTGCTGGTGATGACCCAGGGCACGGCCGTGGCGCCCTTCATCTACGCGCTGTTCTAGGCTGCCGGAGGCTGGGAATGCACGGGCCTCGAGGCCGATGACGAGCCCGGCGATTCCCGAGCCGCCGGGTGCGCAGACGGCGCAGCCCGCGGCTGGCCTCGACGCCTCCAGCCGCAAGCTCGCGTTCCTGGTGACGGGGCTGCTCGCCGCGGCCGCGGCCGCGATCTTCGGCCCGATCCTCTATTACATGGTCCAGCACTGGAACCTGGTGCCGGACTACTCGCACGGCTTCCTGATCGGGCCGCTCGCGGCCTACTTCGCGTGGGAGCGGCGGCGCGTGCTCGCGCGCACGCCCGTCGAGCCGTCGTGGTGGGGCCTGCTCCCGCTCGCGCTCGGCGCGCTCGCGCTCGCGATCGGGCGCCTCGGCGTCGAGCTGATGTCGATGCGCGTGGCCTTCGTGTTGACGCTCCAGGGCCTGGTGCTGCTACTGCTCGGGCGTCGGGTGTTCCGCGTGCTGGCCTTCCCGCTGCTGTTCCTGTTCCTGATGGTGCCGCTGCCGCAATCGCTCGTGAACGTGATCACGTTTCCGCTGCAGCTGATCGCGACGGACCTCGCGGTCGAGGGCCTGTACCAGCTGGGAATCCCCGCGCTGCGCGAGGGCAACATCATCCACCTCGCAAACCATCCGCTGATGGTCGCCGAAGCCTGCTCGGGGCTGCGTTCGGTGATGGCGCTCGGAACACTCGGCGTGGTCTTCGCGTACTTCTTTCGCAAGACGGCGCTCGAGCGGCTGCTGATCGTCGCGTCGACGCTGCCGATCGCGATCCTGGTGAACGCCTTCCGCGTCGGCCTGACCGGCATCGCGACCCACAACTTCGGCCCGAAGGTCGCCGACGGCTGGATCCACATGACCGAGGGATTGTTCACGTTCCTGCTCGCGTTCGGATTGCTGCTGATCGAGGCCTTCCTGCTGTCGCAGATCGTCGGGCGGCGGCGGCGGCGCGCGGAGCGCGCGCGGTGATCAAGCTGCTGATCGCGATCGGCTTCCTCGGCCTGAACGCCTACACCTACTACTTCCTCGCGCATGCGGCCGTGATCCCGCCGCGCGAGAGCTTCGCGAGCTTCCCGGATCAGCTCGGAGACTGGCGCTGCCTGAAGCGCGAGACGGTCGACCAGGCGGTGATCGACAACCTCGGGGTCAGCGATTTCCTGCTCTGCGATTTCCTGCGCGCGCCGAGCGACGTCGTGAACGTCTATGTCGGCTACCACGAGACGCAGATTCGCGAGGAAGGGGGCGGCGCGGGCGAGAATTCGATCCACCCGCCGAGCCACTGCCTGCCCGGCTCCGGCTGGGACATCATCGACAACGTCACGGTCCCGCTCGAGCTCCCGGGCCTGCCCGGCGGACCCGCAACGGCAAAGCGCTTCGTGATCGCCAAGGGCGAGCTGCGGCAGCTGGTCTACTACTGGTACCAGTCGCGCGGCCGCGTCGAATCCGAGGATTGGATGAAGGTGCTCTCCGTCGGCTGGGACCGCGCAACGCGCGGACGCACCGACGGAGCGCTGGTTCGCTTCACGGCGCCCCTCTACGGCGGCAGAGAGTCGAAGGCGGAGGCCGCATTCGCCGACCTGGCGCCGCGCATCCTCGCGCGCCTGCCGGCTCACGTCCCCGAATAAACCGCGGATGAAGCTCCGCGATCTGCTCTCGGGGATCGCTTCCGGCTATCTCAGCAAGGCGATCCAGCTCGTCGTCTCGCTCGCGCTGGTTCCCTTCCTGCTGCGCCAGGACGTTCTCGGCCTCGAGGATTTCGGGCGCGCCTCCGCGATCCTGGCCGCAGTCCAGCTGCTCACGCTGTGTACCGACGGCATCCGAATCTCGTTCACGCGCGCACTGGCCCAGGCGGTCGGTCGACAGGGCGGCGGCGCGAGCCCGGGCGAAACCCTCGGCAGCGGCTCGAAGATCCTCGCGCTCTGCTGTGCGGTGCTCGCCGTCGGAATCAGCCTCGCGGCCGAGCCGGTGCTGCGCGTGCTCTCGATCGAAGCGAGCCCAGACAACCTCCGGGCGCTGTGGCTCACGGCAGCGCTCTTCTTTGCCGAGAACTCGCTGAATCTGCTGCAAGTCCCGCTGATGACGCGCGGCGCGATCCCGTTCGTGAATACCGTCCTGACTGCCGAGACGCTGCTGCGCGCCGCGGGCCTCGCGATCGCACTCTCGTTGCGCCCGCACTCGCTCACGCTCTATTGCAGCGTCTTCCTCGCAGCGGCGCTCGCGCGCCACGCGATCATCTTCCTGCAGCTGCGCCGCTCCTCGCCGCAGGACCTGCGCGGGGCGACGCGCGCCAGGCTGGCCATTGCGCTGCCCGCACTGCGCTACTCGCTGCCGCTCACGGCCCACTGGGGCACCACGATCCTGATCCAGCGCGCGCCGATCGTGATGGCGAGCCAATTCCTCGGCGCCGAGGCCAGCGGCCTGCTCGCGATCGCGATCTCGACGATCCGCGGCTATTTCCTCCAGGTGCTGTTCTCGGTGCTGCAGCCGATCGAGGTGCCCGTCGGCTCGCTGCTCGACCCGCGCAAGCTCTCGGCGGGAGCGCGGGCGACGCTCTGGGACCTCGAAGCGATCTACGTGCTCTCGGTGACCGGCCTGATCGCCTGCGCCAGCGCGATCGCCCCGGAGCTGCTGCGGCTCTGGCTCGGCTCCGGCTATGCCGCGTTGGCCCTGCCGAGCCAGATCCTGCTGCTCGGCTGCGGCGTGGAGCTCTCGCTGTCGCTGCGGCGCTCGATCGTCACCGGTCAGGGACTGCTCAGCGCGTCAGTACATCGCTATGCGATCGCCGGCGCGCTCACGCTGCTCGTGTGCTGGCTCTCGGCCACGTGGCTGCGGCGCTGGGAGCCGATGGTCGCGAGCGTCGGGCTGTTCCTGATCCTCGCGAACTCGTGGGCGATCGCCGCGCCGCTCCGGCGCGCCTTCGCTGCGCTCGCGGGTCCGCACTGGCTGCGCATCCCGCTCTTCGCGACCGCCACTTCGGGAATCGCGCTCGGCCTGTCGGCGCTATTCAGCTCCGAAGCCAGCTACCGCGGGCTCTTCGCGCTGCCCGCGACCGCGCTGATTGTCGTGCTGCTCGCGCAGCTCGCGTTGATCCCGCTCGACCGCGCGCTCGCGACCTTCCGCCGGCTGCGCGCGCTCGGCGACCGCAGCCTGATCGAGCCCTTCGCGCCCGCCGCCGAGCCGCGCGCCGGCAACCTCTCGTAGCCGCCGCAAGCCGAGCCTTGCGGGTCCCGGTCCGGGAGCGGCCCGGTCCCACCCGCTCTCCGCTCGGCTTGGCCTCGCTGCGCGCCGAAACGGCTTGCGGGCTCTCGGGGCCGGGACCGGGACCCGCAGGGCGTGTGCGTCAGACGAAGCACGCGGCGAGCGCGTCGACGATGCGCTCTGCGGCGCGGCCGTCCCAGCCCTCGATCGGCTCGGCGTGGCGGCGATCGCCCGCGAGGATGCGGTCGACCCGCGCGGGGACCCCGCCGAGGTCGTCGCCGACGAGTGTGCTCGTGCCCTTCGTCAGCGTGACCGGCCGCTCGGTGTTCGAGCGCAGCGTGAGGCAGGGCACGTCGAGGTAGCTGCTCTCCTCCTGGATGCCGCCCGAATCCGTGAGCACGAAGCGCGCGTCGGCCAGCAGGCCCAGGTTCTCGCGGTAGCCGATCGGCGCCGTGAGTCGAATGCCCGGCGTCTGCAGCAGCGAGGCGAGCAGGCCGAAGCGCTCGAGCCGCTCGCGCGTGCGCGGGTGTACCGGAAACACGATCGCGAGGCGCCTGGCGAGCTCGCGCAGCAGCTCGACGCAGGCCGCGAGCCGCTCGGGGGCGTCGACGTTCGAGGGCCGGTGCAGCGTCACGAGCCCGTAGCCGCGCGGCTCGAGCCCGAACTTCGCCGGCGCCGCACAGCGCCGCGCGGCCGGCAGCTCGAAGGCCAGCGTGTCGATCATCACGTTTCCGACATAGCGGATCTTCTCGGCCGCAATGCCCTCGCGCTCGAGATTCGCGAGACCGGCCGGCTCGCTCACGAGCAGCAGGTCGCAAATCGCGTCGGTCACGAGGCGGTTGATCTCCTCGGGCATGCTGCGATCGAAGGAGCGCAGGCCGGCCTCGACGTGCGCCGCGCGGATCCCGAGCTTGACCGCGGCGAGGCTGCAGGCGAGCGTCGAGTTCACGTCGCCGACCACGACGACCCCCGCCGAGCGCGGCAGGGACTGCTGCAAGTGCTCCTCGAAGGCCGCGAGCACGCGCGCCGTCTGCGCGCCGTGAGAGCCCGAACCGACGCCGAGATGGACGTCCGGCGCGCGGATCCCGAGCTCGCGGAAGAACACTTCCGACATGCCCTCGTCGTAGTGCTGGCCCGTGTGCACCAGGCGGGCCGCGAGGCCCGGCTGGCGCGGCAGCGCGCGCAGGATCGGCGCCACCTTCATGAAGTTGGGCCGGGCGCCGGCGACGACGTCGAGGACTCGGGTCACGGGCGCACCATCCTACCCAGGATCTCGAGATAGCGCTTCGCGAGCACGCGGCGATCGTAGTGCTGCTCGACGAAGCGGCGCCCGCGGCGACCCATCTCCGCGAACTCCTCGCGGTGCGCCCCGAGTTCGCGCACCGCACGCACCAGCGCCTGCGGATCTTCGGGCGCGATGCACAGCCCACTGCCGGAGCCCTCGATCAACGCCTTCGCCTCGCCGCCGCCGCTGAAGAGCACCGGCCGCTCCATCGCGAGCGATTCGAAGATCTTCGAGGGCAGCACCTCGAGGAAGAGCGGCGTGTTGCGCAGCGTCACCAGACACATGTCGCAGGCGGCGTAGAAGAGCGGCACGCGCGCCTTCGGCTGCTGATCGATGAACTGCACGTTTGGCAGCGCGAGCCGCGCCGCGATCTCCTTGAGCCGAGCTTTCTCCGCGCCCTCGCCGACGAACGCAAACAGCACGCTCGGATCGGAGCGCAGCAGCTCGGCCGCCTCGAGCACCTTGTCGAGCGCGTGGGCCATGCCGTGGGTGCCGATGTAGAGCAGCACGCTGCGATCGCCCCAGCCGAGCTCGCGGCGCAGCTCGTTGTCGCGCGGGCCGGGCACGAAGACCGAGGGATCGAAGCCATTCGGCACGACCTCGATCTTTTCGGCGGGAACTCCGTAGCGGCTGATCACACCCTGCTTGTAGCCCTCGCCGACCGCGACGATGCGATCGGCGCGCTGGTAGAGAAAGGCCGCGAGCCGCTTGAGCCCGCGCACGACGAGGTTCTCGCGCATCGCCTCGACCGCGAGGATCGACTCGGGCCAGAGGTCGCGAAGCTCGAAGACGAAGGGAACGCCGAAGCGAAGTGACAGCAGATAGCCCGCGGCTGCACACAAGAGCTGCGGCGAGGTCGCGAGCACGAGGTCCGGGCGCGAGGCCCGCAGCGAGCCGATCAGGCTCGCGGAGAGCAGGAACGAGCTGTAGCTCAGCATGCGCCGCAAGGTGCCCTGGTTCGCTGCGGCGTAGATGTAGCTGCGGATCACGTCGATGCCGTCGATCGATTCACGGCGCGTGAGCACGCAGCGGTCCTGCGGGCGCTTGCGGCCCGTCGGGTGGTGTGGGAACGCGGTCAGCACCGTGACTGCGTGGCCGAGCTTCGCCCACTCGCGCGAGAACTCGTGCACGCGCGCCGGCGGCGCGCCCATCTCGGGCGGGAAGTACTGCGAGACGTAGAGGATCTTCATGCGGGCTCGACCCAGGTGCGGACCTCGAGCGGCAGCCGGCCCTCGAAGCGCCAAGCGAGGCGCCGGGTCTCGAGCTCGCGGCCGAACTCCGGGTGATAGTTGCGCGTCTCGACGCTGAGCACGAGCTCCGGCGGCCCCTCGACGCGCACGCGCAGGCGACCCTTACGCGTCTCGAGCCGGAAGCCGCCCGCCGCGGCCGCCGCGCCGAGCTCCGGAGCGAGCAGCCAGCCGCCCTCGACGCGGTGCCGACCGCCGCCCCCGATGCGGTCGCGCACGCAGAGGCGCGCCCCTTGCAGCTCGACTGCGCGGTGGTGCCGCGGCCTGCCGGGCAGGTGGTCGTAGCCGTCGTGCGAGCCGGAAGCGCTGAGCGCTCCCGCGCCGAAGCTCGCGCGCGGATCCAGCGGGCGCGCGCGCCGGCCCACGCGAAAGATCTGCCAGACCTCGCTCGAGTCCTGCCCATCGATACAGATTGTGTTATGCGACCCGGTCGAGCGATCGTAGCGGCGGCGCTCGTCCTGGTCGTAACCGTAGGTGCCCGGGTCGACGAAGAGCCGCGCGCCGCCGAAGGAGGCCTCGAGCGAGAGCGAATCGGCGTGCGCGTGGCCGGGCTGGCAGTCCGGACCGATCGCGCCGACGTCGAAGAAGAGACACCACGGGTCGCCGCGCCAGCAGACGAGCTGGTCGCGGAAGTAGAAGAACGGAGAGCTGTGCTCCGCTGCCGCGAGCCGCGGCGCGGGCTGCGCGCGCGGCGGGTGGGGTGCGAGCGACGCGTCGTTCAGCAGTGCGATGCCACCGTCCGGATGCCGCAGCCACCGCGCCGCCGCGCGCATGCGCCGGACCGCCGCCGGCAGCTCCGGCACCTCCGGCAGCAGCACTGCCAGCTCTTCGAAATCGCGCAGCGCATGGTCGTGGTACATCGGGGAGAGCTCGAAGTGGAGCCCGTCGGGCAGCAGCTGCTCCTGCGCCTGGGACGCTGCGAGATCGCAGGCGGTCCGCTGCCAGGCTGCGTGCGCGAAGAAGCGGCCCGCCCACGCGAGGCCGACGGCGTCGCGCAGCAGGTGGTTCGCGCGCAGGTCCCACTCGAGGTTCGCCGCGAGGAACGCGGCCTGGCGCCAGAGCGAGCGCAGGAATTCACTTTTGAAACCCGCGCCGATCGCGCCGCGCTGCCAGGCGCGGATCCAATTCGGGATCCGGGTCGCAATCGCATACGAGTTCCACGCCAGCGGCAGCGCGCCGGCGCACTCGGGGGCGCAGCTGCGAATCCAGTCCCGCAGCAGCAGCTCGAGCAACTCGGGCCGTTCGCTCGCCAGGGCGGGCGCCCACTCGTGATAGTGCAGCGTGACGACCCACAGCCGCTCTTGGCCCGGGTCTCCGAGCGGCCACGCAACCGGATCGATCCCGAGCGCCCGCTCGAAGTTCAGATGGCGGAAGCGGCCCTCGGCAAGGCCCGAGACGTCGACAGCCTGCGCTTCGGGCAGCACCGGAAATTCCCCGGCGATTGCGGGCTCGCGCTCGGGAAGAGGCACCCGGCGGCGCCCGCAGAGCGCGATCCGGGCGCGCGCGGCGAGCTGCGACCAGCGCAGCGGGCGCAGCGTGCGAAGCGTGCGGCTGGGATTCACGGGCGCTCAGTCTACGAGACCCGGCGGAGCCGTCGCCGCAGGACCCAGGTCCAGCGCAGACCGCGCGCGCGGCTCCGCCTGCGCCGCGCGGGCCAGACGCAGCAGCTCCGAGCGCGCCAGCGGGCGCGTGAAGATCTGGAGTTCGTCGATCGCGCTGAGCTCGTCCGCGCTGCCGCCGACCTCGAAGGGCGTTTCGGCGTTCCCGATCCGGAACGACGCAGGGGTCAGCGCCGTGCGGAACGACGTCGACACCGGAGCGGCTGCGTCGATCGACAGCTCGAAGGCCTCCCGGCGCCACGACAGCGCGACGAAGTGCCACTCGCCCGCACGCCAGCCGAGCGTGCTCTCGAGCTGGATCAGGCCGTTGTGGCTTCCGCCCGGAGCCCAGAAGCCGGCGCTCAAGCGGTCGCCACGTGCCAGGCGGGTGTCGAATCCCATCCGGTTCAGCGTGAAGTGGTTTCCGGCTGGCGCCCGGCGGTGGAGCATCGGGACATAGCCGCGCGCGCGGACCTGCGCCGGATCCTCCCAGTCGAGCGGCGCGATCCAGAACGAGAGCGCTCCGGGCCGCGCGAAGTCGAGATTCGCCTCGGAGGCGTACTCGAAGCTCCCGCCGCCCGCCCCGCGTCCGATCGCGAGCGCTCGCCCGAAGCGACCCGGGACGAAGCGCAGCGCGCCGCCCACCGCGACCGGATCGGCCACGCCCCCCGCGAGATCTGCGCGCGTCGAGGCTGAGTCGAAGCTGCAGTAGAAGGAAAGCGCAGCCTGGAGCTGTTCCGGGCCTGGAGCTGCGGAGCCGTGCGCGTCCGCAGGCTCGCGCAGCGCGTCCACAGCGCTCGCGCGCAGCCGCTCGGCGGCACGGCTCGAGACCGGGAGCTGGACCGGCGCGCTGCGGCCTGCGTCCTCGGAGCTCGGCGCGGCCGAAATCCGCGCGAGCAGCGCGAGCGGATTTCGCTCGGGGATCACAGCCGGCCAGCCCAGACGCGTGAAGGGCCGCTGCTCGATCCGCTCGACCGCGACGCGCCACTCCGGTGCGCGCGCGTCGCGCGCGTCCGGAAGCGGGATCCGGAGCTCGACCTCCCAGAAGCCCCCGGCGCTGCGCCCGCCGAGCTCGGCGCCGGACGCATAGCGAAGGTCGCTTTCGAAGCCGGCGGCGCCGGGGCGATGCACGGCATCCCAGAGCGCGCCGCGCGCATTCGCGACGATCTCGTAGAGCGGGGCCTCGGGTCCCGGAGCCGCGAGCCAGACGCGAATCGCGTCGTCGAGCGGCGCGAGCGTGTCGCGCTCCGCGCGCGGAGCGCGCGCGAGCAGGCCCGCTTCGGGATCGACCGCCGTGCGCAGCGCGAGCAGCAGAGCCGAGCCGTGGCGCGCGAGCGCGAGCTCGGCTTCCGGCCGCTGCGCGCCGCGAGAGTCGCGAAAGCCCTCGACCCAGACCGCGCCGCTCCATTCCTGCGCATCGATCTCGCCGTCGAGAATCGGCGCCCGCAGCAGCGGCCGCAGCGGCAGCGCAGCCGCTGCCTCGGGCTCCGCGCGCAGGGCCTTTGCCAGTCCCAGCAGCGCCAGCACACAGACCTGCGCGGCGGCTGCAGCGCCAACCGCGCAGCCTCGCCTCAGCGTTCGAGCGGCTCCACGCGCAGCTTGACGCCGCTGGCTGCAGCATCGGCGAGCCGCAGCGTCGCGCGCGAGACGGACTCGACTTCCGCAAAGGGAATCGGTGAGGGCAGACCCCCGCGCAGCGCGGCGACGACGCTCGCGACCGCGGCGGCCTGGCCCTTGTCCTGGTTGAAGCTGCGCGCGCCGCCACGTCCCGAGTAGAGGCGCGTGCGCCGGAAGTTGTCGCAGATCGCCGTGCGCCCGTCGCCGGAGACCTCGAAGCGCTCCTTCGGCAGCTCCGCACTCGCACTCGCGAGATACTGGATCGTGGCCGTCGATCCATCGGCATAGCAGAGCGTGCAGACGACCGAATCGTCGGCAGCCGGATCGCGCGCCAGGAAGCGCGCCAGCACCTCGACCGGAGGCGCGCCGACGAAAAAGCTGCAGAGATCGACGAAATGGCAGACCTCGCCCAGCAAGCGCCCTCCCCCGACCTTCGCCTCGACGAGCCAGCTGCCTCGCGGCGCGGGCCCGGCCGCGACGCCGTAGTGGATCGCCAGCGGGCCGCGACGCGCGGAAAAAGCCTTGCGCACGAAGATCGCGTGCGGCGAAAAGCGGCGGTTGAAGCCGACGGCCAGGAAGCCGCGCGTCTCGCTGACCGCGGCGGCGAGCGCGTCGAGCCCGGCGTCGTCGATCGCGACCGGCTTCTCGCACCAGACGGCCTTGCCCGCGCGCAGCGCGGCCGCGGCGAGCGCGGCATGCGACTCGTGGCGCGTCGCGATGAAGACGAGATCGACTTCGGGATCCGAGAACACCGCAGCCGGATCGGTGCCGCAGGCCGCGAAGCCGTACTTGCGCGCGCTGTGCTCGGCCGACGCACCGGTCGCCGTCACGATCTGCCGCTTGCGCAGGCCGCCCACGCGCTGGAGCGCGGGCAGCAGCACCGCCTTGGCGTAGTTTCCAGCGCCGATGAACGCGACCCCGAGCTCACCCGCGCGCTTCGCCGCGCCCGCAGCCGCAGCGATCGGCTGGCTCCGCGCAGCGGGAGCCAGGGCGCCGTAGCGGAATACGCTCGCGAGCCCACGGCGCTTCCCGCCCGCGAGCTCCTCGTAGGCGCGCTCGGCGTCGGCGAAGTCGAGCTGCGAGAGCTCGAGCCGCAGCGGATCGACGCTGCCCGACGCGCACAGCGCGAGGAAGGCCTGCAGATTGCGATTCTCGGTCCAGCGCACGTAGGAGATCGGATAGTCGAGGCCGAGTTCCTCGTAGCGCCGGTCGTAGCGGCCGGGCCCGTACGACATGCTCATGCGCAGCTCGAGCTCCTTGTCGTAGAAGCTGCGGCGATCGAGGTTCATCGCGGTCGCGCCCACCACCGCGACGCGCCCCTTGATTCGGCACAACTCCGCGGCAAGCGCGATCGGCGCCGAGCTCTCGGAGGCCGCGGTCACGAGTGCGAAGTCTGCGCCGTAGCCGGCGGTCGCCAGATTTCGCCAGGCGGCGGGATCCGCATCCGGCGCGGCGCCCCACTCCGCCCCCTGGGCGAGCGCCTGCTGCACGCGCTGCTCCGAGAGGTCGATGCCGAGCACGCGGCAGCCGTTCGCGCGCAACAGCTGCACCGCGAGCTGACCGATCAACCCGAGGCCGATCACGGCCGCCACTTCGCCGAGCGTCGGCCCTGCGACGCGAATGCCCTGCAGCGCGATGGCGCCTAGTGTCGCGAAGGCAGCGCGGTCGAGCGTCACCGCATCCGGAACGCGCGCGACGAGGTTCTCGGGGACCGCGACCCATTCGGCGTGGACCGCATAGCCCGCGCCCGCGCAGGCCACGCGATCTCCTGCGGCGAAATCGCGAACGTCCTCGCCGACCGCTTCGACGATGCCGGCGCACGAGTAGCCGAGCGGTTGCGGCTGATCGAGGCGGTTCATCACGGCCTGATAGGTCGAGAGCGGGCCCTCGTGCTGCAGCTTGCGCAGTACCTGGCGCACCAGGTCCGGCCGGCTCTGCGCCTTGCCGAGCAGCGACTTGCGCGCGAAGTCGATCGCCAGCTTCTCGGTGCCGGGAGACACCACCGAGAAGTGGTTGCGCACCAGTACCTGGCCGGCGCCGAGAGCCGGTGCGGGGACCTCCCGCAGCTCGAGGCGCCCGCTCTTCGGGTTCTGCAGCACCTGTTTCACTGCGCGCGCTCCAGGTGTCCGCGCCAGCCCGGGTGCGCATCGAAGCTGCGCGGCGCGTTCAGCGCGTCGAGCGAGCGCAGCACGAGCGCGAAATTCACGGGGTCGACTTCGCCCACTTCGACGTCCGACGGCGCGCGCACCTGCGTCACGCGCAGCTCGCTCGCCGTCATCGCGCCCTGGAGCTTCGGCAGCCGCGCCTCGTCGAAGCCCATCAGGCGCACCGCGGCCAGGTCCACTGCGAGCGGATCTGAGGACGCGAGCACGACTCCGAGCGGGACGTCGCGCGGCGCGAGCGGCCCCTCGCCCTCGCCGGCAATCACGCCGTCGATCACCGTCAGCACGCGGCGCAGCGGCGCGGGCGCGTCGAGGTGGAGGCCCTCGCGGTCGCTGTAGTAGAGGCAGCGGTTCAGGTCGAGGCACATGCGCCAGGTCGTGCGGTTGCCATACCAGTTGCCACTGCGGATGAAGGCGTCCCCGCGCGCGGCCGTCTCGGCGCGGCGCAGCCAGCGCACGAGGCCCGTCCCGATCCCGCGCGAGAGCAGCGCCCGCGCGACCTCGGTTGCCGCGCTGCGCGCGCGGTCGAGGCCGCTGCCGCCCGGGAACTCGTCGCCGCCGGCCGCCTCGCCGCCGACGCTGTGGTGCGGCAGCAGGTTCTTGTCGCCGTTGATGCCGACCAGATTCTTGAAGGCCAGCGTGACGCCGGTCTTCTTGTGCGTCTTGAGCTTCGGCAGGTTCACGACGAGGTCGGCCGAGAGCACCGTCTCCGAGAGCAGATACTCGTTGCGCCCGCCGCTGTGGTGTTGCGAAGTCGGGCCCGGGTCGTAGTCGGCCCCTCGGAAGCGCTTTGGATCGAGACCCGAGTCGGTGAAGTGACTCTTCGCGCCGAGATCGACGAGCCGGTAGCCCAGCGGGTCGCCCGGCAGGGACACGCGCTGGACGATCACTCCGTCGCGGTAGATCACGGCCTCGCGGCGCAGGTCGATCAGCTCGAACTCCCTGCGCAGCGTGTGCGCATAGAAATCGACCAGCGCGTCGAGCCCTGCCAGCGTGCGGATCCGATCGAAATCGCAGTCGTGTTGGGGCGCTTCGGCGATCGCAACCGAGCCCTCGGCTCCGACCGCGAGGAACGCGTAGTCCGCGAGCGTGCGCAGCAGCGAGCCGTGAGTGATGACGGATTCGACGCTCGCGCCCGCGAGCGGGTTCCAGTGCCGGATCAGGTTCGGCTTCAAGACCACGCGCCCACCGCGCCGCACCAGCGCGCCGAGCGGATTCCAATCCGCGCGGCCGAAGCGCGCGGCATCCAAGCCCGCGCCAAACAGCGCGGCGCGTACCGCCGCGTAGACATGGGACGTCGGCCCCTCGGCCGCGGCGCCGCCCAGCAGCGGCTCGAGCTCGGGCCACGTCTTGCCCGGTCCGTAGGGAGGGCGCAGCCCCGCGTAGCTCGGCTGCGTGCGCGCGAGGCCGACCCGAATCATCGCGCAAGCTTAGCCAGCTTCGACTTCACGGCCCGGAACTTTCCGTTCGGATCGCGCGCGATGCTCTCGACGTAGCGCAGCTCGATCTCGATCTCGTTCCCGAGCCGCGAGCGGAACTCCGCCAGCAGCTCGCGCTCGCTGCGCTCGCTGTAGCTCGGCCGGCGTACGATCCGCACTTCGATCGCCCGGGGCGTCTCCTGGAGGATCTGCGCCTCGGCGACGTCGAGCTGCGCCTTGAAGACGTGGTCGAGGCGGCCGATCCAGCGCCCGTCCGGCAATCGGATGGTGTCCTCGATGCGTCCATCCACGTCCAGGAACACGTCCCCCGCTCGGCCGCAGGCGCAGGGCGACTCCGAGCGGGTGCCGACGTCTCCGACGCGGTAGCGCAGCAGGGGAGTCGCCCGGTTCGCAAATCCGGTGACGAGCAGCGGGCCTCGCACGAAGCCCGGACCGCGCTCCTCCGGCAACACCTCGACGAGTCCGAATTCCATGTCGACGTGCAGGCGCTGCTGGCGGCACTGCGTCATCGACACACAGAACTCCGAGACGCCGTAGCGGTCGTAGACGGGCGCGCCGAAGCCGGCCTCGATCGTCTCGCGCTGGAACGCGAGCAGCGACTCCGAAGACGTGAAGACCGCCCGCAGCCGACCCCGCGGCAGCGGGCGGCCCGCATCGAGCAGTGCGCGCGCAGTCAGATGCAGCGAGGACGGATAGCCCTGCGCGAAGGCCGCGGGCGTCGCGTGGATCGCGTCCACATAGGCCGGCAGGGTGGCCGGGCTGATGTGGTAGAGCGAGAACAGCGTCTGCCGGTTCCAGGCGTTGTGGCGCCAGAACGGGGGCCGCGACTGCGCGATCGGCACGATCGTCTGGCCGTTGAAGGTGAGACTCGCGTCTGTGAGCGCGACGCCCGCCGCGCGGCGCGCGCGCCAGAAGCTCGCGAACTCCTCGGCGACCGCCTCGCGCGTCCACCAGAGCGGGAGCGCAGTGCCCGTCGTGCCGCTGGTCTTGCCGCGCACCAGGCTGCGGCGCGGAATGTCGCGCGCGAGAAAATCCTCGCAATGGTCGCGATAGGTCGCTTTCTCGAGCACCGGGATCCGCGCCAGCGTGCGCTGGATCGCCTCGAAGGGATCGCGCTGCGCTTCCGCGGCTGGAAGCTCGCGGTAGTAGGGAACCTGGGCGCGCGCGTGCTCGACGATCTCGCGCAGCCGCCGCCACTGGAGCGCGTGCAGCTGCTGCAGATCCGCCTGCAGCGTGCGCTCCCACTCGGCGAGCGTCGCATGGAAGTGGCGCGTGAAGCGCAGCCGCGAGCGCCGGTAGCCGGCCCAGCTGCAGGCCAGGTTCTGCAACGGGATCGGCAGCGACTCGTAGAGGCTCACGCGGCGGCGGCAGCCACACCCGCGCGGTACGCGACCCCTCGGCCGCGCAGCGCGCAGGGCCCCGCATCCGCGGCCACCGCGCAGCTGGCTCCGCGCGGCAGCAGGAGCGCATCGCCGCAGCCCGCGCGCAGCTCGAGCGCCCCCTCGACGCAGAGCAGGATTTCGATGCCCGGGTCCTCGCCGCGCGGCACCGCGAGCGTCCCTGCAACTTCGAGGCGCGAAAGCTCGAACTCGGCCGCGGGCGTCGGGTAGACCGTGACGCCTGGCGCCGCGGCCCGCGGCTTCACGCGAGCAGCCGGAGCCGCTTCGAAGCGCAACACGCGCAGCAGCTCGTCGACGTCGACGTGCTTCGAGGTCAGGCCGCCGCGCAGCACGTTGTCCGAGCTCGCCATCAGCTCGACCGCCGTGCCCTCGAGAGAGGCGTGCAGCACTCCGGCGCCGGCGTACAGCGCTTCGCCTGGAGTGAGCTCGACGACGTTCAGGAAGAGCGGCGCGAGCACGCCCGCGTCGCCCGAGTGCAGCTCGTGCAGGCGCGCGATCCAGGCGTAGGCCGGATCCGCATCGCGCTCACGGAGCGCGGCCTGTGCCGCCTCCTCGACCACCGGCCGCCGCGCGCTGTCGGGCATCCGCAGCAGCGACTCGAAGGCGCGGCGCAGCGCGCTGCCCTCGCCTCCCCCCGCGAGCCGCGCCGAGAGCAGCGCGAGGCGCGGCGCCGCGAGGCCCTCGATCAGCCCGCGGATCTCGGCCGGTGCGCGAAAACCGCAGAGGCCCCGAAAGGTCGAGAGCGCGCACACGAGCTCGGGCTTGTGGCGCTCGTCTCGGTAGCTGCGCCGCGGCGAGTCCAGCGCGAGTCCGGCTGCGGTCTCGCGCGCGAAGCCGGCCTGCGCCTGAGCGGTGTCGGGATGCGCCTGGACCGAGAGCGGCCGCGCGGCGGCGATCACCTTGAGCAGGAAGGGCAGCTCGGGCCCGAAGCGCGCCAGCGCGCGCCGGCCGAGGCGCGCGCGCGGATCCGCGGCCAGCCACTCGGCCAGCGGCGTCAGCCCCTTCGCCTCCACGACCTGCGAAGGCGCGACCGGATGCACGCCCATCCACAGCTCGGCCTGCGGGCGCAGGGCAGGCGAGGATTGGCCGAGCAGCTCCGCAAGCGCCGTGTGAGAGCCCCAGTCGTATTCCTGGATCCGGTTCTCGAGCCGGACGACCGACGTCACCGCCGCACGCGCGCTTCGATCCGCTCGCGCAGCCCGCTCATTGCGCAGTGAAACACGGCGGCGTGGAGCGTCTCGCAGATGCCCATGTCGTCGCAGGGCACGTGGACTGCGTGGTCGACCATGCCGCGCAGCTTGCCCCCGTCGAAGCCGGTGACGCCGAGCGTCAGGAGACCCGCCTCGCGCGCCCACTCGACCGCGCGCAGCACGTTCGGCGAATTTCCGGAACCGGAGATCGCGATCAGCAGGTCGCCGGGGCGTGCGAGCGTGCGCAGCTGTTGTTCGAACACGCGCTCGTAGCCGACGTCGTTCGCGAGCGCGGTCAGGAAGCCGACGTTGTCCGCGAGCGAGAGAGCGCGCAGCCGGCGCGGCGCCTCGAGCCCGGGCGCGGTGCCCTTCGCGAGATCCTGCGCGAAATGCGAGGCGTTCGCGGCGCTGCCGCCGTTGCCGATCAGGAACACCGTGCGCTCCGCATCGAAGGCGCGCAGCAGCAGCGCGACCAGCCGCTCGGCCTGCTCCGGGAGCAGCTCGAGCAGCCCGCGCAGCCGCTCGAAGTAATCCCATGCGTCGCGACTTCCGCTGCTGCTCACTCGGCCCCCCTCGCGCAGGGCAGCATAGCGCTGCCCGGCCCTCCTGACCTTCGTCCGCCCAGGACTCACTGCGCGGGGCGAGGCCCCTAGCGGCGCCGCCGCCCCAGCGCGAGCACCGACAAGAAGAAGCTCGACAGCACGGCCTGTAAGCCGAGCGTCAGCGCGAGGACCGACGGGATCACGATGCGCAGCGTTTGGGTCGGGTCCAGCTCGCCGAAGGAGCGTGCGCCCCAATCCGAAAGCGCCCGCAGCGTCCCGGCCAGACCCAGCAGCACGAGCAGCGCGCCCGCGGCCAGCCCGACCTCCAGCGTGACGTAGCGCAGCAGTCGGTTGAGGCGCGGGTCGTCGGGCAGCAGCCGCTCGTTTACCGCGAAGAACTTCGTCAGCAGCGCAAAGGTGACGGACTGGTAGCCGACGTAGATCGCGGCCGCCGCATACATCAGCGTGTGCACGTCGAGCTCGACGCCCGCGACGACGCGCGGCCCCGGCAGCACCCACGCGCCGAGCAGCAGCCCCGCGAGCATCAGCGCGGCGCCCGGGTAGAGGAAGAGCCAGCGCGGGCTGTAGAGCAGCAGGAAGCGCAGATGCCGCCAGCCGTCGCGGAAGCTGCGCAGGTGCGGCGGTCGGCCGCGGCCATCCTTCGCCAGCGTGGTCGGCACCTCGACCACCCGCAGCCCGAGCAGCGTGGCCTTGACGATCATCTCCGAGGCGAACTCCATGCCCGTCGTCTGCAGCTCGAGGCGCAGCGCGGCGTCGCGGCGGAACGCGCGCAGTCCGCAGTGGAAATCGCGGCTCGCGCTGCGGAAGAAGAGCCGGCCGAGCCCCGAGAGCAGCGGGTTGCCGACGTAGCGGTGCAGCCACGGCATCGCGCCGGGCTGGATCCCGCCGCGGAAGCGGTTGCCCATCACGAGATCCGCACCGCCGCGCAGCTCGGCGACGAAGGGCGCGATCGCGCCGAAGTCATAGGAGAGATCGGCGTCGCCCATCAGGACGTAGCGCCCGCGCGCGGCCTCGATCCCGCCCATCAGCGCCGCGCCGTAGCCGCGCTCCGCGACCTGCACCACGCGCGCGCCCGCGGCCGAGGCGATCTCCGGCGAGCCGTCGCGGCTGCCGTTGTCCGCCACGATCACCTCGCCCGCGATCCCCATCCGCTCGATCGCCTCGCGCGCGCGCGCGACGCAGCGGCCGACGGTCGCCGCCTCGTCGAGACAGGGCATCACGACGGAGAGCTCGAGAGCTTCGGTTCCGGGGAAGGCGTCCGGCGCAGGCATCGATCGGGGGATGAGGGTACCGAATGCGGAACCGCGCATGCGCAACGGTACGCTGCGGGCGTGTCACCCGACGAGGACCCCCGACGCCTGCAGCTGCCGCGGCGAGACGCTCCCAGCGTTCCTCCCGAAGCAGCGCAGCGCGAGCGCGCGCAGGACCCGAGGCCGGGCGGGAGAGCGCGGGGGCCGCGGGGGCTCCGCAGCGCGAGCGGCAGCCTCGGCCGTCTCGCCCTGGCCGGTGCATCCTGCTGCCTCTCGGTCGGGGCCGCAGAGCTCGCCGCGCGCCTGTGGCTCCCGCCGCCGCGCTACCACCGCGAGCCGGTGCAGTTCGATCCCGAGCTCGGCTTCCGCGGCATTCCGGGCTATCGCGCAGAGGGCACCGACACAGAGTTCCCATTCCCCTTCGAGCTGAACGAGCAGGGGCTGCGCGGCCGCCCGCTGCCGGCTCCGGGCACCGATAGACCCCCCGGAACCGAGCGCATTCTCTTCGTCGGCGATTCCTTCCTCGTGGGGCGAGCGGTGGGGGAGCCGGAGCTCGTCACGTCTCGCGTCGATGCGGCGCTGCGCGAGCGCGGGCGCAGCGCCGAGGTCTTCAATCTCTCGAGCGTCGACTGGGGAACCGGGCAGGAGATCCTCGCGCTGCGCAGCCTGGCCGCGGACCTCGTTCCCGACCGCGTCGTGCTGTTCCTGTATCCGGCGAACGATCTCGTCAACAACCTGAAAGATCTCGCCGGGCTCACGATCGTGAGCCCGGGAGACCGGATCCGCCCCTATCTGGTTCCCGAAGCTGGCGGGCCACGCATCGAATATCTGCACCCGCAGCGCGCCGCCTGGAGGCGCCACTCGCGTCTCTTCGCGACTGCCGAGCGGATCTTGCTGCCTTTCGGCATCGGGGAGAGCGCAGCAGCCGAGCGCGCGGGGCGCTGGGCGGTGCCGCGCGAGGACCTCGAGATCTTCCGCTCTCACCCACGCGGAGACGTCTGGGAACGCGCCTGGCAGCGGACCTTCGCCCTGCTGCGGATCTTCCGGGACGACTGCCAGGCGCGCGGGAGTCGCCTGCTCGTGGTGGTCGTGCCGAGCGTGTTCCAGGTCGCCCGCACGGCCAAGTTATTGCGCCTCGACATCGAGGCGCAGCTCCGGCAGCGGAGACCGCTCGATCGAATCGCCGATTGGAACCTGCCCGAGCGGAGGCTGCACAGCTTTTTCGATTCGGAGCGGATCGACTTCCGGCTGCTGCTGCCGGAGCTGCGCGCCGCAAGCGCAGCCGGGCTCGCGGTCTACGCGCGCGACGAGCACCTTTCGGCCGAGGGCTTCGCCGTGGCGGCGCGAGCCGTGGTCGGATGGCTCGAGGGGAACCCAGCCCTGGATTCCGGAAACCTCGAGGGAGCTCCGGTGCGGATCCTGCCGCCTGCCCGCTCGGCGCCGGCGCGGCTCGATTTCCGGCACGAGCGACACACCGGCCTGCTCGGAGACGGCTGGTTCTCCTGGCGTCCCGAGGCCCCAGGCGCTGACAGCGGTTGGCGAATCGGCGCTCGCGCCTTGGCGCTGCTGCCGGACCGCGAGGGCGATCTCGTGTTCGCGGGTTCGGTGCAACCTGGCGCGTCGTTTCCGCTGCAGGGCCAGCTCGCGATACTCGGGGACACCCGCTTTCCGTTTCAGATCGACGGGCCTGGGAGCTTCCAGCTGCACTTTCCGACCTCTCGCAGCGGCGGGCGAGCGCGCATCACGAGCGACGGCTACTTCGCGCTGCAGGTTTCGATTCCTGCCTTGGCAGTGGACTCCGCAGCCGCCGATAGCCTTCGGATCTCGGAGCTCGGAATCGAAGCCGCTTCGCCACCGCGGCTGCGAGGGGCGACCCCGAGGCCTACCGAGCGCCCCGCTGCCGACGGGTCCGGATGAGCTCCCCGGGGCCGACCGCGCAGCCCGGGCGGAAGTCGCGCGCGATCCTCCCGCTGCTCGCCCACGCCTCCACCGGCGCCATCGCGCTGCTGTTGCTGATCGCCGTGGGCCGGCCGCTCTTCACGGACGACCTCTGGTGGCATCTCGCGCTAGGCGAGAGCTACCTCGCGGAAGGCCCCTGGCTGCAGAGGGATCCGCTGCTCCACACGGCGCTGGGACCTCCGCCGCCCGCGACCTGGTTCGCGGACCTGATCCTGGTTGCAGTCGAGCGCGCCGCCGGATTCGCCGGGCTGCGCGGGCTCCACGCCGCCGTGGTGGCGACGATCCTGGCCCTCGCGTGGCGCTGCTTGCGGCGCGCCTCCGGCTGCGCGCTCGCCGCGAGCTTCGGCGCGGCCTGCTTCGCAGCGCTCGGCGCATACCGCCTGTTCCAGCTGCGCCCCGAGCTCGCGAGCCAGATCGCCGCGATCGCCGTCTGCGCGCTGGTGCTGCGCGACCGCGAGCGGCCGGGCGGTCTGGCGCTCGCCGGGGCCGTCGCGATCTGCGGCGCGTGGGCGAATCTGCACGCGGCCTTCGCGCTCGGACCGCTGCTGCTCTTCGCCGGCGCCGTGGGCGCCGCGCTCGAGATCCCGTGGCTGGCCCCCGCGCAGCGGCCCCCCTCGATCGCGCGCGCGTTCCGCCTCGGGGCTGCGGCGATCGCCGCGCTGCTGGCGGCCTGCGCGAACCCCTCCGGTCCCGCGGCCTATCTCCCGTACCTGCGCGCCGGCTCGCAGACGCCCGACCTCGAGCAGGTCAGCGACGAATGGGCTCGCTTCGCGGCCTTCTCGCTTCCGCTCGAGAACCTCCCGCCGAGCCCGCTCTGCTGGGCGCTCGTCTGGTTCCTGCTGCTCGCGACGCCGCTTGCGATCGGCGCGTGGCTTCGCAGGCTGCACGGCGGCCGGCATCGCGAGCCGGACCTCGACCCCGCGCTGATCGGGATCTCGCTCTGCTCGCTCGTCGCGATGCTGGCGGCGGTCCGTTTCGTGTGGCTGGGGGTGTTTCCGCTCTGGCTGCTCGCCCAGGCCTTGCGCGCGGCGCCGCGCGCACAGCTCCAGCGCGCGCCGCTCGCGCTGGCGACGGCGGCACTGCTGCCGGCCTTCATGTGGCTCGGGGACTGGCCCTTTCTCTCGCGCGGCCTGTCGACGCAGCCGGCCGACTATCTCGAGCCCTACGCGGTGCGGAAATACTTCGCGCACGCGGCGTGGTTCCTCGACGACGCCGCGCTCCGCGGCAAGCTCTACAACGCCTACTTTTCCGGCGGCTTCCTCGGGTTCTGGCTGCGACCGGAGCTGCGGGTCTTCGTGAACGGAAGCCTGAACCTGCCCCCGGACGTCATGAAGACCTATCACGCGATCCAGGCCGGCGGAACGGATCCCGCTGCGCGCGATCTCAGCGCGCTGCTCGACGCGTACGGGGTCGATCTCTTCCTCGGCATCGGGATGCCCGCGGCGCCGATTCCGAACCGACCCTGGCAATACACCACGTCTCATCTCGAGCGGGACGCGCGCTGGTTGCTCGTATTCCGCGCAGCGACGAGCGCCGTCTACCTGCGGCGCAGCGAGTCCAATCGCGAGAATCTCGCGCGCGTTGCGGACTACTACGCGCGTGCCGGAATTCCCTTCGATTCCGCGCGCGGCCTCGACCCGGAGCAGGTGCTGCACGCGGCGCCCGCCTGGGCGGTGGAACACGGCCTCGTCCCCGTCGACTACGCGCAGCTCGAGGCAGCCAGCACGAGCGCGGGACCGCAGCGGCGCGCTGGCATCCTCGAGCGCCTCGCGAACGCGAATGCCGTGCTCGGCCTCTACGAGCGCAGCGCCGCGCTGGATCGCCAGCTCCTGGGTCTGCATCCCGGGTGGACACCGGCGCGCCGGCGCCTGGTGTGGTCGCTGCTGCGCCAGGGTCGCGCGGAGCAGGCGCGCGCCGAGGCCTCCCGGCTCAGGCAGCGGGCGCCGACCGACGGGAGCGCAGCCTACCTCGAGGCGACTGCGAACGAGTATGCGGCTACAGCGGATCGCGAGCAGCGGAATGGAATCGCGGCGACTCTGCTGCTCTTCTCGCGCGAGGAGGCGCTGGGCATCAGCAGTCGCTACCGGGCACCTGAAGCGCGCCGGCACCCGCGCTGAGCCCGAGGGAAAGAGTCAGCGCCCCGCGAGAGATTCGACGATCGGCGCGAGCGTCTCGATGCATCCGTCGGGCACTACCCAGTAACTCGCGTGCCAACGCTCGCGCTTCTCCACCAGCGCGTCGCAGATCTCAGCGACGCTCCCGACCCAGGCGTAGGGAACCTGGCGGGCCTGCTCGAGCGGAAAGTCGAAGCGCTGCTGCAGTGCGCGATCCGCCTCCGCCCGGTCTTGCGTCACACGGACTGCGTACACCTGCATGCAGAGCTCGAGTTCGTCGTAGCGATCGCCGGCCGCCTCACGGATCCATTCGAGCTTCGCGTCCGTGGCTGCGGCCGTGGCATCCGCGTCGGTCGACGCGTCGTGGGCCCCCGAGCGCGCGGCTGGATTGATGCCGACGATGTCGGCCTGTCTGGCCGCGAGCGTGAGAATCTTCCGCCCACCCCCTCCGACCAGAATCGGCAGGCGCGCCTGCAGGGGTACCGGATCTGCCTCGAAGCCCTTCACGCGATAGTGGCGGCCGCGGAAATCGAAACGCTTGCCAGCGAAGCAGCTCCGGAGGATTTCGACGGCCTCGGCCAGGCGTTCGATGCGAAGTCCCGCCCGCTCGAAGGGAATCCCGATCGACTCGTATTCGTCGCGCTTCCAGCCGGTCCCGATTCCGAGCTCTACGCGGCCGCCGGAGAGCCGGTCGAGCGTTGCAATCTCCTTCGCGAGCAGGACCGGATGCCGGAAGTCGTTCGCGAGAACGCTGGACCCGATCCGGAGTCGGGTCGTCGCGCAGGCGAGCGCGGTGGCGGTGGAGATCGGGGCGAACTGCGGCTGGCTCGGGTGGTCGGAGACGAGCACGCAGCAGTAGCCGAGGGATTCGGCCCGGCGCGCCAACGTCGCCAGCGCCGGACCATCCGCTGCGCTGCGAACCTTCAGCCCGAAGCGAAAGCGCCGGGGGTGCGACATCGGTTTCCCGCTCGGAGACTAACGACCGCCGAAGAGCACAGGCAGCGCGCTGAAGCCGCGGTTCGTATCCGAGGGCTGCCGCACGCCGCGCTGCCAGATCGGCTGATGCTCCGGGAAACGCCGCAACAGCTCTGCCAGGGCGACGCGCAGCTCCGTGCGCGCGAGGCTGGCACCCAGGCAGAAGTGGATCCCGAGCCCGAACGAGAGATGCGGGTTCGGATGGCGTCCAGGGATCAGGCGCTCTGCGCGCTCGAAGACCGCCTCGTCCCGGTTTGCGGAGGCAAAGAGCATGTGCACTCGCTCGCCCTTGCGGAGCGACTGGCCGTGGAGCTTCGTATCCCGAGAGAGGACCCGCGAAAGCCCCTGGACGGGGGACTCCAGGCGCAGGAACTCCTCGATCGCGCCCGGGAGCTCTTCCGGATGCGCTGCCAGACGCGCGCGGAGCTCCCGCTGCCGGTCCAGCAGCACCAGCGACCCGGCCAAGGCGTTCGTGGTGGTTTCGGTTCCGGCGAGCAGCAAGATCGTGCAGAAGCCGATCACCTCGTCGTGCGTCAGTCGTTCCTCGCCCGACTCCGGGTGGAGCAGCTGGCTCACGAGATCGTCTCCGGGGTTGCGCTCCCGAAGCGGCAGCACCCGCTCAAGGTAGTCGGTGATCCAGCTCTGAGCGTCGATCGCCTCTCGACCCGTGCCCTGCGTGGTGTGGATGATGGCGTCCGCACGCTGCTTGAACTCGTCGCGATCCCCGATCGGCACCCCCAGCAGCTCGGTGATCACCGCGACCGGCAGCGGATCCGTGTAGGCCCGGACGATGTCGGTCTCCTGCGTCGGATCGATGACGTCCAGCAGCTCTCCGCAGATCCGCCTCACGAACTGCTCGAGCTGTCGCATGCGCCGGGGAGTGAAGGCGCTGTGAACCGCGGCGCGCAGATGCGTGTGATAAGGCGGATCTTCGCTGATCAGCATCGGCTTGACGGAGCGGAATCCGCTGGGCACCGTGCCGAATCCCGAAGCGAAGATCTCGGCGTCCAGCAGCGTCGCCCGCACGTCTTCGTAGCGGGACAACACCCAGAGATCCCGGGCCTCGCTGTAGCAGAGGGGGTGATTGCGCCGCAGCTCCGCGTAGAGCGGATAGGGATCGTCGGCGGCGGTGTGGCGGTGAGGGTCGAAGTCCATCGGAGCAGCTCCCGGCGACCCGAGCACCTTAGTCGATCGAGCGCGGGCGGGCTCAGGCGGCCGTCGGGCTCGGTTCCCGCGTGAAGCGCTGCTCTCGAGGATACTCCCACGGCCGGCGCGACGAGGATCGGACGGATCCGGGGTGACGCGACGCCGAGGCGACAGCCTCGTGATACCCTGCGACGCGCCAAACCCTTCGCGTGTCCGCGCTGCTGCAGCGTGGATCGGAGCCCCTCGTGACGCGGCCTGCTGTCTCCGGCGTCGACGCTCTGGCGTTTCCCTGGTGGCTGATCTCGTCCGATTCGCACATCGTCGAGCCGCCCGACCTGTGGCGAGGACGCGAGGGCGGGCTCGGGGACCGCATGCCCCGCGTCGTCTCCCTGCACGACGGCGAGTGGTGGTACGTCGACGGCCGCAAGACGATGTCGTTTCTCGGCATCCAGACCGGCCGGCGCTTCGAGGGCAAGCCAGACGAGTTGCGCACGTCGGGCACTTTCGAGCAGGTCCGCCCTGCGGCCTACGACCCGCTCGCCTACGTCGCCGAGAACGAGGGCGACGGCGTGTGGGGCTCGGTGATCTACCCGAGCCAGGGGCTGGTGCTCTTCAGCGTGCCGGTCGCGGACGTCGTGCGGCAGGCGATGCAGGGCTACAACGACTGGATCGCGGAGTTCTGCCGCGCCGAGCCGTCTCGCCTGAAGGGCATCGCGATGATCGATCTCGACGACGTCGGCGCGGCCGTCGCCGAGCTCTTGCGCTGCCGCGAGCTCGGCCTCGCCGGCGCCTTGATCACGGTTGCGCCGCCTCGCTGGCAGCCGTACCGGAGCCCCATCTACGAGCCCTTCTGGGCCGCCGCGCAGGATCTCGACCTCCCCCTGTCGCTGCACGCCGCGACGGAGCGAGGCGACATCCGGGTCGGCGCCAGCGCGTTCACGCTCGACGTACAGGCGGTCCCGCCGTCGGTGTTCGTCAACAAGGACCATCCGATCCGCCAGGCGCTGGCCGAGCTGATCTTCTCGGGTGTGTTCGAGCGCTACCCGAAGCTCCGGGTCGGCAGCGTCGAACACGAGCTCGCGTGGATTCCGTACTTCCTCGACCAGATGGACTACACCTACACGCAGCGGCCGCCGCGCGGCCCGGACTGGCAGCGATTTCGCGAGCAGAGTGCGCTCCCGAGCGATTACTTCAGGCGAAACGTGTTCGCGTCGTTCCAGGAGGACCACGTGGCGATGCGCGTCCGCGACCACATCGGGGTGAACACGCTGATGTGGGGCAGCGACTACCCGCACACCGAGTCGACCTTTCCGCGCTCGCGTCAGATCCTCGCGCAGATCCTGCGCGACGTCGCTGCAGACGAGGCCGCTGCGATGGTGTCCCGCAACTGCGCAGGTCTCTACCATTTCGACCTGCCAGAGGGTTAGGCGGCGATGCACGCCGAGATCGCGATCCGCGGCGGCATCGTCGTAGACGGCACCGGAGCCGCAGCGTACCGCGCCGACGTCGGCGTCAGCGGCGGCCGCATCGTCGCGCTCGAAGCCAGGGTCAGGGCCCCGCGCGAGCTCGACGCCGGGGGGCGGCTCGTGGTGCCCGGCTTCATCGACATCCACACGCACTACGACCCTCAGGTGTTGTGGGATCCGGGACTGACGCCGTCCTCGTGGCACGGCGTGACGGCGGTCGTCGCGGGCAATTGCGGCTATAGCCTCGCGCCTACGCGCCCCGAGGGCCGGGCGACGCTGCTGCGCACGCTCGACAAAGTCGAGGACATGCGCCTGGCCACGCTCGAGGCCGGAGTGACGTGGGATTTCGAGAGCTACGCGGAGTACCTGGCCGCGGTCGCCCGCAGAGGCACGCACATCCACTTCGGCGGCTACGTCGGGCACACGCCTGTGCGCCTCCACGTGATGGGCGACGAGGCCTACGAGCGGCCAGCGCGAGAGAGCGAGATCCGGCAGATGCAGGCACTCGTGGCGGATTCGATCCGCGGCGGGGCGCTCGGATTTTCGAGCGATCGAGCGGGCTTCCATCTCGGCGACGGCGGGCGTCCAGTGCCGTCGATGAACGCGACGCGAGAGGAGACCGAGGCGCTGATGGGCGTCACGGCCGCGATCGGTCGGGGCGTGGTGCACGTGGCGCCCGGGGAGGACTACCGCTGGGTGTACGAGTTCCAGCAGCGCCTCGGCCGCCGCTTGAACTGGTCGGCGCTGCTCACCTACCCGCCTGCCGTCAGCTCGCGAGGCGACTACCGCGCAAAGCTCGCCCTGCACCTCGCGTGCCGCGCCCGCGGCGCCGACGTCTGGGCGCAGGTCAGCTGTCGGCCGATCGTCCAGCAGATCCTGATGCTCGAGCCGACGGCCTTCTACGTGATGAGCGAATTCAGGGATCTGGCCGCGCTCGAGCCCCGGGAACGCCACCGGCTCTTCGCGGACCCGGCGTGGCGGGCGCGCGTGGCCGCCGCGCTCGACCAGAACGGGCTGCTCGCCTCCCGCTGGGACAGCGTGAGCGTCGTCGAGTCGCCGTGCCAGCCAGAGCTGCTCGGGAAAGCGGTCGGCGCCATCGCGCGCGAGCGCGGCTGTTCGCCCTGGGACACGCTCTGCGCGATCGCGCTCGCCGACGGACTCTCGACGCGCTTCGAGATTCCCTTCGCGAACGACGACGAGGAAGGGGTCACGGCGCTGCTGCGCTCGGAGGGCTGCATCCTGGGCCTCTCGGACGCCGGCGCCCATGTGGGCCAGATCTGCGACGCGGTGATGCCGACCGACTTCCTCGCGCACTGGGTGCGCGACCGCGGCGTGATGTCCATCGAGCGCGGGATCCGGAAGCTCAGCGGCGAGATCGCCGACGTCCTGGGACTCGACCGCGGCACCCTGCGGGTCGGCGGCGCGGCCGATCTCGTCGTACTCGACCTCGAGACGCTGTCGCCCGGGCCGATCCGGCGCGTCCGCGACATGCCGGGTCACGGGGAGCGTCTCGTGGCCGATGCGCCCCGCGGCGTCGAGCACATGCTCGTGAACGGCGTCCCGATCCGCGTCGATGG
Organism: uncultured Spirochaetales bacterium; assembly: GCA_964437835.1. Taxonomy (GTDB): domain Bacteria; phylum Myxococcota_A; class UBA9160; order UBA9160; family SMWR01; genus CAYTJA01. The sequence continues at coordinate 28,344 of CAYTJA010000277.1, forward strand.
GCGCAGCGCGATCGACGCGCTGGAGCGACTCCCCGGATCGATCCTGCGGGCCGCGGCCGCGTGAAGGCCCCCCCAGACTGCCCCCCGCTCGCGGTACGCTGCTCCGGGCGCAACCGAAGCGCGCTACGCCACACTGTGCGAGGGCGACTCGCGAAGGGGCGCAGAGGGAGACAACATGCGAAACGGATTCAAGGTCTTCGATGCCGACGCACACGTGAACTATCCGGCCGATCTCTGGACGAAGTACATCGACGCCAAACACAAACACCGCTTCGGCCGGCGTCAGCCGACTCCCGGCTTCGAGACCTACAACCCGGTCACCATCGATGGACGTTTCACCCAGCACGACACCATCCTCTACGGACGCTTCCAGGCGCTGATCGACTGGACGGTCGATGACATCCGCGCCAAGTACGGCCGCTGTGTGGACACCGGCTTCGCCGGTGACTCGGTCGCGGAGACCCTCGCCGTCGACGGAGTCGACATGGCCGTGATCTACGGGCCCGAGTACGACCTCTGGTTCGAGTGCATCGATCCGGAGCTCCAGGCCGCGATGGTTCGCGCCTACAACCGCTGGGGGGTGGACATGCGCGAGAGCTCGGGCGGGCGGGTGCTGGTGTCTTCCCCGATTGCGCTGAACGACGTGAGCCGCGCCGTCGAGGAGATCCGCTACGCGTACGAGCAGCTCGGCGTGCGCAGCTTCTGGGCGCGTCCCGACGAGTTCAACAAGCGCACGCTGGGCGATCGCTACTACGACCCGATCTGGGAGCTGCTGCAGGATCTCGACGTACCCTTCGCCACCCACGAGTTCATGGGGCTGCGCGGACGCTCCTTCGGCCACGATCGCTACCGCTCCTTCGTCGAGTGGCACTCGGTCGTGCACACCTTCGAGGCGATGGGCGCGATGCTCTCGATGATCGTGCACGGCGTCTTCGAGCGCTTCCCGCGTCTGCGCGTCGCCTACCTGGAGGCGGGCTGCGGCTGGTTGCCGTCCTGGCTCCACCGCATCGACGAGCAGCTCGAACTCGCCCAGAAGGAGTTCCCCGAGCTGAGCATGAACGCCACCGACTACTTCAAGCGCAACTGCTGGATCAGCACCGAGTGCGAGGACAAGTTCGTCTCCGACGTGATCCGCTGGTTCGGCGACGGGCGCATCCTCTACGAATCGGACTTCCCGCACCCGGATTCGAAGTACCCCCACACCGTGGACGAGTTCCTGGCGCTCGAGCCCGAGCTGATCTCGAATGAATCGAAGCGCAAGATCCTCTGGGACAACGCGATCGACTTCTATCGCTTCCCGAAGGAGCTGATTCCCGCCGATCTGCGCTCGTAGCCAAAGGATCCAGGCATGCAGCGGAAATACGGCGTCGTCTACCAGCGGACCGGCAGCGACTCCAGCGCGTGCAGGTGGAGGCTAGGCCGGTAGACGACCTTCTCGAGGTCGACCTGCATCCCGGGGATCCGGCGCGCCAGCGCGCCGATCGCCTCCTGGATCTCGAGGCGCGCGAGCGACGCGCCCAGGCAGAAGTGCGCGCCCAGCCCGAAGCTGTGGTGGTCGATGTCGGCGCGCTCGATGTCGAGGCGGTCGGGCTCGGGGAAGCGCGCCGGATCGCGATTGGCCGCGCCGCGCAGGATCAGCACCGCGTCTCCGTCGCGGATCGTGCGATCGTGATAGGGGACGTCGGCCACCGCGAAGTTGACGCTCAGCTGCACCGAGGTGTCGAAGCGCAGCAGCTCCTCGGTGGCGTTCGGGAGCAGCTCCGGGCGGGCGCGCAGCTTCGCGAGCTGCTCGGGGTGCTGCAGCAGCGCGAGCATGCCCTTCGCGATCAGGCTGGCCGTGGTGTCGTGGCCCGCCTGGAACATCAGGATCGCGGTCGCGATGATGTCTTCGTCGGCGAGATCGTCGGCGCTCCGCTGCACCTCCACCAGGCGCGAGATCAGGTCTTCGCGCGGGCTCGCGCGGCGGGCGTCGATCAGCGATTGGAAGTAGCCGCAGAAGCCCCGCATCGCGTCGTCGCGGCGCTTTTCAAAGTCGGGCGTCATGATCCGCCCCTCGTCGACGCTCTCCAGCACCTGGCGCGACCACGCCTGCATGCGCTGCGTGTCCTCGAGCGGCACGCCGATCAGCTCGCAGATCATCTCCAGCGGGATGCGATAGGCGTAGTCGCGCACCAGGTCCATCTGGCCCTCGGCGATGCGCGCGTCGATCAGCTGGTCGACCAGCTGCCGGACGCCCGGGCGCAGGCGCTCGACAGTGCGCAGCGTGAAGCCGCTATTCACGAGTTGGCGCAGGCGCGTGTGCCGGGGAGCCGGGATGAAGTTCATCATCCCCTTCATGACGCGGACGAAGAGGCCGTTGGGATCGCCGCCGAGCTGATCGACGAGCCGGCCGTCCTTGATCAGGCTCTTCTCGCGGGCCACCCACGCGGCATCTGCATGGCGAGTCACGACCCAGGGCCTGCCCAGACGTTCGATCTGCGACTGGTGCACCGGCGCGACGTTGCGCAGCTGATGGTAGAGGCGGACCAGTTTGCCCTGGCGCCCCACCGGGTCGAAGATCTGCTCGACGATCGCGTCGGGCTCGGTGGGGAGATCCCCAAAGATCGGAATCTGCGTCGAGTTCACGAATCCTCCCGCGATCTACATAGCTTAGGCCCCGCGCGCTTCGCGTGCCGAAGCCGCGAAAGAAATGCGAGGCGCGCCGCTGGCGCGGAGCGGCTCAGCGGCCCTTGGCTGCGGCGTCGCGTGCCCGGTCGAGGACGAAGGCCTGGATCGCGCGCACGTCGGCCGCGTCGAGCAGATCGTCGAAGCGAGGCATCCCGCCCGGAACGCGCAGACCGCGCAGCACGCTGTCGGAGAAGAGCGCGTGCTGGGCCGCGCTCAGGTAGCGCAGATCCGGAACCCCCGAGCCGCCGCCGACCGCGCCCGGTCCGTGACAGGCCGAGCACTGGATCTGGTACAGCAGCCCTCCCCGCCGGAGCTCGGCCGGGCTCGCGGAGACTTCGATGGCCGGGGCCGGCACGGGGCCGAGCGGAAGCAGGCCGGGAGGCACGGCCGCCCTGGCATCGAGCTTGAAGGCCAGCACCCGCCCGCCGCCGCGCACTCCGGCCTTCAGCGCCGCCTCGCCTCCCGAGAGCGCGAAGGAGGCCCCCCAGCCAGCGGCGACGGCGACGTACTGCTCGCCGTCGATCTGGTAGCTGATCGGACCGGCCATCACGCCGGTGCCGACGGGGGATTGCCAGAGCCGCGCGCCGTCGCTCGCTCGGTACGCGACGAAGCGCCCATCCGCGGTGCCTGCAAAGACCAGATTCTTCCCCGTCGAGAGGGTGCCGCCGTTGAAGCCCGTCACGTGCGGGACGCGCCAGACCTCACGGCGCCGCACCGGATCCCAGGCCAGCAGGAAGGCCTCGAAGCCGCCCCCGCCCTCCTCGCTGCCGAACTTCTCGAAGGCAGACATGTCGAGTCCGGTGTTCCAGGTGCGGGGTCGATAGCTCCAGTCGGGATCCATCTTGTAGACGGCCCCCATGTCGAGCACGGGGAGGTACACGAGCCCGGTGTTCGGATGGAAGCTCATGGGCTGCCAGCTGTGGGCGCCGTAGGGGCTCGGCCGCACGAAGCGCGCCTGTTCGCGATAGTCGACGTCGTCGCTCTCGACCGGACGGCCCGTCGCGTCGTAGCGGCGCGCCCAGGTGGTCTCGACGATCGGATCGGCCGAGAGGAACTCTCCGGTCGCGCGGTCGAGCACGAAGAAGAAGCCGTTCTTCGGCGCCTGCAGGATCACCCGGCGCAGCTCCCCTGCGATTTCGAGCTCCGCGAGCATCAACGGCTGCGTGGCGGTGTAGTCCCAGGTCTCGCCAGGCGTCGTCTGGTAGTGCCAGACGATCTCCCCGGTCTCGGGGCGCAGGGCCAGGATCGAGGCGAGGAAGAGGTTGTCGCCGCCACCGGGACTGCGCAGCCAGCGCGCGTGCGGCGTGCCGTTGCCCGTCCCGACGTACAGCAGACGCAGCTCGGGGTCGTAGGCCATCGCATCCCAGACGGTCCCGCCGCCGCCCGCAGTCCACCACTCCCCGCTCCAGGTCGCGGCCGCGCGCTCCATCGCGGGCGACTCGAAGCCCTTCGCGGGGTCGCCCGGCACGCTGTAGCTCCGCCAGGCGAGCTGGCCCGTTTCGGCGTCGTAGGCCGAGACGTAGCCGCGCGCCCCGAGGTCGGCGCCGGCGTTGCCGATGATCACCCGGCCTTCGACCACGCGCGGCGCGCCGGTGATCGAATAGCTCCAGGCACCCTCGAGGGTCGAGGTCGACCACTGCTCCTGGCCGGTCCTGCGGTCGAGCGCGACCAGGCGTCCGTCGAGCGTGCCGATGAAGACCCGATCTCCGTAGAGCGCGGCGCCGCGGTTCACGGCGCCGCAGCAGATGCTGCGCGCGTACTCGCGCGGCACCTGCGGATCGTGGCTCCAGAGCAGCTTGCCCGTCGCGGCGTCGAGCGCGTGGACGACGCTCCAGGGCCCGGTGACGTAGAGCACGCCGTCGGCCACGAGGGGCGTCGCCTCCACGCCGTGGTGGCTGCCGAGATCGAAGCTCCAGGCGAGCCCGAGGCGCGCGACGTTCTGCTCGTCGATGCCGTACAGCGGGCTGTAGCGCTGCTCCGAATAGCTGCGGCCGTAGCTGAGCCAGCTCGCGGGATCCGCCGCGCGCAGGCGCGCGTCGTCGACCGGAGGCGCCAGCTGCGCGCCGCCCTCCGCCGCGCGGGCCGGGGCGCCGGGCGCGAGCGGCGAGCTGCAGGCCGACGCCCCGGCGACGAGCCACGCGATCGCGAGGCCGCTGCGCAGACCGCGGAGCCGGGACACAGCTAGGCGCTGCACGACGGACGCAGGCCCTGCGGCCGCTGGCCTTCGATCGCCACCCGGTGCAGGATCCGGCGCTCCCGATAGTCGGCGACGGCGTAGTGCTGCGCGCAGCGGTTGTCGAGGAAGACCACGGTGCCGGGCTCCCAGCGCAGCCGGAGCTGGAACTCCGGCTGCTTGGTGTGTTCGAAGAGGAAGCGCAGCAACGCCTCGCTCTCGGCCTCGCTGAGCCCGACGATGCGTGTGGTCGAGTTGACGTTCACGAAGAGCGCGCGCCGGCCCGTCTCGGGGTGCACGACCACGACCGGGTGCTCGACCGGCGGCAGCTGCGCCTGGAGCTCGCCCAGGTTCGCGAGGCTGTGCCCGCGCGCGATCGCCTTCGTGAGCGAGCGCGTCACGTCGTGGACGGCGTCGAGCTCGTCGCAGAGCGAGCGCAGCGGCGGCGACAGCGCCTCGTAGGCGGCGACCATGCTCGCGAAGGCGGTGTCGCCTCCCGCGCTCGGCAGCTGCACGATGCGCAGGATCGAGCCCATCGGAGGCGTCGCGGTGTAGGTGTTGTCCGCGTGCCAGTTGTCGGATCCCTCGCCGCGCGGCTCGCTCTGGTCGAGGACGTTGAGCTCCGGCGGGCCGCCGTGGCGCGTCGGGACGGGGGGCCGTTTGATGGCTCCGAATTGGCTCGCAAAGGCGATGTGCTGCTCGGGCGTGAGCGGCTGGTTGCGGAACACCAGCACCATGTGCCGAAGCAGCGCCGCGCGAACCGCCGCGCGCTCGTCCGCGGCGAGCGGCCGCGACAGATCGAGACCCCGCAGCTCGGCTCCGATGCTGGGTGTGAGCGCTGCGACTTCGATTCCCATCGACCCTCGCTTCAGCCGGCCAGGTGCCCGATCCAGTACTCGTCAGAGGCAGGCCGGCTCTGCCGGCCATTACCCCCTGCCAAGCCCGATCCAGGCCTCGTCAGAGGCAGGCCGCAGGGCTGCCGTGCGGGCAGGCCGGCTCTGCCGGCCGTTACCCCGCAAGGCTCGGGATCCAGTCGCCTGCGACCGTCACGCGGTGCATGATGCGCCGCTCGCGATAGTCCGCCACGGCATAGTGCTGCGTGCAGCGGTTGTCCCACAAGGCTACGGAGTCCGGCTCCCAGCGAAAACGCACCTGCAGCTCCGGCATGCGCACCCAGTCGAAGAGGAAGTCGAGCAGCGCGCGGCTCTCGGCGTCGGTCAGCCCGTCGATGCGCGTGGTGAAATTCGAATTCACGTAGAGGAGCTTGCGGCCCGTCTCCGGATGCCGGCAGACGACCGGATGCGAGCGCGGCGGCCACGCGGCCTGGATCTCTTCGAGCGCTCCAACGCTGTGCCCGCCCGCGATCGCGCGGTTCAGGGGTCCGCTGATGTCGTGGCTCGCGGTGAGGCCTTCGAGCACGCGCTGCAGCGGCGGCGAGAGCAGCTCCCAGGCGGCGTACATCGAGGCCCAGCAGGTGTCACTGCCGAGGGAGGGCAGCGCGACGGCGCGCAGCACGGCGGCCTTCGGCGGCCGCTGCATGAAGGTCGAGTCCGTGTGCCAGCGGTTCGCGCCGTCGCGCTGCGGCTCGGTCTGATCGATCAGCCCGAGCTCCGGCCGGCCCTCGAGGTGGCGGCCGAAGGCGTGCACGTCGATCGCCCCGAAACGGCGCGCAAACGCGATCTGCTCGTCGGGCTCGAGCGCCTGGCGCCGGAAGAAGAGCACCAGATGCGCGAGCAGCGCAGCAGCGAGCTGCTCGGTGGTCTGCTCGCTGAGCGGCTTGCGCAGGTCCAGGCCCTGGACCTCGGCGCCGAGTACCGGCGAGAGCGGAGTCAGCGTGAAGCTCATGCGGAGCGCGTCTTCGCCGAGCCGTCGCCGGCGATTTCGTACCGCGTGCCCCAGCGCTCGCGATGGCTCACGACCGGCACTGGCAGGCGGCGCGGCGCGCCGAGGCGCTCGTCTGCATAGCCGAGGAAGACCGCGCATTCCATGAAGATCCGGGGCGGAATGCCGAGGATCTGCTTGATGCGCTCGCGGCGCAGGAAGAAGAAGGTCGTGAACAGCGACGAGACGCCCAGCGCGCGGGCCGCGAGCATCATGTTCTGGCAGGCCTGGAACAGGCTCACGCCGCGGCCGCCGGGAATCTCGCGCGTCTCGCGCAGCGAGCCATCGGGATTCTCCGCGTACTCGCCCTTCAGGCGGATGCCGCGGTCCGGGTTCCAGCACACCACGACGATCGCCGGCACCCGGTCGAGGTGGTCGACGGCCGCGCGGCCCGTGATCGAGCGACCGGATGCGTCGACGAGCTGCTCGGGACTCTGCGCGCGCTCGGCGTCGATGGTGCGGAACGCGTCGATCATCTCGCGTTGGATCTCGCGCACGAGGGCCTTCTCGGTCACGACCACGAATTCCCAGGGCTGGGTATTGCCCGAGCTGCAGGCCATCGTCGCGGCCTCGAGGATGCGGTCGAGCAGCTCGGGCGCGATCGCGCGATCCTCGAAGATCCGCGTCGCGCGCAGGCCGTAGATCGCATCGAAGACGGACATCTCGGGCATCGGAGCTCCTCAGAGCGCGTAGCAGCGCCGCGCGTTGTCGGAGAGCACGCGCCGGCGCTGCACGTCGTCGAGATGCGGCGTCTCGAGCAGCTCCCGGGTCGAGCCCGGAAACACGCCGTCCCCGTGCGGGTAGTCGGAGGCGAACATCACGCAGCCGGGATAGGCGTCGAGCATCGCGGCGAGGCCGGGCTCCAGATCCTCGACGCTGACGAAACACTGGCGCCGGAACTGGTCCGAGGGCTTCTCTTTCGGGCGCTCGGGAAAGCCGAAGAGCTCGAGGTGCTCGTCGAGACGGTGCAGATACGGGAGCGCCCAGGCGGCTCCCGTCTCGAGCAAGGCGACGCGCAGCCGCGGGTGCCGATCGAGCACGCCGAAGCAGACGAGCTCGGTCAAGCCCAGCATCTGCTCCATCGGAAAGTGCGCGGCGTGCATCGCGCCGTAGTCGTCATCGAAACGGTGGCGGAGCTCCGCGCAGGGCACGAGTCCGTTCAGGCCCGGATGCAGGGCCAGCGGGCGGCCGACCTCCTCGAGGTAGCCCCACAGCTCCTCGTAGCCCGGATCGTGCAGCGCGGGCGTGCCCGCGATGCGCTCGGGGCGACGCCAGACGCCGCGGAATCCGAGCCGCTCGACGCAGCGACGCGCTTCCGCGAGCGCAGCCGCGGGATCGCTCTGCGGCAACACCCCGACCCCGTGCAGCCGCGCGGAGTCGTGCCGGCAGTAGTCGGCGAGCCAGTCGTTGACCGCCCGGCACAGCGCGCTGGCGGCTTCGGGCTCGCGCACGCCCTGGATCATCAGGCCGTAGGTGGGATACAGGACCGCCTCGCGAATCGAGTCGATCTGCATGTCGAGCAGGCGACCCGCCGGATCGGTGGCCCCTCGCGCGACCGCCGCGCCGCCGCTAGGCCCTCCGGGCGCCCTCGGCGCGGCCAGGCTCTCTGGGCGCGCGCGCACGGAAAAGCTCGCCTGGCCGCGGCTCTCGAACCAGATGCGATCTCCTTCGCGCACGAGGCGTGGAGCCAGCGGGCGGAATCGCGCCTCGAGCCCCTCGGCGAAGACCGATTCCGGTTCGACGACGTGGCCATCGGCGTCCACGATCGCGCAGCCCCGCACGCGTGCCCTCCTCTCGCCTTCTGGCAAGATACAGCTTGCGACAGCTGAGGTACGCGAATCGTGACCGCAGAATTCTCGACCCGGACCGGCAGCTGCGCAGAGCCAAGAGGAGCCGCAACGCACATGGGACGCGCAGTGATCGCGCACATCGACGACGCCCCCTGGATCCGAGGTGGGCCGCCCGAAGCCGGCGCGCACGCGTTC
>CAYTJA010000278.1:0-5563 GCA_964437835.1 uncultured Spirochaetales bacterium
GGGTGCCGCGGCCCTCCTGGCTCTCGATCTGCAGCATCCCACCATGCCGGCTGACCCAGTGCCGCGCCACTGCGAGGCCGAGGCCGGTGCCCTCCGGCTTGGTGGTGAAGAAGGGCGTGCCGAGGCGCTGCAGCACGCCGGCCGGGATGCCGGGACCGTCGTCCGAGAGCGTGACGACGAGGGTCGGGAGGCGGATCCCGCGCTCGCCGATCAGGCGCTGATCGAGCGGCATGCGCGTCTCGATGCGAAGTCCGCCTGCGCGGCCTGCGAGTGCCTGCAGCGCGTTGCGCACGAGGTTCAGAAAGACCTGGGTCAGGCGGCCCGGGTCGGCCGCGAACTCCGGGATCGAGGGGTCGAAGCTGCGCTCGATGCGCGTGCCGCTCGCGAGCCGGTCCTGCGAGGCGAGGTCGAGCACGTCGTCGAGAATGCGGTGGATGTTGACCGGTTGTGTATGCAAATCACCGCCGTGGGTGAAGACCATCAGCTCGTCGACGAGAGCGGCAATCCGATCGACTTCGCGCACGATCAGTGCGGCGGCGTCCACGGACTTCGCATCCCGGCTCCGGGCCCCGAAGATCTCGGCCGCGCCGCGGATTCCGCCGAGCGGGTTCTTGACCTCGTGCGCGATGCCCGCCGCGATCTGCGCGAAGCCCGCGAGCTGGTCGCGCTGAGAGTCGGCCTCTTCGAGCGCGCGCTGGAAGGTGCGATCGCGCATCACGAGCACGGCGCCGGAGAGCTCCCCACCCGAAGCGTGTAGCGGCGAAACCGAGACCTCGACCCGCAGCGCTTCTTCGAAGCGGCGCGGGAGCAGGAGCTCCGAGGCGATGGCGTCGCGGTCGCTCGCGAGGACTCCGCGCAATAGCGGAATCAGCGCGTGCTCTGGGCCGAAGAGCTGCTCCGCGGGGCGGCCCGACGCCGCTTCGCTCGAGGTCTCGAGCATGCGACAGGCGGCGGCATTCAGCAGCAGGGCGCGGGCGCGCAGGTCGAGCACGACGACGCCGGCCAGCACCGCGTCGAGCACTCCGCGCAGATCGAGCGTCAACGCGCGGACCCGAGCCGCAGGCGCGCGGAGTTCGTGCCGCAAGCGGCTCCGCCGCGCGCAGCGAACCGCAGGCGAGCGAAGTTCATTCGGCTACGCGGCCGCACGCGGCTCGCCGAAGAAGCGCCGCGCGAGCTCGAGAATCGCGGGAGCTGTCTCTGCCTCGAGGGTAGCCTGGCGGAACGCCGCGCATCCGTGCAGCCCCTTCGAGTACGCGGCGACGTACTTCTTGAGGTTCGCCGCATAGCCGCGCGCGTCCTCGTAGTAGCCCTCCAGCATCGCGGCGTGGCGCAACAGCGTCGCGAGGCGCTGCTCCGGACCCGGCTCGCGCAGCGGGCGGCCCTCGGCCTCTGCCAGCGTCTGCTCGAAGATCCACGGATTGCCCATGGCTCCGCGGCCGATCATCACGCCGCAGGCTCCGGTCTCGCGCAACATCGAGAAGACGTCCTGCGCTGACGCGATGTCTCCATTTGCGAGCACCGGCGTCTGCGGCACGGCCTCGACGACCTTCTGGATGACCTCGCGGTCCGCGAGGCCGGTGTACTGCTGAGCGCGCGTGCGGCCGTGGATCGAGATCAGCTCCACCCCCTCGCTGGCCGCGATGCGCGCCATCTCGGGTGCGACGATCGAGTGCGCGTCCCAGCCGGTCCGGAGCTTGAGCGAGAAGGTTCCCGAGAACGCGCGCCGCATCTCGCGCAGGATCGACGTCGCGCGCGGGAGATCGCGCAGCAGCGCGGAGCCCGCACGGTTCTTGATGAACTTCGGAACCGGGCAGCCCATGTTGAAATCGATCCAGCGGCTGCCCTGATCGGCCAGGCGGCGACAGGCTTCGCCGAGGATTGCCGCGTCCGAGCCGAAGAGCTGGAACGCTACCGGCGCCTCGCGCGGCGAGCTGCGCAGCAGCCGCCAGGTCTTGGCGCCCCCGACGACGAGCCCCTTCGCGCTCACGGTTTCCGTGAACGCGAGCGCGGCCCCGGACTCGCGCGCGATCAGCCGAAAGGGCAGGTTCGAGACGCCCGCCATCGGCGCCATCACGAGGTTGTTCGCGAGGCGCAGCAGCCGGAGTTGGATCGGATGGATCAGCGCGGATTCGCGGGCTTCCGACACAGGCTGCTCCGCCGGAGCCGGCCGGCGCGGCGAAAGAAAGGGGTCGGGGGGACCGGACCCGCGGACTCTAGCCCGCCTCACACTGGCTCGCCCTCGATCCGCTCGCTCGGGTCTCGCTCACGGGCCGCGGACGCGCCGGCTACTCTTCGCGCGTGCGCACCGGCCTCTCTCCCGCAGACGCGCTGCAGACGATTCTCGAGGCGACGCCCGTGCTCGCGGAGTCGATCGCGTCGCGCTTCGATCTACCGCCCTGCGACAACTCGGCGATGGATGGCTATGCGCTGCGCAGCGAGGACCTCGCGGCTGCCGGACCGGCGGCGCCCGTTTCGCTCGAGGTCGTCTGCGAGATCCCGGCCGGCGGCGCGTCGACGCGGCGGCTGCACTCCGGCGAGGCCGCGCGGATCTTCACGGGCGCTCCGATTCCCGAGGGCGCGGACGCCGTGCTGCGTCAGGAGGACACCCTGCGCGACGGCGCCCGCGTGCGCTGCCGGGTGCCGGTCGAGCCGGGAGAGAATGTCCGCCGCGCCGGCGAAGACGTGCGCCGCGGAGAGGTCGTGCTCGAGCCCGGCAAGCGCATCGGGCCCGCGGAGATCGGGATGCTCGCGTCGCTCGGGCGCACGCTCGTCGCGGTGCACCAGCGCCCGCGCGTCGCGATCCTCTCCGGCGGCGACGAGCTGGTCGAGCCCGACGCAGATCTAGGCGGCGGCCGCATCGCGTCCTCGAACTCGTATTCGATCGCCGCGCAGTGCCGCGAGCTCGGCGCAGAGCCGATCTACCTCGGCATCGCACGCGACACGCCGGAAGATCTCGAGCGCCTGTTCCGCGCGGGCCTCGCGGCGGATCTGATCGTCAGCTCAGCCGGCGTCTCGGTCGGCGATCGCGACTACGTGCGCGGCGTGCTCGAAAAGCTCGGCGCGAGCCTCGTGTTCTGGGGCGTCGAAATGAAGCCGGGCTATCCGCTCGCGTTTGCGCGCTTCCCGCGCGAGCGGCCGGGGCTCGTCTTCGGCCTGCCGGGCAATCCGGTCTCCGCGATGATGACCTTCGAGCAGTTCGTGCGGCCCGCGCTGCGCAAGCTGATGGGCCACCGCGCGTGGTTCCGGCCCGTCGTCCTGGCGCGGCTCGGCGAGCGGCTGCGCAAGCAGCCGGGCCGGTTGCACTTCGTGCGCGTGCGCCTCTCGCGCGAGAGCGGCGAGATCATCGCGGTGCCGACCGGGAGCCAGAGCTCGGGCGTGCTGCGCTCGATGGTGCTGGCGCAGGGAATCCTGATCTTTCCCGCGCAAGCGAGCGAGCTCGCGGCGGGCACGCGGGCGCCGGTGCAGGTTCTCGACCCGGACTTCCTGGCCTCGGCGGAGCCGGGCTTCTAGCCCGCCCACGAGAGCGGACGCGCGAGCGCTGCGTGGAGCCGGCCGGCCGCCTGGGGAACGTCGCGGCGGCGCTGCTGCTCGGCGGCGCCTCGCGCCGCATGGGCCGCGACAAAGCGCACATGACACTCGCGGGTGTCGCGTTCGCGACGCGGCTCGCGGAGCTGCTCGACTCGATCTCGGAGGAGCTGTGGCTCGTCGGGGGGGATCCGCCGCCCGAGGCGCCGGGCCGCCGCGTTCCGGATCCCGCAGGGCCGCGCTGCGCGCTGCGCGGGCTCGTCGCGGCACTCGAGGCCTCCGCGGCCGAGCGCGTGCTGGTGGTTGCGACGGATCTCCCACTGCTGACGGCGGATCTCCTGCTGGGGCTCGTCGCCTGGCCCGAGGCCGATGCCGTGGTGCCGAAGGATGCCGAGGCAGCGCAGCCGCTGTGTGCGCTCTACCGGCGCGCCGCGGTGCTGCCGGTCGCAGCGCAGAGGCTCGCGGCAGGCGAGCTCGCGCTGCAGGGCGTGCTCGACGCCGTCCAAACCAGCTATGTCGCTGGCGATGCGCTGCGCGCACTCGACCCCGACACTCGTGCGCTTTCGAACCTGAATACTCCCGAGGACGTCGCACGCGCGGAGCAATGGCTGGCCCGAAGCCGCCCGACTGACTAGCGTTTCTCGAGCAGCGTCAGCAGATCCGCGACTACGAGCCGCTCGTCGAGCATCCCGGTGCTGTAGATGTTGCGTACGCGACCGTCGGCGTCTACCAGGAACAGCTTCAGCACGTGGCGGATACGGCCGCTGGGTTCGCTGTTGGCGGCGCGCAGGCGCACGGCATCCTGGCCGAAGTCGGCGAGCACGGGCGCGATGGACGCCACGTCGCGCGCGGTGAGGAAGCGCCAGCGTCCGCGCGGCGCGATCGCCTCGGCCTGGGCGCGCAGCTTCTCGGGCGTATCGTTCGCGGGATCGAAGCTCACGCTCACGAGCTCGACGCGTCCCGCAAGCTGTGCGTCCTGCGCCAGCGTCCGGTCGAGGCGCTGCATCACCGCCGTCGCGAGCGGGCAGTAGTCGGGGCACGCGAGGTAGACGAAGGAGACGATCGCGGCCTCCCCCGGCGCGAGCGCGAGCACCGGCACCTCGCGCCCCTGCGTGTCGACGAGCGTGTGCGGCGAGAGCTGCCGGATGGGAGGCAGCTCGTAGCTGCCGGGCGCGGGCGCCTCGAAGCGCGGCGCGTTCGCTGCCGCGAGCGCGCTGCAGGCCGCGAGCGCGGCAAGCAGGCGGCGCGCACGCGCGCGCTGCGTGCGCATGCTCGCGCTCAGCGCCCGCCCACGGCGAGCTGCGGCCCGCTGCGCTCGATGCCCGCGTAGAAGTCGCGCTGCCCGAAGTGCATGTGATGGGGCCGCCCGAGCTTCGCCGCGCGGAAGTCGATCTCGAAACGCGGCACGAGCTCCTGCCGGTTCCAATCGAAGGCGCGCAGGAACTGCTCGTCGTCGCCCTTGAAGCCGTCCCAGTTCGCGAGCAGGGAGCTCGTGAAGTAGACGCGCTTCCCGTCCCACGACTGCGAGACCATGTTCAGCTGTTTTCCGATCACGCGTTCGTAGATCTGCTTCGCCTTGCGCGGGCTCGAGACGTCGTACACGCGCACTTTGCCGTCCATGAAGGTGTCGACGAAGAGCGTCGTGTCGTCGGCGGAGAGGCTGATGTCGACCGGCAGCGGCACGTCCGCCGGATTCCCGATGTCGCCGATCTCCAGGGCCTCGAAGCTGCCGTCCGTCTTGCGGAAGACGCCCCACAGCTTCGAAGTGAGTGCGGCCGAGGTGAAGGCGTACTCGTGCGTCGGGTCGAGCGCCCAGCGGATCTCGAGCGGCGCGCCGGGGACACTGAGCGTCTGCAGCGGCTTTCGCGCATGGAAGTCCCACACCACCATCGTGCTGCCGAATCGCTTCATCGCCTCCGCGTCGGCGAGCAGCTCGCCGAGCTTGCGCAGGTAGTTCGCGCGCCCGGTGAACGACGACGTCAGCATGCGGTTGAGATGCGCGTTCACCCGCGCGTCGTAGCCGTACTCGACGCCGGCG
>CAYTJA010000279.1:0-4303 GCA_964437835.1 uncultured Spirochaetales bacterium
GTGTACGCTGTCACGGGGAACGCCGCGACGCCGACACGCGCCCGCGATCATCGCCCGCTGCTGTGGCGCACCGCGCTCGGCGTTGCGCTCCTTCTGGCCGCGGCGATTGCGCTCTACCTGGCGAGGAACTGGTGTGCAGGATCGCAGGGGGAGTCGGCGTCGGTTGCGGTGCTCCCCTTCGACGACATGAGCCCGAACGGCGATCAGGAGTACTTCGCGGACGGCATGACCGAGGAGATCATCAACGCGCTGGCCCGCCTGCCCGACCTGCGCGTGGTCGCACGCACCTCGGCCTTTGCCTTCAAGGGAAAAGACGCGGACATCCGCACGATCGGCGAGCAGCTCGGCGTGAAGAACGTCGTCGAGGGGAGCGTGCGCAGGTCGGGTGAGCGCCTGCGCGTGACCGCTCAGCTCATCTCGGTCGCGGACGGCTACCACCTCTGGTCCGAGACCTACGACCGGGATGTCGCGGACGTCTTCGCGATCCAGGAGGAGGTCGCGACCAAGGTGGCCGAGGCGCTCTCGGTGCGCATCGGCGGCCGCTCACGCGCGCAGGGGCCGCCGACCGATCCCCGCGCCTACGAGCTGTATCTCACCGGCCGCCAGCTCTTCGGCCTGCGCACGGAGACGTCCATGCGGCGCGCGATCGAACAGTTCGAGCAGGCTCTCGCGCTGGCGCCTTCGTATGCACCGGCCCTCTCCGGCCTCGCGGATGCGCTCATGCAGCTCACGGTCTATGGCTTCGACACGAGCCCGGGCGCGATCGAGCGGGCCCGCGAGGCGGCGCAGGCGGCGGTTCGCGCCGATCCCTCGCTCGGCGAGGCGCACGCCTCGCTCGGTCGGCAGCAGTTCGCCGGAGGCACTTGGAACTGGGACGAGGCGGAGCGGCATCTTCGGCGTGCGATCGAGCTGAGCCCCGGATACTCCACGGCTCACATGTGGATGGCGCAGATACTGATGGCCCGGGGGCGGGCCGCGGAAGGAGCGGCGGAGATCCAGCGCGCGCGCGAGCTGGACCCCTTCTCGCCCGTCGTCCTGTGGACCGCAGGAAGATTCGCGTCGTACAGCGGAGATCACGAGCGCGGGATCGAGCTCTCGAAGCGAGCCGTGGACCTGAGCCCGGAGTTCCTCCGCGCCCGAACGAGCCTGTCGGAAGCCTATGCCGCTGCGGGGCGCGAGAAGGAAGGGGCAGAGACCCTGCTGGCCGCGGTGCCTCCCGCCGCGCAGGCGGAGCTGCGCAGCGCCTACGAAGCAGGCGGCCTGAACGCGCTGCTCGAGCGGTTTCTTCGGTACGAGCAGGAACGCACTGGCCAAGCGTGCCTGTTTCCGGCCGGCGTGGGCGTCAGCCTCTACGCGCGCCTCGGAGATGCGGAGGGCGTCTTCCGTTGCCTCGAGCTGGCGGCACGGACGGGGAGCGTCGTGGTGCACATCGAGCTCAACCCGGTCTTCGCGCCCTACCGCTCGGATCCTCGCTACGCCGCGTACCTCGAGGCGATCAACCTCCGAGAGTGAGCGACGCCGCCCCCGAAGGCGATCGTTCTCAGTCGCCGCGCGCTCCAGGATCTCCGGCGACCCTCGGCGCGCCCGGGTCGCTGCCAAGGTCGGCGAGCATTGCGGGGTGTGCGCGTAGCCAGCGGACGATCTGCTCGGCGACGAGTTGGTGTCCGCGCCCATTCCAGTGGACGTCGTCGGGTAGATACGGGTGCGAGCCGCGCTCGACCTCGCCCCTCAGCACATCCGTGGTGTCGAGGTACGCGATCGCCTCGGAGCTCGCCCATTCCGCGACGCGCCGGTTCAGCTGCGGGTCGCTCCAGCTGTGCAGGCGGCTCCCGGGCGGCACGTCGAGGCGTCCCTGGTAGACCTCGAACTTGCGCGGGATGTAGACGACGACGAGCTCGGCATTCGCGGCGCGCGAAAGCCGTGCAGCTTCGCGCAGGCTGTCGGTGCCGACGCGCCACTCCTCGGCAGTCGGCGGGTCCGTGGCCTGACCGAAGTAGAGCGTGTCGCGCCCGCCGTCGGCGCGCACGAAGGCCGCGTTCTGCAGCTGTGCCGCGCCGGAGACGCGTGCCGGCAGCGTGGCCTTCGAGAGCGCAAACAGCGCGCTGCGCAGAAACGAGCGCTGGCGATAGGCAGGCCGCTCGAGGGCCTTGCCGAAGTTCGCACGCAAGTCCTCGTAGTAGGCGATGTCGCGGAAGTCGTTGCCGCCGAACAGGAACCAGAGCACGACGCGCGGGCGCAGCGGCAGTCCGAAGCGGCGCAGCACGACGAGCTCCTGCTGGAGGCCGTACGCGCTCTGTCCGAGGTTCGCGACCGGCTGCGAAATCGCGCGCGCGATGCGCTCGCTGAGCGTCTGCTCCAGCGGCACCAACACCGCCTCCACGAACGAGTCGCCGATCGCGACGACCGCGGCGCTGTCGAGGTCGCGTTCGTTGCGGAAGCCGTTGCGGTCGTAGCGCAGCTGGACGGCGTACTTCTTCGGGTTCGGAATCCCGAGCGCGACCAGGTTGCCGACGACCTCGCCGTCGAACGTCGTGTTCGGCCAGTGCACGTGGATCAGCTCGGGATCGGGCTGGTTCACCTTGCCCTGCAGCTGCTCCAGCGTCGACACCGGTTCGAGTCGGAAAGTCGCGCTGTAGTCGTGGTCCAGCAGCAGCGCCGGGAGCTCGGCGACCGCGAGACACAGTCCGAGCGTGATGCCTGTGAGCAGCAGGCCAAAAAGGCGTGGCCGCACGGGACCCGCGGGCAGCCACGCGACGCCGCCGGCCAACACCAGCATGCTGAGCCCGGCGTTGGCGACGAAGGCGACGAAACCGAAGCGATCCCAGAGCAGGCCGAGGCCCTCGGAGCGCGACGCGAGCCAGCTCGCAGCGCACGCGAGCAGTGCCAGCGCAAACAGCGCCGCGCGCACGGCTCCGCTCGGGCGGCGCGCGCTCATCGCAGCCAGTCACGCAGCCAGCGCACGAGCTGGATGCAGCGCACGCGCAGCCGCGGGAGCCAGCCGAGCCGTGACGTGAGCGAGTCGATCGCCTCCTCGTAGATGCCGGAGACGCCCGCCTTCGCGCCGGCATCCGGGAACACGCCCACCGCCAGCAGCTTGCGGCGGTTCCAGTCCATCTCGAGCGCGGCCGCCTCTGCCGCGGCGGCGCTGAAGCGCCGCTCTCCCTGCCACACGATCGGAATCGCGGACGTGTGCGCGAACAAGCGGCCGCCGAGCTCGGAAGTCGCCGCGCCCGCTTCGATGCGTGCGGCCAGCCAGCCTGCCTCTGCCGGCGCGAGCGGAAGCTCGAGCGCCGCCTCCCAGTGACCGCCGCGCTGCGTCGGCTCGGCAACCGCGACGACCTGCCCGGAGAGCACGAGTTCGAGACGCGCGAAACGCCGGCGGCCGACGGCGCGCGCCTTCGCTACTGGCGCGCGGCCGGGCTCGGCGCGCAGCTCGCCGCCGAGTCTGACGCCGTCCACGTCGAGCTCGAGCAGCGGACCGTTGCTGATGAACGAGCGCCCTTCGCGAAGCCCGCGCAGCCAGGCCGCTCCGTCGCCGGGCGCAGCGGCGGGATCGACGGCGACGAACGCGCGCGAGAGGTCGCCGATCTCCCAGTCGGTTCCGGTCGAAAGCGGGACCGAGAGCCCGAGGTCGAGGTAGCGGTAGAGCGCATCTTCGTAGCGATGCGGTTTGTCCTCCTGCTCCCCGTCGAAGAGGTTCTGCGCGTCGATCCGGCCCGCGAGCCAACTCGGCAGGTCTTCGCTGCCTTCGCTCGCGTGCGCCCAGATCAGGCTGGCACCCGCCGAGCGCGCCCGTGCGAGCGCACCGCGCAGCGGCGTCTCGTCTCCGCCGGTACCTGTCAGGACCGGCCCAAGGCTCGCAGGCTCCTCCCAACCGGGCAGGTCGAGCAGCAAGGCGTGGCCGTAGCCGATCACATACTCCGCGTGGTTGTGGCGCAGCTCGACGCCGAAGCGCAGGCGGCCGGGCGGCAGCAGCGCCTCGCGGTCGCGGGCGTCGAGCTGGTTCGAGACGTATTTCTCGGTCTCGCCCTTGCGCTCGAGCCGGCTCAGCCAGACGAAGTCGAGCGCGTCGGCGCGCGGCACTTCGGCGAGATAGCGACGCACCTCGTCCAGCGTCTTCCAGCCGATGTGCAGGTGCGTGTTGGCCGAGCGAAGCCCGCGAGCCGCCGCGTCGTAGAAGCGCACGAGCCGCAGCTCGAGCTCCGCGTCGCCGCTCCGAGCGTCGACTTCCGCGCGCGCGATCTCGGTCTCGAGCCCGCTCCAGGCCTCGACGACGAGGCGCTCGCGCGGCACCGCGAGCGCG
>CAYTJA010000280.1:0-9272 GCA_964437835.1 uncultured Spirochaetales bacterium
CCACCCGCCGATGAGCCCATTGCGCAGATCCGTTCCGGATCGAAGCCGTATTCCTCGGCGTGAGCGCGGATCCAGCGCAACCCGGCCTTCGCGTCGTGGATCTGCGCCGGCCAGCGCGCCTCGCCCGAGAGCCGGTAGCCGATCGAAACGGACGCATAACGCCCCGTCGCGACGTGAGGGGAGACATCCGGCCGCGCCATCACGCGGCTGCCCATGCTCCAGGCGCCGCCGTGCACGTACGCGATCACGGGCAACGGACCCGGCAGCGCGCGTTTGAGCGGCAGGTAGACGTCGACTTGCTGGCGCGGATTCCCGCTCGCGGCGTAGGGGATGCCTTCGCGCAGCTCGACGTTCGCTGGCAGCGGAGTGCGGCCCGCGCCTCCCGGGTCGTCGAGGAACGCGCGGAACTCGGAGAGCTGGAGCACGCGATCGCGATCGGCGTCGGCCGCCGCGTAGAAGGGCTGCACCGGCTCCGGGACCTCGCTGAGTTGGACCACCCCGTCGCGGTTCGCGTCGAAGGCCGCGAACGCGGCCGGCAGCGGCTCGCTCGCGCTCGCAACCTCGCGCTCCACCGGACAGCTCTCGACACAGGGTGCCGTCGCACAGCCCAGCGCGAACGTGGCCAGCGCCGCCAGCCATCCAAGCGCGCGCATCCGATCCCTCCTCACTCCGCGCGCCTCGTGCGCGCGGCCGCGGCATCCTACTCTTTCCTGCGCCGTGCCCACATTCCCTCCCGCGCTGCTGCTCTGCGTGTTCGCGACGCACGCGCCCTTCTTCGCCTGGCGCTGGCGCGCGACCGGCGAGCGCCGTTTCGCCGCGACGACGCTGACCTTCGCGTTGCTGACGCTCTGCTACGCGCTGCGAGTCTTCGCGCCGGAGGCCGCACTCGCGGGCCGCCCGCTGCACGAGTGGGTCCGCATCCCGGCACTCGCGGCGGCGGCGCTCAGCATCGGCTTGGCGCTGCGGCACCACTGGCGGAGCCGGTTCCGCTAACGGCTAAGCCACGGCCTCGCGGCGCGCGGCCGCCGTCTTCGCGCCGACGGCCGTCATCACCAGCAGCGCCGGCGTCACCAGCAGCTCGATCCCGAGCGCGAGCAGGAAGGTCGCGCCCACGAGGATCCCGAAGCTCACGAGGTTCTGCATCGACGAGAGCAGGAACACGAAGAATCCGCTCGTCAGCACGACGCAGCTGAAGAGATTCGCGCGGCCCGTCGAGACGAGCGTGCGGCGGATCGCCGCCTCGGCGTCCCCGCCCTCCTCGTATTCGCGGCGGAACACGTGGATGAAGTGGATCGTGTCGTCTACGGCGAGGCCCAGCGCGGTCGATCCGGCCATCAGCGTGAAGCCGTCGAGCGGCACGCGCATCGCGACCATCAGCCCGTGCATCGCGAGGATCGGAGCCAGATTCGGAATCATGCTGACGAGGCCACCGCGCAGGTTGCCCATCATCAGCACCATCAGCCCCGTCACGATCAGCAGCGACGTCAGGTAGCTCCACGCCATGCTCTGCATCACCGCGACGAGCGTGCGGCTCATCATGCTGACGAGGCCCGTGATCACCGTGGTGGCGCCGGGGCCGATCAGCTCCGGCACGCGGCGCTCGAGCTCGCTCACGAAGCGGTAGAACTCGACCGCGTCGCCCCAGGGCATTCGCAGCGTGACGCGCGCGGTGCTGAAGGTCGGGTTCACGATGCGCTCGAGGTCGTCGGCGCCCGAGTTCTCGAAGAGCAGCAGCTCCTGTGCGACGAGCTGCCGATCCCGTGGGATCGCGTAGTGGTCGTCGCGGTTCTCGTTCAGCGCGCGGTGTGTCTCCTTGACCACGTCGACGAGCGAGGTCGCGCGCGTGACCGAGACCAGCGGATCGCGGTAGCTCTCCGCCCAGGCGCGCAGCCGGTCGATGCCGTCGAGCACTGCGGGTTCGTGCAGGCCGTTCTCGCGGCCGGTCTGCACCAGGATGTCCACGCTCGTGACGCCGCCCATGCGCTCGTTCAGGACGTGAGTCGCCACGCGCAGGGGATCGTCCTCGGGCAGCCAGTCGTCGATCGGATCGTGGGAAAAGTGCAGCGTGAACGCTGCAGCGGCGCAGAGCAGCGACAGCGCAATCGTCGTGCCGATCAGAGGCACCGGGTACCGCAGCGACAGGCGCCCGCAGCCGAGCAAGAAGCGATCGATCGGCGCACCGCCCGCTTCGCTGCGGTCGCTGCCGATCACGCGCAGCGGGATCACCATCACCAGCGCCGGCAACAGCACCAGGCTGAAGAGCAGCGCGAGCAGCACACCGAAGGGCACCAGGTAACCCAGCAGCGCGATCGGGTGCAGTGCCGCGGTCACGAAGGAGGCCATGCCGCCCATCGTCGTGAGCGCGGTCATCACGATCGGGAGTCCGGAATGCCCGAGCGCGTGCACGACGGCGTCCTCGCGGTTCGAACCGGCCCGCAGCTCCCGGAAGAAGATCGTCAGGAAGTGGACCGGATACGCCACCCCGACCGTGAGCTGGAAGGTCGGCAGGATCTGCGTCGGCGGCGCGATCTTCTGCCCGAGCAGCACCATCGAACCGAGCAGCGCGGCGAGGGACAGCAGCACCACGAGGATCGGCAACGCGACTCCCGCCAGCGTGCCGAAGAGCGCGTAGAGCAGCACCGACATGATCGCGATCGAGAACAACACGAAGTTGCGCATGTCGCGCTGCATCAGCTTCGAGATCTGCTCGATCATCAGGGGCGTGCCGCCGGCGGAGATCTCGAATCCGGGCGCCTGGTGCCGCGCCACGACCGCAGCGACCGCGTCGACGATCTCGCGGTTCTCCTCGCCGCTCAAGTAATGGCGCTGCGGCGCCGCGCCCGGCGCGCGTTCCGAGGGCGCATCGGCGAAGCCGGCGAGCTCGTCTTCGGCCGCGCGCGTGTAGGCTTCGGTCTCGATCACGATCGCAGAGAAGCTGCCGTCGCGAGACACGAAGAGATCGCGATAGGTCGGGCTCGCGAGCACGCGCGCCTCGAGCGCCGCGAGCTCGGCGTCGGAGTCGGGCAGGCTCTCGAGCAGCTCGTCGACGCGCAGCTCGTCGCCGACGCCGTGCACGTCGCGCGCGTTCACGAGGCTCGTGATCTCGACCAGACGCGGCACCTCGCGCTCGAGGTCCGCGTGCAGCATCCGTAGCTTTTCGAGGAAGCCGCGCTCGAACACGCGCGCTCCAGCGATGCCCACGAGGATCAGCTCGTCGCGCCCGAACTGCTCGCGGAAGGCCTGATAGCGCTGCCGGGTGGGGTCATCGGGCGCGAGCAGGTTTTCGGTCGAGGTGTCGACTTCGAGCAGCGGCGCGTAGGATGCGAGGCCGAGGCCGAGGAATGCGCAGAGCGCGATCGCGACAGCCGGGTGCCGCGCGATCCGGCGCCCGAAGCGCTCGAATCCCTGCTCGATGCGATCCCGAAGCGACGTGCCGCTGGCCATGGCCCCCTCGCGCGGATGGCTCGGGAGGCGTTCCGCGGCTCGCGGAAGCTATGGGGCGATCTCGGAGCGCGCCAGACCCAGGCCGTACTCGCAGGGCCAGGTCCTGCTCGAACGCGGAGCGCGCGCGCCGCGCACTCGGCGTCGGCGCGCCGCAGCGCGGGAACGACGCGGGCCGCGCGGCCACGCTTCGCGGTAGAGTGGGGAGGAGCCATCCCCCGCTGCGAGGCATCCGCGATGCAGAAGGCCGCTCCGCATTCCAGCTCGAAGCCGCCGGCCTCCGGCAAGGCCGCGACCCAGGCGCGCATCCTCGCCGCCGCAACCGAGCTCTTCATCGAACGCGGCTACGAGGGCACGACGATGCCCGAAGTCGCCGAGCGCGCCGGCGTCGGCCGCGCGACCGTGTTCTGGCACTTCAGCGACAAGGCGAGCTTGTTCCGCGAGGCCTTCACGCGCATGTGCGCGCCGTTTCGCGAGTCGCTCGAGCGCGGCCTCGAGGAGCTGCCGCCGCGCAAGCGCCTCGAGGAGCAGCTCGCGGCGTCGGAGCAGTTCACGCGCGAGCACCGCGCCGAAATCGCGGCCTTCGTGCGCTGGGCCGTCGACTCCCCGCTCCAGCGCGAGACGGTCGTGACGACGCTCTTCGATCTGAATCAACGCTTCGCGGGAGCGATCACTCAGACGGTCTCGGAGCTCGTACCCGAGGGCCGCGAAGCGCGCCTGCTCGCGGTCGGGCTGATACTCGCCTTCGACGCAAACTTGATTCTCTCGCTCTACGACCCCTCGCCGCGCGCGGCCGAGGAGCGCAGCGCCGCGATCCTCGAGCTCGCGAAGCGCATCACAAACGAGCCTGGGAGCTAGCAGAGTTCAGCGCGGCGTCTCGAGGTGGCCGCGTCCCGGGACGTGGTTCACCTCGATGCGGATCCCATCCGGATCCTCGAAGAGCACCGAGTAGTAGCCCGGCGCCCAGGCTCCTTCCTCGGGCGCGTGCACGATCCGGGCTGCGAGCTCGGAGACTGCGAAGCGGTGCACCTCGTCGACGTGTGCGCGCTCCCGCGCGCGAAAGCACACATGGTGCAGGCCCGCGCGGTCTTGATCGAAGCGCGTCTCACGGTGCAGGGGAGTCGTGTGGCGCACCAGCACGCCGGTGCGACTGCCGATGCAGTAGACCATCTGCTCGCTCTTGAGCAGCGTCTTCATCTCGAAGAAATGGCAGAGCTTCTCCCAGAAGGGCAGTCCGCGCGCGATGTCGTTCACGCTGAGCTGGATGTGGGCGATCCCGTTCATCTCCATGGGTTTCCTCCCTGCGATAGTTCAGGTTCCGGACACAGGCGCAGCGCGTGCAGGCGCGCGCGCAGCGGCGCGCAGCCCCGCGAGCAGCAGCCACGCCGAGGCGAAGGGCAACAGCAGCAGCTCGACGCCCAGGATCAGCACGCTCAGCGCAAACGCTCGCGCGCGCGCGAACACGACCTCCGATGCCTGCGCGATGATCGCGCGTGCCTCGCCCGCGACCTCGTCGAGGCTGCGGCCCGGCGCGAGGATCGACAGGCGCTCCCGCAGCGCGCGCAGGCGCGCACCGGCGTCCTCGAGCGGCGCGCCCGCGCTCTCGATCTCGGCCGCGCTCTTCACGCGCAGCGGCTCGAGGTAGCGCACCGAGACGAGCTGGCTCACGAGCAACGCAAGTGGCAGGCCGTAGGCGGCCGAGAAGCCGAGCAGCGCGAGCCGCCGGCCCGCGAGACACAGCGCGCCGGGAAGTCGTCCGGAGCTGCGGCGTCCCGAGAGACGACCAGCACCCCACAGCAGTGCGCCGCCGCCCAGCACCGCGAGCCCGAGCTCGAGAATGCCTGTCTCGAAGAGCAGCTCGAAGAAACCGAGCAGCGCGAGCGCCGCGAGGAACGCGCGCCAGACGAGATCGAGATAGTCGTAAGCCGGCTGCACCAGATCGCCGAGCTCGAGCTGGAAGCCGACGCCGACGCTGCTGCCCTCGATCACCGCGAGCATGCCCTTCAGCCCCGAGAGCGCCGCGAAGGAGGTCGCGTTGCGCGCGAGGCTCGCGTCGAGGCGCGCGTCTGCGGCGCGGCACAGCGAGCGGTGGAGCAGCGGGCCGGACGACAGCGCCGGCGCGACGAGCAGCAGCGCGCCCAGCAGCAGCGCCGCGCCCGCGGCCACGAGCGAGGCGAGCTCGCGGCGCGCGGGCCTCATCGCCACTCGGCCACGATCGCGGCGAAGCCGTCCTCCCCGGCGTTCGCGAGCTCGAAGCGCAGCGGGCCCTCGTGCCAGAGCAGGTCGCCGGCCGCCAGCGCCAGGCTGCGCGAGGTGCTGCCGGCGCCGCCTAGCTGCAGGCAGCCGGGCGTCAGCGCAACGCAGAGCCCCGAGAAGCCGTACTCGATTTCGGGCAGGCTCGAAGCGGCGGCGAGTACGAGCTGATAGGCGCGCAGGCGCGGCGTCTCCCAGGCGAGCACGTGACCGGGCGCCTCGAGCGCCTTCTCCGCGCGCAGGGGTGGCGACGCCAGGAGCTCGGCACCGATCATGCGCATGTCGCCCGCGCCCGCGTTCCCGACGCGGTGGATCAGCGGCTCTGCGCGGTGCGGACGGCAGACGCAGATCCCGGCCGGAATTTCGCCCGTGCGCGTCTCCTCGGAGCCGAAAGTCTGGTCGGAAACGCGTGCGGCGAGGATCGACACGTAGAGCGTGTCCTCGGTATGTCGGTGGAACAGCGTGCGGTCTCCGGGCGGAACCAGCACGTCGTAGACGCGCGCCCAGGCGTTCTCGAAGCGGCGCCTGTGGCGCGGCTCGTCGCGGACCTCGACGTAGCTCTCGGGCATCTGCGCAGCATAGCCGCGGGGCGGCGAGATGGGCGCAACTCTCCTAGGCGCGCGGCGTGCGGCGCAGCGCATCCCAGCAGAAGAGTGCCAGGCCCAGCCAGACGCAGCCGAAGCTCCACGCGTGCGCGCGCGTGAAGGGCTCGCCGTAGAACGCGACCGCGAGGATCAGTGTGAGCGTCGGCGAAATGAACTGGAGCATCCCGACCGCGACGAAGGGCAGGCGCTTCGCCGCCGCATGGAAGTAGAGCAGCGGAATCGCGGTCACGACGCCCGAGAGCGCGACCGCTCCCTGCAGGCCCGCAGTCGAATCGCGCAGCACGGCCTCGCCGCGCGCCGAGAGCCACAGCCACCACCCGATCGCGAGCGGCGAGAGCAGCAGCATCTCCGAGCCGAGGCCGCCGAGCGGAGGTTGCGGCGCGAGCTTGTGCACGAGCCCGTAGAGCGCGAAGGACACCGCGAGCACGGCAGAGATCCACGGCAGCGAGCCTGTCGCGAGGGTCAGATAGGCCACACCGACCGCCGCAATGCCGACCGCGATCCCCTGCAGCCGCGATAGGCGCTCGCCGAGCACCGCGAGGCCGAGCAGCACCGCGACGAGCGGGTTGATGTAGTAGCCGAGGCTGGTGTCGACGATGCGCCGAATCTCGATCGCGTAGATGAACACGAGCCAGTTGATCGCGAGCGTGGTCGCGCCAGCGGCTGTGGCGAACCAGCGCTGGCGCCCGAAGCCCCCAGCGCGCAGCTCGCCCGCGCGGCGCGAGACCGCGATCAGCCCGAGCATCACGACCGCCGTCCAGACGATGCGCGGCGCGATCACCTCGCGCGCCGGCACCGCGCCGATCCACCTCCAGTAGATCGGAAACGCACCCCACAGGCCGTAGGCCACCATCGCGTAGGCGACCCCGGCCGATAGCTCTTTTCCCCGCTGTTGCACGCGCGCTCCCGGAACGGAGCGCGCGAGGATACAGCGGCAGCGCTGCGGCGTTGCCACCCGCGGCGCGCGTCCGGTAGGCTGCGCGCCGTGATCACCGGCCGATGCCTGTGCGGGGGCGTGCGATTCGAGGTCGCGGGAGCACTCGGGCCAGCCGTCTACTGCCATTGCTCCCAGTGCCGTCGAGCTTCGGGCTCTGCATTCGCGGCGAATGCGTCCGTGCGCAGCTCCGAGTTCCAGATCCGCTCCGGCGCGGAGCTGGTTCGCGAGTTCGAGTCCTCGCCGGGGCAGCATCGCGCGTTCTGCTCGCGCTGCGGATCGCCGATCTTCTGCCGCATCGACGCCTGGCCGGAACTCCGGCGCCTGCGGCTCGGTAGCCTCGATGGCGATCCCGGCACTCGCGCGATCGCGCATGTGTGGACCGGATCGAAGAGCCCCTGGTACACGATCTCGGATCAGCTCGAGCACTTCGAAGGCGCGCCGCCGAATCGCTACGCGGCGGCTCCGAAACGCTAGCCAGGGCTTCGAGACCCACCGGTGCCGCTTAGCCGTCGCGAGCTGCTGCAGGCTTCCGCCGCAGGCCTGCTCGCGCCTTTGGCCGCTTGCGGCGACCGGCGCGCGGCGACTGCCGACCCCGCCGCGATGAACGTTCTCTTCGTCGTGATCGAGGACACGACAGCGAGCTCGCTCGGCTGCTACGGCAATCCGATCGCGAAGACGCCCGCGATCGACGCGCTCGCCGCGAGCGGCCTGCGCTTCGAGCGCGCCTACTGCCAGGCCAGCGTCTGCAACCCTTCGCGCGCGTCGTTTCTGACCGGGATGCGTTCGAGCGCGACCGGCATCTACTACAACGGCGACGCGCTCGCGCTGCCGAGCGGCGTACAGGCGCTCCCGAAGCTGCTCGAGCCCTCGGGCAGCCGGCGCTACGCGATCGGAAAGATCTTTCACTCGCCCGAGACCGCGGGTCCGCATCTCGCGGCCTTCGAGTCGATCCCGTACGAGCACTCCGGCGAAGAGGAGCAGCGCCGCACGGACTTCCGCGTCTCGAGCGACCGCGCGCTCGCGGCGGAGCTGCTGCGCCGCGAGGCTCTGGCTGAGAGCGCCGCGCGCGAGGCCCCAGGCTCGAAACAGGCGCGCACGGCACTGCGCCATTTCCGCCAGCTGCAAGCGGACGTCGTCGGCGATTCGGGCCTGCGCACCGAACAGGAAACCGACGCGCGGATCGCGCGCCGCGCGGTGGAGCTGCTCGAAGCACTCGCGCAGCGGCGCGAGCGCTTCTTCCTCGCGCTCGGCTTCGCGCGGCCCCATGTGCCGCTGCGCTGCCCGCGCGAGTTTCTCGACCTCTACGATCCGGCCGCAATTCCTCTGCCCGAGGCTCCGGCGGAGCAGGACCACGGCATCCCAGCGGTCGCGAAACGCTTCGGCGGCCATCTCGACATCTTCCGAGCGCTCGAGCCGACTCCCGAGCGCGTGCGCGAGGTGCTGCGCGCGTACTACGCCTGCCTCTCCTTCGTCGACGCCCAGATCGGCCGCGTGCTCGGCGCACTCGATGCGAGCGGCCTCGCCCAGAACACGATCGTGATCCTGCTCGCGGATCACGGCTTCCACCTCGGCCAGCACGGCATCTGGAGCAAACGCACGCTCTTCGAGCAGTCGACGCGCGTGCCGTTGCTGATCCGCGTGCCGGGTGCGGCGGGCAACGGCAGCGTCTGCCGCGAATCTTTCGTCGAACTCGCCGACCTCGTTCCGACGCTCTGCGATTGGTGGCAGGTCGAGACCGCGCAGCCCTTCGACGGCAAGAGCCTGCGCGCGCTCTGCGAAGACCCGGCAGAGGCCCATCGCCGCGCCGCGCGCAGCGAGTGCGCGGTCGATTCGGTGCTGGGCCGCTCGCTGCGCACCCACCGCTACCGCTACAGCGAGTGGCGCGGGCGCGCCCCCGATGGGCGTCCGCTGCACGAGATCGAGCTCTACGACTTCGAGCAGGATCCGCTCGAGCAGCAGAACCGCGCCGAGAGCCCTGAATACGCCGAGGCCCGCGCGCGCCTCGCCGCGTGGCTCGCGCGCAGCGGCGGCTTCGC
>CAYTJA010000281.1:0-19488 GCA_964437835.1 uncultured Spirochaetales bacterium
CTCCGGGACGCGAAGCGCCTGCGCTCCCCATTTAGCGAGCTGCGTGACTCCGAGCGCCGCGAGGACGGCTGCGGGCACTGCCAGGAACTCGAGGTGGCGCATCATGTCGAAGCCCACTCGGCCGAGCAGCAGGATCCCGAAGCCGAGCTGCGCCAGCAGGGCCGAGGATCCGATCGGGCCGCGCAGCGCGAGCCACAGCGTGCCGACGACTGCGAACAGGGCAGCAGGCACTCCGAACGCGTAGAGCGGCACGTAGCTCAGCAGCCGCGTCGGGAACGACCAGCTTCCCCCCTGATGCGAAGAGAACGCGATCTCGAGCCCCGCGCGGAACGCCCGCGGATGCAGCAGCGCCTCCGTGTTGCAGGCGAGGTAGCCGGTCGCGAGCCCGAATGCCGCGCAACCGGCTGTCCGCAGCAGCGTGTGGCAGCGCGAGCGCGGGCCCGGCTCGCTGCGAGTTGCGAGCGCGATCGCAGTCCACGCGAGCGGTGCGAGGCCGATCGTGCCGGAGAGCATCGTGGCCGTGGCCGCGCCGCAGGCGATGCCGGCCGCCCAGAGCGCCCGCAGCCGCCCAGAGCGCGAGGCGTGCACGCAGAGCGCGAGACACGCGGCGCTCGCCGCCGAGATCAGCACATCCGGACGTGCAAAGTGGGCGTCGAGGACGGGTCCCGGGAAGAAGAGCGAGAGCGCGAATGCGGCCGCGCCGGCGGCGGCTCCGCCGAGCTCCCGGGCGACGAAGCTCGCGCAGCCCGCCGCGAATATCGCGAATCCGAGGTTCAGGCAGCGCAGGATCAGAAGCGTGAGGGCATAGCTCGAGTGCGCCGGCCCCAGCCCGGGCAGCGTCGGATCTGCGGCGCCGCCGGTGGCGGCTGCGAGAGCTTCTGCCAGCGCGCGCGCGAGCCAGCACAGGCGCATGTAGAAGCCGCCGCCCCAGATGAAGGTGGTGCCCCGCGGATCGCTGAAGATCCGGGCCGACTCGACGTAGGGAACGAACTCGTCGGGATGCATCGGCGGCTCGCCCGGGGCAATCTGGTCGGGCAGGCCCCACGCGATTCCGAGCAGGCGCAGCGCGAGTCCGAGGGCCGCCAGCAGGGCGAAGAGCCACCAGCGCGGCTTCACGGCGAGGGGCAGGCCCGCGCGGATCGCCGCGCGCCGAGGAATGTCGTCGCCCGGCCGAGCGCGAAGGCGACCCAGAGGTAGAGCTCTGGCCGCAGCGGAACCGCATAGCGCGGCCACGGTGCGGTCAGGCTGTAGAGCGCGGTCCAGTAGGCGAAGATCAGCAACAGCAGGCGCGGCATCGGACCCTGCACCGGATCTTCGCGCAGCGCGCGCGGCCGCGACGCGAAGAGCGGGATTCCGAGCATCGCCACCGCCAGGATCAGGGGATGCAGCCCCTTCATCGCGATGCGGATGCCGTTCAGCAGGGGGACCTCGGCGAATCCGTAGCGCGCGAGCGGATACACGTACACGTCCTCGACTCCCTGGAGCATGTCCCAGGTCCACAGCGTGATCGGCTTCTCGGCGAGGTACCACTGCAGATAGCGCAGCGGCCGCTCGCGAATCCGCTCGCCGAGGACGCGAGCGAAATCGGAATAGGAGCGGAGCATCTCGCGGAAGCGGGGATCCTCGCGATAGGCGTAGTAGCGCAGGCGCGGATCGCGGTGGACGAATCCCGGGTAGGAGCCGTGGATCGCCGTCGCGAGCAGGCGATCGCTGCCGCGCCGGCTCTCGGGCGGCAGGCCCGCATTTCGGAGCGTCCACAGCCCGGGTAGCACTGCGGCCCCGAGCAGCAGTGCTGCGACGGCCTTGCGATCGGGGTGGCGGAGCCAGGCGCGCAGGCAGCCCTCGCTGCCGCGTCGCGGAGAGAGCAGGGCGGCGGCCGCGAGCAGCGCGATCGGCGTGGCCGCGCTGTTCACCAGCGCGCTGGCGCCGAAGAGCGCGCCGGCCGCGAAGAGCGGCCCCGGCCGCCGTGTGCTCAGTGCGAGCTGGTACAGGGCCAGGCCCGCGAGCAGCAGCGCTGCGAACAGCACTTCGGTGAGGAGGTAGCCCGTGAAGCTGATCAGGTGGGGCGAGAGCGCTACCAGCCCTGCGGCGAGCCACGCGGCCCAGCGCGGCAGGAAGCTGCGCCCGAGCGCGAGCGTCAGCGGGACGAGGGCCGCCGAGAGCAGCGCCTGCAGCGCATAGATCCCCCCGACCGCGGCCTCGCCTCCGAAGAGCCGGAAGCAGGCGGCCAGGAATAGCGGGTATCCCGGCGGGCGGAAGGCGTCGGGGATCGGCGTCGGCTCGCTCGGATCGCTCCGCGAATAGGTGCTGTGCTGGAGCAGGTTCTGCGCGTAGCGGGCGTAGTCGGCGGCGTCGCTGCGGAACGGGCTCTCGATCTCGAAGTTCGCGAGGTAGAGCGCCCGCAGCGCGAGCGCTGCTGCGGTCAGGGCGCTCGCAAGCCAGGCGGAGCGGTAGCGAGCCATGGAGCCGCCCCAGCGTATCACGCAGCCCTGCGCGCGGACCGCGTCCGGACCGGCTGCGCGGTTTGACCCTCTCGACGGCCCTCTGATAGCCTCGCGCGCCGCATGCATTGCCGCCGGCAGCGACCGGCAGGCGGGGAGGGCACCAGCGCCTTGGACTTTGGCCTCGACGAGGCGCAAGAGCTGCTCCAGAAGACGGCTCGAGATTTCCTCCAGCAGCGCGTCACGCGCGAGCGCGTGCGCGCCGTGCTGGATGGAGACGCCCCGGAGTGCTCCGAGCTCTGGGGCGAGATCGCGCGTCTCGGCTGGCCCGGCCTCGCGATCCCCGAGGCGTTTGGCGGCGCCGGGCTCGGCAGCTTCGAGGTCGTGGTCGTGCTCGAAGAGCTGGGGCGGGTGCTCGCCCCCGTGCCCTTCCTTCCCACCGCGCTGGCAGCCGATGCGTTGGTGTGTCTCGGCACCGAGGAGCAGCGCAGGGCCTGGCTGCCGCAGCTCGCGGCCGGGGATGCGCGAGCGACCTTCGCGATCGCGGAGGATGCCGCGGGCAGCGAGCCGACGGATCTGCACGCGCTCGCGCTGTCGGCCGGCTCCGGGGTTCGGCTGCGAGGTCGCAAGCTCTTCGTGCCCGACGCCGGGCGCGCGGATCTGCTGATCGTCGTCGCGCGCACCGAGCCGGCTACCGAGGAGGCCGAGCGCGGGCTGGCGCTGTTCCTGGTGCCGCGCGGCACTCGCGGCGTGCGGATCACGGAGCAGCCCGCGATGGATCGCCTGCGGCGCCTCTACGCGGTAGAGCTCGACGACGTCGAGCTTCCGGCCCAGGCCCTGGTCGGGGGGCGGGCCCAGGCCTGGCAGCAGATCCGCAGCTTCCTCGACCGCGCGCTGGTCTGGATCGCCGCGGAGATGGTGGGCGGAGCCCAGAGCTGCCTCGACGCTTCCGTCCAGCATGCCTGCAACCGCATCCAGTTCGATCGCCCGATCGGCGTGAATCAGGCGATCAAACACAAATGCGCAAACATGCTATTCGAGGTGGAGTCCGCTCGCGCGCTCGTCCATCACGCGGCGTGGGCGCAGGACGCGCTCGATCCGGATGCTGCGCTGCTCGCCGCGATGGCGAAGGCCCACGCGGGCGACGCCTATCAGCGCTGCGCGCGGGAGAACCTCCAGATCCACGGCGGCGTCGGCTTCACCTGGGACTACGACTGCCACCTGCACCTCAAGCGCGCGACTAGCGACGAATGCTGGCTCGGGGACGCTCGCATGCACCGGGAACGCGTCGCCCGCATGCTGCCGCTCTAACGAGGCGTCCCCGCTGCGCGTCGCATCCGCAGCGCGTCCGGCGGCGCAGGCCGGGCAGCGCGACGGGACGCAGTCGCTGCTCGCGGCGGCCACCAGCGCCTTCGCGCTGTGGACGCTCTGTAGTCACGCCGCGGTCGCCGGCGGCGGCAGCCTGCGCGAGCTGGTCCAGCTGTTCTGGCTGGTCGCGGCGATCGCAGTGGCGGCGAGGATCTCTTGCAGGCGCTCGAGGATCAAATCCCGCTGGCTGCACACGCCGGCGATCTCGGATTCCCAGGGCCCCGCCCCCGCGCGGCCGGCACGTCGCGGCATCGTCGCGCTGCTCGGCGCCGCCGGTGCGGCTGCAGCCCTGGCCCTCCCGCTGCACCGCAGCCCAGTCCTCTTGTGGGGGTCGATCCTGGCTGTCCTCGCGCTGGCGGCGCTGCTCTTCGAGCTGCGCGAGGCGCCGGTCGCGGCCGGGACGCCGCGAGGCGGAAGCTCGCGAGCGCTCGCGCTCGTCGCGCTGGCCGTCGGCTGCGCGCTCGTGGCCCTCGTCCTGCATCGCCCCGACGCCGACGATTCGTTCTATCTGAACGTCGCGGTTTCGGCCGCGGATCGGCCGGACGCGCCGGTGCTGCAGTCGGACACGCTGCACGGCATTCCGGGCCTGCCGCTGCACCAGCCGATCTACCGGCTGCACAGCTACGAGCTCGCGGTCGGCGCCGTCTCGTGGGGAAGTGGGATTCCGGCGATCCGCGTGTTGCATCTGGGCGCGACGGCGCTGTTCGCGGCACTGGTTCCACTCGCCTGGGCCGCGTTATTCCGCCGGCTGGTGCCGGGCCGCTGGCTCTTCACGACCACCGCATTCGTCGCGGTGCTGCTCTTCACGGCCGACACCCACCGCTGGTACGGAAACTTCGCATTCCCGCGGATCTGGCAGGGGAAGTCGATCTACTTGTTCGTGTGGCTTCCGGTCATCTACACGCGCGCGCTCGAGTTCGCGCGCCTGCCGACGCTGGCCCGGGGGCTCGGGCTCGCGGCCGCACAGATCGCAGCTGTCGGGGCGAGCGCCTCGGCGGTATGGGAAGGGCCCGCGGCCGCCCTGCTGGCGCTGGCGAGCGGGCTGCGCGCAGACTGGCGCGGGCTCCGCGTCCTCGCCGCGGGCGCGCTCGCGTCCGCGTACGTGCTGATTGCGGGCTGGTGGCTGATGCAGGGCGACATCGCGCAGCACGATCCGATGCTGCAGAGAGCGCAGCTGCGTGCGGTCGCCAAGGCCTGGGCGCCTGGCATGCAGCTGGCGGACGCGCTGCGCAGCGTCTTCGGGGGCGGCGCGCTCTTCGCCGCGAGTCTCGCGGCGCTGGCTTCCTCCTGGAGCTTCTGCGCGCGCGAGCCCGCGCGGCGCTTTGCGATCGCCGTGCCGCTGGTGGTGTGGGGCACGCTGCTGAACCCGTACTTCGAGCGCGAGCTGGCGCGGTGGCTTACCGGGCCCTCGTACTGGCGCGTGCTGTGGTGCCTGCCGGTTCCGGTCTTCCTCGCGCTCGTGTTGTCCGCGCCGCTGCGACTTCCGGCGCGCGCCTGGCCGCGGGTCGCCGCTGCGCTCGCCCTCGGCGCATTCTGCGTGGCGGTCCCGAGCTACTCGGTGTTCTCGCCTCGAAATCTGCCGCGAGAGGTCCGCGGCAGCGTCACGCTCGGTTGGCCGAGCCTCAAGGTGCCGCAGGCCGGGGCGATCTCCGACTACGAGTGGGCCGCCGCGCTGTGTGAGGTCGCGGGGCCGGAAGGCGTCGTCGTCGCGCCCGAGTACGTCTCGCTCTGGGTCCCGACCTTCCATCACCCCGCTCGCCCGCTGGTCGTGCGGGAGTCCTACCTGCGCAAGTTCATCGACCGACTCGGGCGGGATGCCGTGCGCCCGCGGCGCGTGATGACCCGACTCGTGGCAGGCGAGCAGATCCAGACCGATGCCTTCGCCGTCTTCGCCGAGGGCCTGGACCGCTTCGGGGTCCGGGCCGCACTCCTGCGCGAGAGCTCGGCGGCGGCGCAGCTGAGGCTGCTGCTCGCAGAACGCGGATTCGAGCGCAGGCGCGCGGCGGAGGATCACGAGCTCTGGGTTCGGCGCGGTTCCGGCCCGGCCGCTCCGATCCGATAGACTGGATGGGCCCGTGATGCCGCGCGACGCATTTCTTCTCAGACCCCGCGGCGCCGCCCCGGTTCCGGCGCCCGCGAGCCTCGCCGAGGGGCTCCTGCTGCTCGTCACGGTTCCGGCCCTGAACGAGGAGTCGACGGTCGGCCGGGTGGTCGCCGGGATCCCGCGCCAGATCGAGGGGATAGGCCAGATCGAGATCGTGGTCGTCGATGACGGCAGCAGCGACGCGACCGCGAAGTGCGCCGAGGCAGCCGGAGCGCGCGTGCTGCGGCATGCCGCTCCGCGCGGCGTGGGTGCGGCCTTCCACACCGGCCTCTCTCACGGCATCGACCTCGGCGCGGACTTGATCGTCAGCATCGATGCGGACGGCCAGTTCGATCCCGAGGACATCCCGCGTCTGGTCCAGCCCGTCCTCGCCGGAGAGGCCGACTTCGCGAGCGCCTCGCGCTTCGCCGATGCGTCGCTCGCGCCCGAGATGCCCCGCATCAAGCGCTGGGGCAACCGGATGATGAGCCGCCTGATCTCCCGCCTGGCCGGTCAGCGCTTCCATGACGTCTCCTGCGGGATGCGCTGCTACAGCCGCGCGGCAGCGCTCCAGCTGCACCTGCTCGGGCATTTCACCTACACGCAGGAAACCTTCCTGAATCTCGCCTTCAAGCGCATGCGCATCGCGGAGGTGCCGCTGCGCGTGCGCGGGGAGCGCGAGTTCGGCGAGAGCCGCGTCGCATCGAATCTATGGCGTTATGCGGCCCGAAGCGCGAGCATCATCTTCCGCTGCTACCGCGATTACTACCCGTTGCGATTCTTCGGGGGCATGGCCATGCTGCTGCTGCTGCCGGCCTCGCTGCTGGCGCTGTTTCTGCTGGCGCATTACCTGGAGAGCGGCCAATTCTCGCCGCACAAATGGGCCGGCGTCGTCGCAGGCGCCCTCGCCGGCTTCGCGATCCTGCTGCTCCACATGGGCGTGATGGGGGACATGTTGAATCGCCATCGCGTCTACCTGGAAGAGCTCTTGTATCGACAGCGCTCCGAAGCCGGACTCGAGAACGGGCGCCGCGGCGCAGCCAGAAATCCTGGGCCGGGCGATCCGGCGCGATGATTCCGGCCCCCGCGCGCTGCGCGGCGCACAGGCAGTGCGCAGGCTGCGGATCGCTCCCGCGGGCGCTCGAGGCGGCCGGCTTCCGCGCGCGTTCCGCATGCAGATCCTGATCAGCGCGAGCACCTTCCCGATCCGGATTGGAGATGGCCTGCCGCGCTTCGTGCTGGACCTCGCGCAGGCGCTGACGCGCCACGCGTCCGTGACCGCTCTCGTCCCGCACGCGCCGGGGGCTCCGAAGGGCGAGCGCATGGGCGACGTCGAGGTGCGTCGCTTTCGCTATTTCTGGCCCGAGAGACTCCAGCGCCTCGCCTATGGCCACGGCATCCGCGAGAACCTGCGCGCGTCCGCGCTCGCGAGGATCCAGCCGCCGCTGCTCGTCGGGGCCCAGGTGTTTGCTACGCGTGCGCTCGCGGCGCGGCTCGGGAACCCGCTCGTCAACAGCCACTGGCTGGTGCCCCAGGGCCTCTCGTCCGCGCTGGCTCGGGGGGCAGCGCGCAGCCGACCTCGCTTCCGCCACGTGCTGAGCGTGCACGCGGGCGACGTACAGCTGCTCGAAGCGCTGCCCGGTGGCGCGCAGATCGCACGCTTCGTCGTCGCGCGCAGCGATGCCGTGCTCGCGGTCGGAAGCCACGTGCGCGATAGCCTGGACCGGCTGCTGGGCGAGCCCTCGGGCGCCCGCCTCGAGCCGATGGGGGCTTCGCTCGCGCTCTGGCAGGGGCCCGCGCAGGTCCCGGTGGAGCTGGCGCTGCCGCAGCAGTACCTGATCTTCGTCGGGCGCTTCGCCGAGAAGAAGGGCGTGAGCTTCCTGCTGCGCGCGCTGCCGCGCGTGCGCGAGCATCACCCGCGCCTCGGCCTGGTCCTCGTCGGCTACGGGGTGCTCGAGGCGGCGCTTCGCGACGAGGTGCGCTCGCTAGGTCTCGACGCCGATGTCGTTTTCGCGGGTCGGCGCGAGCATGCGGAGATCGTGGGCTTGCTGCGGGGCGCGCGGCTCGCGGTGGTGCCATCGATCGTGGACCGCCACGGCGAGACCGAGGGCATGCCCACCGTCGTCGCCGAAGCCCTCGCCGCGGGCCAGCGCGTCGTGGCCAGCGCGGTCGACGGAATTCCGGACCTGATCCGCCACCGGGAGAACGGCTGGCTCTGCCGCCAGCAGGATTCCGTGGCGCTCGCGGACTGCATCCTCGAGGCGCTCGAGGATAGAGAGCCGTCGCGCGTGCGCGCGCGTGCGCTCGAGACGGCGCGCGACCACGACTGGGCGAGAGTCGCGGAGCGCTATGCGGATGTCTTCCGCGAGGTGTCGGGCGGGGGAGCCCCCTGATGTGGGACGCGCTGCGGCGCCGCCGCGCGGAGCTCGAGCCCTGGCTCGGCGCGCGCGGCCGCGAAGGTCGCATCTCGCTGCAGAGCCGTCTGCTGCATGCGGATACGCTGGCGCTGATCCGCGCCCATGCGTCCGGGCGCTGTCTCGACGCGGGCGCGGGGCGTTCGCCCTGGCGGGCGCTGCTCGAATCGCGGGGCGTGGCCGTGCTCTCGCTCGACGTCGAGGCGCGCGGCCCGGGCGTCGATCTCGTCGCCGACCTGCAGCAGATGCCCGAGCTCCCTTCGGCCTCATTCGACACGATCGTGTGTACGCAGGTGCTCGAGCATCTGCCGCGGCCGGGCGCCGCGCTCTCGGAGATCGCGCGCGTATTGCGGCCGGGCGGCGCGCTGATCCTCTCGGCGCCGCATCTCTCGATGCTCCACGAGCTGCCTCACGACTATTTTCGCTTCACGGCCGAGGGGCTGCGCGTGCTGATCGAGGCGCAGGGCCTCGAGGTCGTCGAGATCCGCCCGAGTGGGGGGCTCGTGGCCTTCGTCGGACATCCCTTGTCCCTCGCGCTGCTCACGACGCTAGGCGCGTTTCCCGGGCTGCGCGCAGCGGCGTTCTGGCTCGATCAGCTGCTGCTCGTGTGGCTGCTCGGGCTCGTGGATCGCGTCTTCGGTCTGCGCCGGCTCTTCCCCTGCAACCACGTCGTCCTCGCGCGGCGCGTGGCGGCGGGCCCCGCGTGAGAGTGCTGCACGTCGTGGCCTATTTTCCGCCCGAACGCATGGGCGGGGTCGGCGAGGTCGTCGCGCACCTGCATCGCTCGTTGCTCGCGGCTGGCCACACTTCGGTCGTATGGACCAGCGGGCGGGGGGCGCAGGATCCGCGCGTGCAGCGGATCGCCAGCGGAGCGCTGGGATTCGTGCTCGGCCTCCCCCTGCGGCTGCAGGCGCTGGGGGAATTCGATGTCCTGCACTGCCATCATGGCGACGCGCTGCTGTTGCTGCTCGCGCAGCGGCTGCGCTCCGTTCGGATCCCGGTGCTGGTGACCTATCACGTGGGCCACCGGGGAATGGCGCAGGCCTGGCGGCCCTATTCGCTCTGCGGGCGCCGCTTCGCAACCGGCCTCTCCGGCTTCGCCTATCGGCATTTCACGGCCCGCTGGCACCGCATCGCCGACGCGCTGATGCGGGCCCTCGCCGATCGGGTCTGCTTCATCTCGGCGAGCACGGCTCGCGATCTGCTGGGCAGCGAGTCGGCGCGGGGAGCGAGGGTCGTCTACAACGCGGTTCCGGTGCCGGCCCGCGAGCGGCCGGAGGCATGCCCCGTGCCGGTGGACCTGCTGTATGTCGGAACCGGCGGCGCGCGCAAGCGCGTCCACGCCCTGCCCGAGATCCTGCGCCGGGTGCGTGCGACGCGACCGGCAGCACGGCTGCGAATCGTCGGGCTCGCGCGCGAAGACGCGCCGGAGCTCTTGCGCCACTTCGAAGAGCTGGGGCTCGGGGCGGCGGTGAGCTTCGAGGGTCGGGTCGCGTCCGCAGAGCTCCCGCCCTTCTACCGCGCGGCCGGAGTGCTCGTGGTGCCGTCGATCTACGAGGGACTTCCGATGGTCGTGCTCGAGGCGATGGCCTGCGGCTTGCCCTGTGTCGCGACGCGCGTTTCCGGACACCCGGAGGCGATCGAAGAGGACGTGAGCGGTCTGCTGGTCGCGCCGGACGACCCGCCGGCGCTGGCTGCGGCGTGTCTGCGGCTGCTCGGCGATCCGGAGCTCCGGGCGCGCTTCGCGGCCGCCGCGCGTGCGCGGGTCTCCGCGCGCTTCGGCCTCGAGCGCCAGCGCGACGCCTATCTCGCGCTGTACCAGGAGCTGGTGTCGCCGCGCGCGGGTCGGGCCTGAGGTGGAAGATCGCATCCGCATCCTGCTCGCGATCTCCGATCTCCGGGGGGGAGGCGCGGAACGCGAGTTCGAGATCCTGGCGCGCCATCTCTCGCGCACGCGCTTCGACGCGCAGCTCTGCTTCTGGCGCCCGATCTTCAGCTATGCGCCGCCGCCGGATCTCCCGATCCACATGTTGCGGAAGACCCGGCCCTGGCACGTGTTCCGGACCGTGCGCGATCTCCGGCGGCTGATCCGGACGCTGCGGCCGCAGGTGATCTTCAGCCAGCTGCATTACGTGAACCTCGTGATGGGCCAGGCGCTGGCGCGAGTCGAGCCGCGCCCCGGCTGGGCCTGCCGGCAGGTCAACGACCCGCGCCGCGAGATGCGCGGTCCCTTCGCGTCCTGGGCGCGCGTCGCGCTGCGCCGGGCAGACCGCGTGCTCGGCTGCTGCGACGGGGTCTCGCACGCGATGGTCGAGTATCTCTCGCTGCCCGCGGAGCGCGTGAAGACGCTGCGGAATGCGGTCGACGTCGCGCGCATCGAAGCTCGAGCAGCGGAGCCGCTTCCGATCGAGCGGCGCCCGGGCGTCTTCTGCGTGGTCCACGCGGGGCGCTTCGTGCCGCAGAAGAACCAGGCGCTGCTGCTGCGAGCGCTGGCGCTCTGCCCGGCAGCGGTCGAGCTGTGGCTGCTCGGCGCGGGGCCCGAGGAGGCGGCGCTGCGCAGGCTCGCAGCGGAGCTGTCGCTCGGGGATCGCGTGCGCTGGCTCGGCTTCCGCGAGAATCCCTACCCGTTCTTCCGCGCGGCAGACTGCTTCGCGCTGTCGAGCGACCACGAGGGCCTGCCGAATGCGGTCATCGAAGCGATGTTGTGCGGCGTGCCGGTGGTCTCGACCGATTGCCCCTATGGCCCTGCGGAGCTGATCGAGGACGGCCTGACGGGTCGCCTGTGTCCGGTCGGAGATGCCGAGGCCTTGGCAAAGGCGCTGCGAGACCTCGCCGCCGCTCCGCAGCGCGCAGCCGAGATGGGGGCGACGGCCCGCCAGGTCGCGCGGCAGACCTTCGACACCGCTGCGGTCTGCGGCGACTACGAAGCGCTCTTTCTCGAGGTCGCGCGCGAGGCCAGCGCCAGGAGCCGATAGACTCCCTGGCTCCGATGCCGCAGGTGTCGCCGAAGCCCGATTTCTTCCTGGTAGGAGCGCCCAAGTGTGGAACCACGGCGCTGCACCAGCATCTGGCTCGACACCCGGAGATCTTCGTCTCTGCGAAGGAGGAGATGAATCACTTCGCGACCGATCTGCTGCGCGCCGATGACCCCTGGCGCTCGGAAGAGCGCTACCTCGAAGCCTTCCGAGGCGCGGCCGGCGCGCGCAGGATCGGCGACTCCTCCGTGTTCCATCTATTCTCGCGCGTGGCGGCGCGCGAGATCCGCGCGTTCCGGCCCGATGCGCGCATTCTCGTGTCGCTGCGCGATCCCGTGGACTGGCTGCCCTCGTATCACTCGCAGCTGGTCTGGAACGGGGACGAGACGCTGCCCGAGCTGGAGGCCGCGCTCGCGGCCGAGCCCGCACGCCAGCGCGGGTTGCAGCTGCCGGCGCAGCTGCGCTTCCCGCAGCGCCTCTACTACTCGCAGGTCGCAGCCTTTTCGGAGCAGCTCGAGCGCTATTTCGATGTCTTCGGCCGCGAACGCGTGCACGTCGTGCTCTTCGACGAGCTCGAGAGAGCTCCGGAGTCCGCGCTGCGCGCACTGCTCGAGTTTCTCGGCGTAGATCCGTCACACTGCGAGAATTTCGAGCGAGCGAATCCGAATCAGCAGGTCCGGAGTGCGGCATTCTCCGAGTTCCTGAAGCGCCCGCCGTCTCCGGTGGCTGCGATCGTCACGCGCGCACTTCCGCCGGGCCTGCGTCTGCGGCTGCGGCGCGCGCTGCGCAGGCTCAATAGCCGCAAGGCGCCGCGGGCTCCGCTGTCGCCCGCGCTGCGCGCGCGGCTCTGCGAGCGCTTCCGACCCGAAGTTACGCGTCTGGAGGCGCTGCTCGATCGTCCGCTGCCGAGCTGGTGCGTTGAGACCGCGTCAGCCGGCGCGCGCTGATGAGGATTCGCGTCCTGCGCCAGCAGCGGGAGCCGCTGTCGTTCCGAAACTATCGCGAGCAGGTCTGCGCGGTGCTGACGTCGCAGGGCGCCCTGATCGAGCCCGTCGCCGCAGGTGCGCGCGGAGATCCCGGATCCGGTGCCGATCTGCTCTGGGACCCGGGGCTCGGAATGGGTCGCGTGCCGGCGGCACTGCTGCGCGCGCAGGTCTGCACGGTCGTGACCGTGCACGGGCTGCGCGCGTTCTCGCTGCCTCTCAGGGAGATCGCGGCGCGCCCGCTCGAGCGCGCGCAGATGGCGCTCGCCCGCTTCCGACGCCGGCGCGAGTGGCGGCGCCTGCTCCCGCGCGTCGCCAGGATCATCGCGGTCTCGCGTTATGGCGCGAGTGAAGTCGAGCGCGCTTTCGGCGTCGCTCCGGAACGCGTGAGCGCGATCCATCACGGGGTCGATCACGGCGTGTTCCGGCCGCAGGGAGAACGCGAATCCGGCTCGCGACCCTACTTTCTGCACGTCTCTAGCTATCAGCCCAAGAAGAACGTCGAGCGCATCCTCGCGGCGCACGCGGACCTGGATCCTGCGACGCGGCCGGGCCTGCGCCTGGTGGTCCCGGGGCATCCGGGCCTCTGCGCGGCGGCGGACGTCACGCTGATCCGCGAGCCGCTCGCGGCCGCCGCGCTGGCAAAGCTCTACCGCGGCGCGCGCGCGTTCCTGTTCCCCTCCTTGCACGAGACATTCGGGATGCCGATCCTCGAAGCCATGGCCTGCGGCTGTCCCGTATTGACCTCCGAGCAAACGGCCTGCCGGGAGGTCGCGGGGGATGCCGCGCTGCTGGTCGACCCGCGCTCGCAGGCCGCGATCGGGACGGCGCTGTCGCGCCTCGCCGGCGACGACGCGCTGTGCGGGCAGCTCGCCGAGCTGGGCCTCGCGCGCGCGGCGACCTTTGGCTGGGAGCGCTGCGGCGAGCAGCACCTGGCGCTCTTCGAAGCACTGCTGCGCGCGCGTCGATGAACCACAGCTCTGCGTTCCGCCGCGGGATCTTCTTCATCGTCGGGCATCACCGCGGAGGGACGACGCTGCTGCAGGCGATGCTCTCGACGCATTCGCAGCTCACGATTCCACCCGAGACGCAGTTCTTTCTCGAAGTCTGGCCTCGCCGGCACCAGTGGGGCCCGCTCACGGATCCGGGCGCACGAGTGCGCGCGGCGGATTTTCTCTGTTCGCGCGACGCTTCGGCGCGCGACCTCGGCCTCGCCCCTCTAGAGATCCTCGCCGAGCTCGATCCGGCGGCCGCGGACTGTTCGGATCTCTTCGTCGCGCTGCTGCGTGCGTGGGCGCGGCGCCGTCACAAGCCGCGCGTGGGCGAGAAGAGCCCCGGACATATCTGGCGGGTCGAGCAGCTCGCGAAGCTCTTCCCGGACGCGCGCTTCCTGTGCTGTCTGCGCGATCCGCGCGCGGTCGTGGCTTCCGAGCTCGCCGCACGCTGGGGCGCGCGTTCGGCGGACCAGATCGGGCGCCGCTGGCGGCGCGTCTACGACGCGCACTGCGCACTCGCGCGCTCCCTCCCGCGCAAGCGCTACCTCGCGCTCCGCTACGAAACGCTCGTGAGCGAGCCCGAGGCCACGCTGCGCCGCGTGTGTGGCTTCCTCGGCGAAGACTTCGAGCCCGCGATGCTGCGCTTCCACGAGCGACCCCCTGCCGAGCTCGGCTTCGACCCCTCCGAGGAGTGGAAGCAGCGAACGCTCGAGCCGCTCGACTCCGCGCGCCTCGAGGCCTGGCGGGTCGAGCTCGAAGCGGCGCAGATCGCGCTCGCCGAAGCCGCCGCCGGGCGGGAGGCGCTGGCAGTGCTGGAGCTGCCCGCGGCGGGACCCGGACTTCCGCCTCTGGCGCTGCGCGCGGCACGGCTCGCAGATCGCTGGCCCTGGCTGCTCGAGCTGCTCACCGGGGCCGCGCGCCGCAAGCGCGGTCCGCGCCGAGCGCGCGGCGCAGCCGAGGCCGCGCGGTGACCGGCGTGCGGCCCGCGGACAAGCTGCGCAATGCGCTGCGCCTGCTCGCGCCCTGGCTCGCGCGGCCGCATGCACCGCTCGAGAAGTGGGCCTATGCGCAGGGCTGGCTCTCGAAGCGGGGGCTGCGGCTTCCGGACTTCCTGTGTCTCGGCGCGCAGAAGGCCGGCACGACCTGGCTGCACCGCAACCTGCAGCAACACCCCGAAGTGTACCTTCCGCCCGGCCGCAAGGAGTTGCGCTTCTTCGATCAGCGCTTC
This sequence comes from uncultured Spirochaetales bacterium, assembly GCA_964437835.1. Classification (GTDB taxonomy): domain Bacteria; phylum Myxococcota_A; class UBA9160; order UBA9160; family SMWR01; genus CAYTJA01. The sequence goes on from CAYTJA010000281.1 coordinate 14,488, forward strand.
TACCAGTCGATTCGCGCCTACGCGGCGAGCTTCGAGCCCGCGGGTGCGCGGCGGGCGGGCGACATCACGCCGAACTACGGAGCGCTGCCCACCCGGCGGATCCGCTTCGTCCGCTGCCTGCTGCCGGAGGCCCGCTTGATCCTGATCCTGCGCAACCCCGTCGAGCGCGCGTGGTCCCACGCGCTGATGGATCTCGCGACGAGCCGGGGCCGCAGGCCGGAAGCGGTCGCGCCCTGGGAGTGGCGCGCGCACTTCCGCTCGCGGGGCTCGCGACGCAACGGCGAGTATCACGCGATGCTCGAGCGCTGGCGCGCGCAGTTTCCCGAGGCGCAGCTGCTGCTGCTGTTCTACGAGGATCTGCGCGATCGGCCGCGGGAGCTGCTGCTGCGCGTCTTCCGCCATCTGGGCGTCTCGGAGCCGGTGGATTGGTCGCAGCTGCCGCATGCGGAACGCATCCACGGCGGTCCGGCGCTGCCGCTGCCCGCGGAGCACGCGGCGCTGTTGCGGGAGCTGTATCGCCCGGATCTCGAGCGGCTCGCGGCCGAGTTCGGCGGGCACGTGCGGAGCTGGCTGTGACGGTGCGGGAGCGCAGCGATCTCGCGCGTCGCGGCGTGCGCGGCGTGGCGAAGATCGCGACCGGCCGCCTCGCGACCCAGGCGGCGCTGATGCTCTCGGCCGTCGTGATCCCGAGAACCCTCGGCGCGCACGACTACGGCGTGCTCGCAGCGATCGTCGCGATGCTCGCAATCGTGCAGACCGCGGTTGGCGCGGGCTTCCCGATCGTCGAAGCGCGCCGGCTCGCGCCGCTCTGGGTGCGCGGTCCGCGCTCGGAGGCGCTTTCGCTCGGCGCCTCGATCTGGGGCGCGCGCATCGCGCTCGCCTGGGTCGGCACGGCCGGTCTCTGGCTCTGGCTCAGCTTCTCGCCGGAGCTGGGGCTGGCCCCGCTCGGCGTGCTGTGGATCCTCGCGACGGCGCTGCTGCGTTTCTGTCACGAGGCCTCGAAGAGCCTGCTGTTGCCGGTGGGCCGCGTCGGTTCGCTCTCGCTGTATGAATTCGCACGCGCCGCATTGATGCTGCCCGTCGCGGTGCTGTGTTTCCCCGGCTTCGGCATCGAGGGGCTGCTCGCGGGCATGGCTGCGCTCCACGCGGGCCTGCTGATCGCGTCGAGCCGCACGCTGCGAGCGGCTTCCGGCTTCGCGCCCGCGCGGCCGCGCTGGAACTCGCTGCGCAGCCACCTCGGCATGAACGGCGCCGGTGCGGTCGCCGCAGTGGCCGCGATGGTCCAGGCGCAGTTCTCGGTCTACGCGGTCGCGCGCTGGTCGAGCGTGAGCGAGGCGGCCTACCTCGGCCTCGCGGCTCAGCTCTACACGCTGCTCCAGACCTTCTTCCTCTCGGCGCGGCGCGCACTCTTGCCGCTGCTCTCGGAGCTCGAGGCGCGTGGCGACAGCCAGCGCCTCTGCGACTGGAGTGTGACCCTGCTGCGCTATTCGACGGCCGGGCTCTGCGTGGGTCTGCTGGTCTGGGTGCTGCTCGGCGAGTGGCTCGTCGGCGCGCTGCTCCGCGAGAGCTTCGCCCCCGTCTTCCCCTGCGCGAGCTGGATGCTGGTCGCGTCGATGTTCTTCTGCGGGGGTGCGAGCTGCAACGGCCTGCTCTTCGTGCGCGAGCGCCCCGGTCGCGCCGCCATGAACTCGCTGCTCTACTCGATCGTCACGCTGGTCGCACTGACTCTCGCGCTGAATGCAGAGGCAGGGCCGAGCGGCGCCGCGCTCCTGGTGTCGAAGGTCTACGCGCTCGCGGCGGCGGTGTTCTTTGCCGAGGCCTGGCTCGGCCTCGGCCTGGCCACGGGCCTGTGGCTGCCGCTCGGGCGCACGGCACTGCTCGGCGCGCCTGCGCTGCTCGCTCCGCTGCTCGCGGGCCTCGTGCTCGGAGTGCCCGAGCGCGTGCTGCTCGCGCTGGCACTCGTGGCCGGCTACGCGTTGGTGGCGGTCGGCTCGGGCCTGCTGCCGGCGCACGAGTTCCGAGAGCTCCGAGCCCTGTTGCGGAGTCCGCGCTCCGCCGCGACACCCGACGCACTGGACTAGCAAGCCGTTTCGGCGCGCAGCGAGGCGAAGCCGAGCGGAGAGCGGGTGGGACCGGGCCGCTCCCGGACCGGGACCCGCAAGGCCCGGCGCTCAGCTCCCGTGCGCGCTCAGCAGGTGCACCGCGAGCGCGCGGCGCTCGTCGGCGGAGAGCGGGAACAGCGGCATCGGCGGGGTCGGGGCTGCCAGGAATTGCGCCAGCGCATCGACGTCGAAGCGGGCCTCCAGCTGCCGCAGCGGCAGCCAGGTCGCGCCGCGCTCGAGGCGCTCGGCGTCGTGGCAGCGGAAGCACGCGTGGGTCTCGAAGAGTCCGGCGCCGCTGGCCGCGAGTGCTGCCCGCTCCTCGAGCGCCAAGGCTGCCAGCGGGTCGCCCCGTGTGACTTGCGAGGGGGTCGCCGCCGCATTGGCCAGAGGGCGCGGTCCCGCGCCGAGGGACACCCGGTAGATCACGCCCGCGTAATCGTCGGAGACGTAGATCGCGCCGTCGGCGCCCTCGGCCACGTCGACCGGTCGCCCGATGACTTCCGGGCCCCCGGGGTTCCGCCCGGCGGCCTCCGCGTCGGCGCTCGCTTCCGGTGCTTGCAGGAATCCGGTCAGGAAGGGCCGCTCTTCGATCCGGCCGTCGGGCCCCCAATGCAGCGACACGACCTGGTAGCCATCCTTGACGCTCCGGTTCCAGGAGCCGTGCAGCGCCACCAGGGCCGCGCCGCGCCATTCGGAGGGAAGTGCCTGCGAGCGCAGGAAACGCAGGCCGAGCGGCGCGTTGTGGGCGCGGAATCCGTGTGCGGGGGAGCGCGAAGCCGCGACCTCGGCCTCGTGACCAGCGCCGAGGTCGGGGTCGATCACGCCGAAGCCGTTCGCGCGCGGCCAGCCGTAGAAGCCGCCCTCGGCGATCTGGTTGAGCTCGCAGGGCGGGAAATCGTTCCCGAGCAGGTCGCGACCATTGTCGGTCGCGAAGAGCAGGTCCGTCTCGGGCTGCCAGTCGAGGCCGACGGAGTTGCGCAGGCCCGAGGCGTAGATCTGCTCGCCGCTGCCGTCCGGGCGATAGCGCAGGATCGCTGCGCGGCGCGGGTCCTCTTCCTCGCAGACGTTGCAGCTCGAGCCGACGCTCAGGTAGAGCCAGCCGTCGGGGCCGAAGCGCAGGGTACGGCTCCAGTGGTTGCCGCCGCCCGGAATCCCGCGGACCAGTCGCTCGAATTCGCCGCGGCTCTGGCCCGTCGCGGGGTCGAAGCGGATCCGCCCGAAAGCGTCGCTCTCGGCGACGTATAGCCAGCCATCGTGGAGGTCGATGCCGTGGGGTCGGTCCAGACCCTCCACGGCGATTTCCGAGCCGTCGCTGCGGCCGTCTGCATCCCGATCCGGGCGCAACAGCGTGACACGCCCCGAACGAGGTTGGCTCACCAGCAGGTCGCCAGCCGAGGTGAAGTGCAGCAGGCGCGCATCCGGAAGGTCTGCGGCGAACAGGCTCAGCGAGAAGCCGTCCGGAACCTGCAGCCGGCGATTCTGGAGCGCCGGCTCCGGCGCCCCGATGCTCGATCCGAAGAGCAGCTGGCGCAGCATGCCGGGCGGGGCGTTGACGGCCATCCGCTCGGGCAGCAGACCACAGCTGAGCGCGAGCGCGGCGAAAGACAGGGCGAGCAGGTGGGCGGCGCGCCGCATCGGGACTCCGGATTCGGGTGGAGGCGAAATGTCACCCGGCACGCCCCGGGACGCCAGGGGGCCCGGAGCGCGCCCTGCGCGGGAGACTCTGGCGGCCCGGAAAGGCCGAGCGGGGGCTTGACGGCAGCGCGCCGCTGGCGCACACCTTCCCGCTCGCTGGAGGCTCCCGATCATGTCATTTCGGATTCGCAAGGGCGACCTCGTCCAGGTCACTACGGGCGCGGATCGCGGCAAGCAGGGCCGCGTCATCGCCGTGGACGAGGCGCGCGGCGCGCTGCGCGTCGAGAAGGTGCGCATCCAGAAGCGCCACCTGAAGGCGGGGCGCAAGATCGCGCGCTCGGGCGGCATCGTCGAGATCGAGGGCTTCGTCGACGCCTCCAACGTGATGTTGGTCGATCCGAGCACGGGCAAGCCGAGCCGCACTCGCGTAGAGGCGCGCGACGGCCGGCGGGTCCGGATCTTCGCGAAGAGCGGGCAGCTCGTGCCCGAGCCCTCCCGAAGCTAGTCGGCAGCGCGCGAGCGGAACGCAGCCTGAAAGCTTCGGGGAGGAGTCAGAAATGGCCAAGAAGGGCAAGCGCGAGAAGATCAAGCTCGAGTCTTCGGCTGGCACGGGGCACTTCTACACCACGGTCAAGAACCGCCAGAACACTCCGGGAAAACTCGAGATCAAGAAGTACGATCCTGTCGTGCGCAAGCACGTGGCGTACAAGGAAACCAAGCTCAAATAACGCGTCGCGAGGGAAGTGGCGCGGGCGGCGCGCGGTGGAGGCAAGGCCCGCGACGCGGTGGTTCTCGATCAGACGACTGGCATCGATTCGCAAGGGGATTCGAAGATGGCGTGGGTGATTTCTCGGCTGTGCAGGGACTGCGTGGATCAGTCATGTGTCGAGGTCTGCCCGGTCGATTGCATCTACGCCTATAATGGTGAGGACGCCGAGGAGTTCCCGAATCAGCTCTACATCGATCCCGAGGAGTGCATCAACTGCGGAGTCTGCGAGCCGGAGTGCCCCTGGGAGGCGATCTTCGAAGACGAGCAGGTTCCCGAGCTCTTCGAGGAAGACACCGCGCTGAATGCCCGCATGATCGAGCACAAGGCCGACTTCTCCGTGCCCGAGGTGGAGGAGAAGGTGAAGCCCTCGCCCGAGCAGATCGAAGAGAACAGGACGAAGTGGGGTTACTCGACCTGAGCCAGCGCGGAGCTCAGGCGCCCCCGGCGCGCTCGTATGCTTCCGCCATCACGTCGATCGGCGCCTCGCGCCCGGAC
>CAYTJA010000282.1:0-18824 GCA_964437835.1 uncultured Spirochaetales bacterium
CAGGCGCGCGATCAGCTCCGCTCTCGGATCCGGCCCCTCGTCCTCCTCGGAGAGCCCGTCTGGAGGCAGCAGCATGCGCGACTTGATCCACGCGAGCGTCGCCGCCATCACGAGGTATTCGGCCGCGACGTCGAGGTTCTGCTCGCGCATCTGACCGAGGTATTCGAGGTATTGGCCCGCGATCTCCGCGATCGGAATCTCGGTGATCTCGACCTCGTTGATGCGCGCGAGGTGCAGCAGCAGGTCGAGCGGACCCTCGAAGGCGTCGACCTTGACCGAATAAGACGAGCTCAGCGACGCGACGATCCCCGGCGACAGCGCGCCCTGCACGGCGGGTTCGGGGAATCTGGATTGTTCGCTCATCAGGCGAGGACATCTCCCGGAGGATGCATGCAGCAACGCCCGGGCGCGCGAGCGCCCGGCCAGGAACAGCCCGGGGGGGAGGCCGCCGCAGTATCCGCGATCGCGGCACCACCGGCAAGCGCGCCAGCGCGCGCCTCAAGCGGGGCTGCGCGCCCGGGCCCGCCCCGCGCCACGCGGGTGGCGGCGCTCGACGGTCTCGCGCAGGCGCGCGCGACTCACGTGCGTGTAGATCTGGGTCGTCGCGAGATCCACGTGCCCGAGCAGCATCTGGACCGCGCGCAAGTCGGCCCCGCCCTCGAGCAGGTCGGTCGCGAATGCGTGCCGGAGCACATGCGGCGAGACCCGCTCGGACGGGATCCCGGCCGCGCAGGCGAGCTGGCGCAGCCGCACGAAGAAATTCTGACGCGTCATCGCGCTGCCGCGCCGGTTGAGGAACAGCGTCTCGCAGTCGCGTCCCGGTGCCAGCAGCTGCGGCCTCGCCTCCGCGAGGTAGCGGCCGACGGCTTCGAGCGCGGGTTCGCCGAGCGGAACGATCCGCTCGGCCGCCCGCTTTCCGCGCACGCGCAGCCAACCCGCCCGCCGCTCGATCGCGCCGATGGGCAGCCCGACCAGCTCCGACACGCGCAGGCCGGCACCGTAGAGCACCTCGAGCATCGCGCGATCCCGCAGGCCGAGCGGCGTGCTCGGGTCGGCGGCCTCGATCAGCGCGGCGCTTTCGTCGCTGCGCAACACCCGCGGCAGGCGCTGGCCCACGCGCGGCGTCGCGAGCGCCTCCCGGAGCTCATCCCCCGGCAGCACGCCGAGGAAACGCAGGAAGCGCCGCACCGCGACGATCGCGCGCGCGCGGCTCCGCGCCGCGAGCCCACGCGCCTCGAGATGCCGCGCGAAGGCGGCGAGCTGCTCGCGCGAAACCTCGGAGGGCGTAGCGACCCCCCTCGCCTCGAGGAACTCGGCGAAGCGCGCGAGATCCCGTCCATAGGCGTCCAGCGTGTGCGGCGACCACCCGCGCTCGACGGAGCCCTGCAACAGGAAGCGGTCGACCGCGGCCGAGAGCGATTCGCCGCGAGCCGCTGGCTGCCCTGCCACCGCGCGCGCAGGCCGTTCAGCCATGCGGGTCCACCTGCTCCGTGCGCGCCGCCGCGAGCAGCTGCGTCTGCAGGCGCTGCACGGCAGCGGGATCCTCGATCTTCCGGCCGTCGGGGTCCTTCAGATAGAAGGTGTCCGTCACCTGGTCGAGGATCGTCGCCGCCTTCGAGATGTAGATCTCGTAGCCGTGCTCCGCGATCGTGCGCGTCAGATCGTGGAGCAGGCCGAGGCGGTCGTTCGCGACCACATCGACGATCGTGTAGAAGTCGGATTCCTCGTTCTCGATCGTCACGCTCTCGGGCCTTCGCGCCGAAGGCGCCTCGCGCCGCAGCGGGCGGCCGCGGCGCCGCAGCAGCTCCGCGACCTCGACCTGGCCCGTGAGCACGCGCTCGAGCGCGCTGCGAAAGCCGCTCCACGCCAGCTCGCGCTCGGCCTCGCCACCGGGCGGAGTCGTGAGGCGGTACACCTCGAGTGCGAGCCCCGTGCGCGTGCTGTAGACGTGGGCGCCGAGGATGTTGATCCCGCTCGCGGTCAGCACCCCGGCCACCTTCGAGAACAGCCCGTGGGTGTCGCGGGTCGCGACGATCAGCTCCGAGAAGCCCCCGCGCATATCGCGCACGGCCGTGTTGACCTGGCGCTCGGGCCCGAGACCCAGCAGCACGCGCGCGTGTCGCGCGATCTGCCGCGGGGAGTGCGCGGTGAGGTAGCGGCGCGGCATCGCGTCGAAGAAGGCCTCGATGTCGCCGGCGCCGATGCCCATCCCGCGCAGCTCGGTGGCCGCGCCCTCGCGGCGCAGCTCGACGCGCTTCTCGAGCAGGTCCATCGCGACGTGCGCATCGCTCGCATCCGCTTCGAGCAGCTCGGCCGTGCGCTCGAAGAGCTCGCGCAGCAGCTGCCCTTTCCAATCGCTCCACGCCGTCGCGGAGGAAGCGCGCACGTCTGCGAAGGTCAACAGGTAGAGGTTCTTCAGATTCGTGCGATCGCCGACGAGCTTCGCGAACTCCCAGATCAGCTTCGGGTCGGAGAGATCGCGGCGCTGTGCCAGGTGCGACATCTTCAAGTGCTGATCGACCAGGAAGATCACGCGCTCGGTCCGCTCGGCCTCGAGGCCGAAGCGCGCGCAGGCCTCGCGCGCGCGCAGCGCGCCGCGCGCCGAATGGTCGCCGCCGAAGCCCTTGCCGAGGTCGTGGAACAGGCAGCCGAGGAAGAGCACCGGCCGATCCTCGACGCTGCGCATCAGCGCCGTCAGCTCGGGGTGTTTGGCTTCGTACTTCCCGAGCCACAGGCGCCGCAGCTCCTCGACCAGGAAGATCGAGTGCACGTCGACCGTGAAGGTGTGGTACATCACCTGCTGCCAGCGGCAGACGATGTGCTCCCACTCGGGCAGCAGCCGCCCGAGCAGGCCGACCTCGTTCATCGACGTGAGCGTCCTCGTCACTCGCTGCGGCGAATCCAGGATCTGCAGCCACAGCTCGCGCGCCTCGCGGCTCGCGCGGAATGCGTCGTCGATCCGGTGCAGGTTCTCGCGCACCAGCCGCTGCGCCTTGCGCGTGAGCGGAACGTCGTGCTGCTGCGCGATCGCGAATGCGCGCAGCAGCTGCTGCGGCGTGTCGCGCAACAGGCGTGCGTGCGGGATCTCGAGCTGGCCCTCGGCGATCCGGAAGCCGTATTCGGTTTCGCGCAGCTTGCGGCGCCGCGGCAGGCGGCGCACGCGCTGGTAGCTCTGCTCGATCACGAGCGAGGAGTAGCTTCGGATCGCGTTGGCGTGCCGATAGTAGTCGCGCATGAAGCGCTCGACCGGCAGCTCGTCGTCGTCCTCCCCGCCCGAGCCGTAACCAAAGCGGTCCGCGATGCGCTCCTGGAGCTCGAAGGAGAGCTGATCATTCTTGCGGCCCGCGAGGCGGTGCAGCTCGTTGCGCACGCGCCACAGGAAATCGACGGCCTGCCGATACTCGGAGACCTCGGCCTCCGTTAACAGGCCGAGGTGCAGGAAGCCCTCGAAGCCGCGCGAGCCCGGCTGCGTGACCTGCATTGCCCACAGCGAGAGGTGGTAGTCGCGGAGCGCGCCTGCGCCTTCCTTTACATTCGGCTGCAGCAGGTACAGCGTGTCCCCGAACTGCACGTGGCGCTTCTCGAGCGACTCGCGCTGCTCGGCGATGAACTGGTCCGGATGGCCGCAGAGCTCACCGCGCAGCGCTTTCGCGAACTCGTGGAACAGCACGCCGCTGCCGGCGAGAAAGCGGGGATCCAATACCGCGGTGCGCACGCTGGCGTCCTGGTGCGCGAGCTTGAGCGTCTCTCCAATGGTGCGGATCGAGCCCCCGACCGACACCGCTGCGTCCCAGAGCCAGTAGAGCATGCGCTCCGCGACGCGCGAGACGTGCGACGTGAGCGCTCCCCGGTACAAGAACAGCAGATCGACGTCGGACTGGAGATTCATCTCGCGGCGCGCATAGCCGCCGACGGCCACGATCGTGAAGGGCGAGGGATCGCCGCCGGCGTCGGCGAAGTAGATCTCCTCGGCGTGCTGGAACAGGCGCCGGATCAGCGCGTCGACGAGATCGGAATGCGCGGCTCCGACCTGCGCGCCGCTCGCGCCCGAATCGTGGAGCGCACACAGGTACTCCCGACCACTCGCGAGATAGGCGCGCGCGCGCCGCGCAACCTCGTTCTCCGGCAGCGCGCTTCCGCCGTCGCCGTCGAGAAAGGCGTCCAGCGACGGCGGCGAGAGATTCATCGATCGCGATTCAGCGCGAGCTGCGGGGTGTCGCCTCGGAAGCGATCGACGCCCTCCGCGATCTGTTCGGCCACCGCCTCGATATAGCCGGCGTCGCGCAGGCGCAGCGCGTCGCTGCGATTCGTGACGAAGCCCGTTTCGACCAGGATCGCCGGCATGTCCGAGAGGAACAGCACGTAGAAGGGACCCTTCTTGACGCCCAGGTCCTGCACCGGCCGGAAGCGACGCGGCATCCCGCTGACCAGCTCGGTCTGCACCAGCTGCGCGAGCCGGCGGGAGTGCACGGAGGTCTCCGAGATCCGCAGCCGGCCGAGCGTGCGCTGGAGCGGATCCAGCTGGCTGCGCGCGACGCCGTTCTCGCGCGCGGCCACGCGCATGCTGTGCCGCTCGTGATCGGCGTCGAGGTAGTAGGTCTCGATGCCCTGCAGGCTGCGCCGCGGCGCGGCATTCGCGTGCAGCGACACGAAGAGGTCGCCGCGCGCCGCCTCGGCCCGCGCCGTGCGCTCCTCGAGCGACAGCGTGCGATCGCGGTCGCGCGTCAGGACGACCCGGAAGCCGCGCCGCTCGAGCGCAGGCGCGAGCAGGCGCGCCACGCGCAGCGTCACGTCCTTCTCGCGTACGCCGAAGCCCAGCGCGCCCGGATCCCGGCCGCCGTGCCCGGGATCCAGCACGACCGTGCGCACCGGCCGCATGCCCGTCGGCAGCCGCGCGGCCGTGCGCGCGCCGGGGCGCTGCGAGGGCTGACCGCGCGCCTCGCGCGTCGCGGCCGCGCCGTAGACGTCCACGACGACGCGCGGCGGGTGCGAGAGCAGCAGCATCCGGTGCCGCCCGTAGTTCTCGACGTCGATCACGACGCGGGTTCGCGTGAGCGTGTTCTGCCCGAGGCGCACGCCCGCGAGCAACCCATCTCCGACTGCGATCCCCGATTCGTAGCGCCGCCCGACCCAGATGCCATCGAGATCCAGGTAGAGGCGCTCGGGCCGGCGGGCCTGCGGATCGGGCGGCAGGTGCTCGAGCACCCCCTCTACATCGCGTGAGAGCTCGACCACGACGCGGGTGAAGTCCGTATAGGACCAGCGCCGCACTTTCACGACATCGCCGAGACCGCGCGGGCGATCCACGCCCATCAGGGCCGCAGCCAGCACGAGGAGCAGCCAGCTCGCGACGCGACGATTCATGCCTTGAATTCCCCCTCGAGACAGCTCTGCAGCTGCGCGAGCAGATTCAGCGCCTCCAGGGGGGTGAGGCGGCTCGTGTCCAGACTGCGGATCCGCTCCAATACCTCGGACTCGCGCGGATCCGAAGCCGCCGATCCGAACAAGCCGAGCTGCGCGGCCGGAACCGCAGCAGCGCCATGGCGGCGATGCCCGGCGACAGCACCCGCGCCCAGCGCGGCTCCCGAATCCGATCGCGGCGAGCCCGCCGCAGGAACGAGGGTCTCCGCCTTCGCCCCTCCGGCCGCTTCGCCGGTCGATCCCGCTGGATCGCCGCCCGGTCTCGGGTGGGCAAAGCGCGGACGCCCGCGCTCATCGAGCTCGCCGCTCTCCAGATTACTCAGGATCTCGCGCGCGCGCTCGACCACGGCAGCCGGAAGGCCGGCGAGGCGCGCCACCTGGATGCCGTAGGAGCGGCTCGCCCCGCCCGCCACGAGCTGGCGCAGGAACAGGATCTCCTCGCCCCACTCGCGAGCTGCGAAGTGGGCATTGCCGACGCGGGACTTCGCGCGGGCCAGATCGGAGAGCTCGTGGTAGTGCGTCGCAAAGAGCGTGCGCGGCGCGAGCCCCGGGCTGTCGTGCAGGTACTCGGCCACGGCCCAGGCGATCGAGAGTCCGTCGAAGGTCGAGGTGCCGCGGCCGATCTCGTCCAGGATCACGAGGCTGCGCGCCGACGCGCAGGCGAGGATCTCGGCGGTCTCGCGCATCTCGACCATGAAGGTCGATTCGCCGCGCGCGAGCCGATCCGAAGCTCCCACCCGCGTGAACACGCGGTCGACGACGCCGACGCGAGCGCTCTCGGCGGGCACGAAGCTCCCCATCTGCGCGAGCAGCACGATCAGCGCGACCTGGCGCAGATAGGTGCTCTTGCCCGACATGTTCGGGCCCGTGAGCACGAGCAGCGAGACGCCGTCCGGGGAGAGCTCGGTGTCATTCGGGACGAAGCTGCCGCTGCCGGCGCGCAGCAGTTCTTCGACGACCGGGTGCCGCCCCGCGCGGATCCGGAGCTCTGCGCAGGCATCGACCTCGGGCCGCACCCAGTCGGAGGCGCGCGCCACCTCCGCGAGCGACGCAAATGCATCGAGCTGCGCGACCGCCAACGCCGCCGCACGCATCGCGGGAGCCGACTCGAGCGCGACCTGCCGCAGCGCCTCGAAGAGCTCGCGCTCGAGCGCGGCCGCGCGATCCGTCGCGCCGAGTACGCGCGACTCCATCTCGCGCAGCTCCGGGGTCGTAAAACGCTCCGCATTTGCGAGCGTCTGCTTGCGCTCGAAGTGCGCGGGAACCCGCGCCAGATTGGCCTTCGTGACCTCGAGGCCGTAGCCGTGGACCGGATGGAAGCGCACGCGCAGGCTCGGAATCCCGCTGCGCTCGCGCTCGCGCGCCTCGAGGCCGGCGATCCACTCGCGCCCCTTCTCGGCGGCCTCGCGCAGCGCGTCGAGCTCGGCGTGCCAGCCGGGCCGGATGTAGCCGGTGTCGCTCGCGCCGCGCGAGCCGCGCAGCAGCAGCGGCGGTTCGTCGACGAGCGCCGCGCGCAGCCGCTCGGCCGCCTCGCGCACCGGCTCCGGCCGCAGCAGCTCGCGCGGCCGCTCGGGCGCGAGCTCGGGCAGGCTGTGGTCGTCCGGCGCCTCGAGCGCGGCCGCGACCGCGGGTAGCGCCTCGAGCGAGGCGCGCAGCTGCGCGAGATCGCGAGGGCTCGAGGTCGGCCGCGCCGCGCGCGCGAGCAGGCGCTCGAGGTCCCGCACGGGCCGCAGCACCTGCTGGAGCCGCGCGCGCAGGCGATCCCGCTGGGCGAGCCAGGCCACGGCGTCCTGGCGCGCGCGGATCGCGTCCGGATCGAGCAGCGGATAGGCCATCCAGCGAGCGAGCCGCCGCGCGCCGAGCGGAGTTGCGCTGCGGTCGATGCGTTCGAAGAGCGTGCCCCGACGCCCGCCGTCCTCGCTGTTCTCGAAGAGCTCGAGGTGCGAGCGCGTGGCGGCGTCGAGCACCATCGCGTCGCCGAGCGCGTAACGGCGCAGGCGCACGAGCTGCGCGAGCGCGAAGGGCTGGTGCTTCGCCAGGTAGCTCGCGAGCAGCGCCGCCGCGAGCTCGTCCGGCTGCTCGGGCTTCGCAGCGAGCCCCTCGATCCGGGCCTCCGCGGGGGCCGTCGGGACGCCGTTCGGAACCCGCGTGCGTGCGGCGCGCGGCAGGATCCGCTCGAGCGCCGTCTCCAGCTCTCCGGCGACGCCCTCCGGAATCAGGATCTCGCGCGGCTGCGCGCGCTGGAGCTCGGTCGCGAGCTCGCGCGGCAATCCGACTCCCGCGCTCTCGCAAGCGACACGGGTCGCGCGGAAGTCGCCGGTCGTCGCGTCGAGCAACGCGAGCCCGAGCTGCCCGGGCGACGGGAACAGCGCCGCGATCAGGCACTCGCGCGTCGCGTCGACGCCCTCCGGATCTCCGACCAGTCCCGGCGTCACGACCTCGGTCACTTCGCGGCGCACCAGGCGGCGCCCGCCGGCGGCGCGTGCGTCCTCGACCTGCTCGCAGACCGCAACCCGGTGGCCGAGCTCAGCCAGGCGTCGGATATGCGGGCCGGCGCTGTGCACCGGCACCCCGCACATCGGGATCGCGTCGTCCTTGTTCCGGTCGCGCGTCGTGAGCGCGATCTCGAGCAACGGCGCGGCGAGCTCGGCGTCCGCGAGGAACAGCTCGTAGAAGTCCCCCATCCGGTAGAAGAGCAGGGAGTCCGGATGCTGCGCCTTGATCGCGAGGTACTGGCGCATCATCGGAGTTTCGAGCGCAGGGCGACTCACGCCTCGGCCTCCGGCGCGGGAACGCGCTCGAGCCAGTCGAGCAGCTCTGTGAAGGCCACGAGCGCCTCTTTCTCACGCGCGCTCCGGAGCAGCAGGCGCCCGCGCAGCAGGCGCGGTGCCAGGCCTTTCGACTCCAAGGGCACCCGCTCGAGCTCGGCGAGCGCGCGCCCGAGCTCGCCGCGCTCGGCAAGCACGCGCGCCAGCGCGCAGCGCGCGGCGGCGTCCTCCGGCCTCCGCTCGAGCTCGCTCTCGAGCCAGCTCTGCAGCTCGCCCTCGCGCTCCGCCGCCGCGTGGGCCGCGATCAGCTCCGGGTGCACGCGCGGCGCCAACCCGGGATCGATTGCGAGCGCGCGCTTCCACGCGGCGATCGCAGCCCGCGGCCGCGCGCGCGCCTGCAGCAGCTCGCCGAGCAGGAACCACGCCTCCGCACAAGCGGGATCGCGCCGCAGCGCGCGGCGCAGGCTGCGCCGCGCGCTGCCGAGCTTTCCCGCACTGCGCGCCTCGCGCGCGATCCGCACCAGCAGGCGTGCCTCGGCCGGGCCCGACGGCCGGCCCGCTCGCCGCTCGCGCCGGCGCAGCAGAGTCAACGCGCGCCGATGCTCGCGCGCGCCGGCGAGCAGCTCGGGCAGCACCGCAAGCACCTTGGGGTGATCGGGCGCGCGCGCGAGCGCTTCCTCGAAGCTCGCGATCGCGCGCAGCGCGAAGCCACCGCGGCGAAAATCCTCGCCGAGGTCGGTCAGCGCCGCGAGGCTCTGCTCGGGCGTCAGGTCCCTGCGCAGCAGCAGGCCCTGGTGAACGCGAATCGCGCGGCCGATCTCACCGCGCTGTCGGAACAGGCGCCCGATCGCGAGGTGCGCATCGACCTCTGCGGCCTCGGCCTGCGCAGCGCGCACCAGCGCCGATTCCGCGCGCTCGAGATCTCCGTCCAGCACCGAGAGCAGGGCCTCCCGCAACTCTCGCTCGGCGCCGCGCGACTCCTCCCCTCTGCGCCCGAGCCGCCGCCGGAACCACACGCGTTGCAACTCCTGGCCGCGACCGGACGCGACGAAACTAGCTCAGGACCCCGCGACCCGAGGTCTCCTCTGCGCTGTCCAGCGCGGCCCCCCCGCGAGCCTCCTGCGCGCCGGCGGTGTGGGGATCGCGAGCGAGCGGAAGGTTGCGCAGCTGCTGGAGCTCGGTTTCGAGGCGCTGCACCAGCCGCCGGTAGCGCCGCGAGAGCAGCGACAGCTGCGCGAGCTTGAGCCCCGCGGAGAGGCCGCTCGCGAGCGCGCCCGCGGCGAAGCTCGCCACTAGCGCGGCCCAGAGCTTCACACCCGGGATCTCGCCGAAGATCAGGGACACGCGGACCGGATCGGAGTTCGCGGCCGCAAAGCTCCAGCCGAGCACGAGAACTGCGAGCGCCGCCCCTGCCCCGAGCAGCCTGCGCAGCGACGTCATGGCGGGGCGGCGAGACCGCGATCACGCGGATTCGCCGTCGTCTCCGTCGTCCGCGTCGTCCTCGTCGTCGTCGTCGTCATCCGGGAGCGGCTCGGGCGCCTCGTCCACGAGCTCCTTCAGCTCCTTGCCCACCTTGAAGAAGGGCGTGCGCTTGGCCGAGATGTGGACCGGCTCGCCGGTCTTCGGGTTCCGGCCCTCGCGGGCCTCGCGCACCTTGACCTGAAAGCTCCCGAAGCCCCGGATCTCGATGCGCTCGCCCTGCCGCAGCGCGTGCGTCATCGCGTCGAAGATCGTGTTCACGACGATCTCCGTGTCCTTCTTCGAGATGTGGGGCGTCAGGTCCGCGACCACTTCGATCAGTCCGCTCTTGGTCATCGAAGTCCCCGTGACTAATCCTTGGTCTCATTGGCGCGCTGAGCGAGTTTCTCCGCGAGCAGGTCGCCGAGCGTCGTGGTCTGGGTCGTAGACTGCTGCACTGCGAGCTTCTTCAGCGCGTCGCGCTGCTCGCGGTCGTGGACCGCGCGGATCGACAGCGCGATCTTCTGCTCGACCGGGTCCACCTTCGTCACGATCGCCGTGACCGATTGCCCGACCTGCACGACCTCGGCGGGGTTGTCGACGCGCTCGGCGGAGAGCTCCGAGTTGTAGATCAGCCCGTCGATGCCCTCTTCGAGACGCACGAAGGCGCCGAAGTCCGCGAGGCTCGTTACCGGCGCTGTCACCTGGCTCCCGAGCGGGTAGCGCTTCAGGATCTCGTCCCAGGGATTCGGCTGCAGCTGCTTGATGCCGAGCGAGAACTTCTCGTTCTCCTTGTCGATCTTGAGCACGACCGCCTCGACCTCGTCGCCCTTCTTGAACTTCTCGCCGGGGTGCTTGATCTGCTCGGTCCACGAGATGTCCGACACGTGAACGAGGCCATCGATGCCCTCTTCGAGGCCCACGAAGACGCCGAAATTCGTGATGTTCCGCACCGTGCCGTTGACGCGCGTGCCGACCGGATATTGGTCCTCGATCACGCTCCACGGGTTCGGCTCGATCTGCTTCATCCCGAGCGAGATCTTGCGATCGCGCTCGTCGACGCCGAGCACCACGGCCTCGGCCGAATCGCCGATCGTGACGACTTTCGAGGGGTGCTTGATGCGCTTGGTCCAGGACATTTCGGAGACGTGGATCAGGCCCTCGATGCCGGGCTCGAGTTCGATGAAGGCGCCGTATTCGGCCAGCGAGACGACCTTGCCCTGCACGCGCCGCCCGATCGGGAAGCGCATCGCGACGTCGATCCACGGGTCCGGCTGGATCTGCTTCAGGCCCAGCGAGACGCGCTCGCTCTCCGGATCGAACTTGAGCACCTTGACCTTGATCTCGTCGCCGACCTGGAACAGTTCCGACGGGTGGTTCACACGACCCCAGGACATGTCGGTCACGTGCAGCAGCCCGTCGATGCCGCCGAGGTCGATGAAGGCGCCGTAGTCCGTCAGGTTCTTGATCACGCCGTCCACGATCTGGCCGGGTGCGATATTTCCGAGCGTCTCCTCGCGCATCTTCTTGCGCTCGGTCTCGAGCAGCGCGCGGCGCGACAGCACGATGTTTCCGCGCCGCTTGTTGAACTTGATGATCTTGAATTTGAATTTCTGCCCGACGACGGCCTCGAGATTGCGCACGGGGCGGAGATCGACCTGGGAACCCGGCAGGAAGGCCTTGACGCCGATGTCGACGGCGAGGCCGCCCTTGACCCGCGAAATGATCGTGCCCTCGACGGCTTCGTCGGCCTTGTGGGCCTTGCTGATGTCTTCCCAGATCAGCAGCCGGTCGGCCTTCTCCTTGGAGAGCACGACGCGGCCGGACTGGTCTTCGGATTCCTCGAGCAGGACGTCGACCATGTCGCCGACCTTGATCAACATCGTGCCGTCGTCGTCCATGAACTCCCAGGCCTGCACCAGGCCCTCGGACTTGAAGCCGATGTCGACGGTGACGTGTTCGTCGTCGATCCCGATCACGCGACCGCGCACGAGTTCGCCCTCCTTGACGCGCGGCGCGGCGCTGCCAAAGAGGTCCGCAAAGCTTCCGGAAGTGGTCTCAGTCATGATGAGTCGTTCTCGCTCCTTTTGAGCCGGCCCTCTGGGCCGGCTCCACGCTGCCGTCGGCCGGCAGCAGACGCAGCAGCGGTGCCTGCGCCTGCGCGATCCAGCGCTCGACGGCCTCCGAATCCTCTGCCTCGATCGCCCGCGAGACTTCCGCGAGCGCGAGGCGCACACCCTCCAGCGGACCGGACAGTGCCTTCCGATTGGCCGCGAGGATGTCTCCCCACAGCCCCGGCTGACTGCGCGCGATCCGGGTGAAGTCGCGGAAGCCCGGGCCCACCAACTCAGCCGCACCGGCAGGCGCCTGACGCAGCGCCGCAGCAAATGCGAAGGCCAGAACGTGGGGCACATGGCTCGTCCACGCCACCTCGGCGTCGTGGATCGCCGGCTCCCGGTCGACCACGCGGCAGCCGAGCCCTGCCCAGAAGCTCCGCACGCGCGCGGCCGCGGGCGTCTGCGCCCGGCTGGCGACGATGCAGGGAGCGCCCTCGAACAGATCCGCCCTCGCGTGATCGGGCCCGCGCTCGTGGCTGCCCGCCATCGGATGCGAGCCTACGAACTCGACGCCCGGTGGCAGCAGGCCCGGCAGCCGCTCGCAGGGGCCACCCTTCACGCTGCCCACGTCCGTCACGACGGCTCCGGCCGCGAGCCGGCTCGCCGCCCGCGCCAGGGTCGCCTCCATCGCAGCCACCGGAGTCGCGAGCACGACGAACTGGGCACCCGCCACCGCTTCCGCCGGATCCTCGAACGCAGCCGCAGCCCCGAGCGCCACTGCGCGAGCGCGAGCGGCGGCACTCCGGGTCGCGATCGCGACCTCCCGCGCGACCCCCCGCTCGCGCGCGGCCAGCAGCACGGAACCCCCGAGCAGCCCCAGGCCCAGCACCGCCAGGCGTTCGATCGGCGGGGCCGAGCTCACCCGCGGCGCCCCGCGCCGGCTTCGAGCAGACGCCGCAGCGCCTTGATCAAGCGCTCGTTCTCCTCGGGCAGGCCCACCGTGATCCGGAGGTACTCGGGCATCCCGAAGCCAGCCAGCGGGCGCACGATGATGCCCTCGCGCAGCAGCGCCTCGTACATCCCCGCGCCGGCGCGAGTGAGCACGAAATTCGCGTCCGAGGGCCACACCGGCAGCCCCAGCGCCGCGAGCTCCCGGCTCAGGGTGTCGAGGCCCTCGCCGTTCAGCGCGAGCGCGCGCTGCACGTGGTCGACGTCGTCGAGCGCCGCAACCGCGGCGACCTCTGCCAGGCGATTCACGTTGAAGGGATGGCGCGCGCGCTCGAGGTAGCCGGCGAGCTCGCGGTCCGCGACCCCGTAGCCGATGCGCAGTCCCGCGAGGCCGTAGAGCTTCGAGAAGGTGCGCAACACCGCGGTTCCGGGGCGCCGTCGCACCCAGGCCAGCGCGTCCGGGAAGTCCGGCCTGCGCGCGAAGTCGAAGTAGGCCTCGTCCACTGCGAGCACGAGGTCGGGCGGCAGCGAGGCCGCGAAGCGGTCGAAGGCCTCGGCCCCGACGCTGGTACCGGTCGGGTTGTTGGGATTGCAGACGAAGAGGATCCGCGTGCGTGGCGTAATTGCCGCGGCCAGCGCGGGGAGGTCGTGCACGAGTTCGCCCGTGAGCGGCACCGCGACTGGCGTCGCCCCCATTCCCCGCACCACGATCGGGTACATCGCGAAGGAAGGCCACGCGAAGACGGCCTCGTCGCCGGGGCCGAGGAAGCTCTTGGCCAGCAGCTCGAGCAGCTCGTCGGCGCCGGCGCCGAAGACGAGCTGCTCGCCATCGACGCCGAGGCGCGCTGCGAGCTTGCGGCGCAGCGTGAAGCTCGCGCCGTCGGGATAGCGGTGCAGGCCTCCCAGTGCATCGCGCAGCGCGGCAATCGCCCGCGGCGAGGGGCCGATCGGGCTCTCGTTCGACGCGAGCTTGATCACGTCCTGGATCCCGAGCTCGCGCACGACCTCCTCGATCGGCTTGCCGGGCTGATAGGGCTCGAGGGCTGCGATGTGGGGCTTGACGAGTCGCTCCAGTCCCATGTGGATTCGACCTCTCGCCCGACGTCAGGCGCGCAGCGCGCGCGGGTAGGAGCCGAGCACCCGGTGCGAGTGCGCGACGGCCGCCGCGCCGCGCAGCGCAGCCGCGACCGCGGGCTCGGCACAGTGCCCCTCGAAATCGAGGAAGAACACGTACTCCCAGGGCTTGCCCAGCATCGGGCGCAGCTGGATCGCAGTCAGGTTCACGCGCTGCTCGGCGAAGGGCTGCAGCAGCCGGACCAGGCCGCCGGCTTCATCGCGCCGGATCGTGAACAGCGCGGACGAAAGATCGCGGCCGCTGGGCGGCGGGTGGCTGCGGCCGAGCACGGCGAAGCGCGTGGTGTTGTCGCGCCGATCCTCGATGCTCGGGCTCACGACTGCGAGGCCGTGGATCTCGGCGGCCAGCGGGCTCGCGATCGCGGCAATTCCCGGGTCTGCGGCCGCCGCGCGCACGGCCGCGATCGTGCTGGAGGTCTCGATGCGCGGGCGGCCCGGCAGATTGCGATCGAGCCAGCCGCGGCACTGGGCCAGCGGCTGGGGATGCGAAGCGACGCGCTCGATGTCGGCGCTGCTGCCGCTGCGCGAAAGCAGATCGCAGCAGATTCGCAACACGGACTCCGCGCAGATCGCGAGCTCGAACTGGACGAAGGCATCGAAGGTCGCGGTCACGATGCCCTCGGTCGTGTTCTCGACCGGCACGACGCCGAGATCCGCGCGCCCGCGCTCGACTGCCGCGAAGACGTCCTCGATCGACGCCTGGCCAGAGAATGCGGCCTGGGCGCCGAGCAGCTCGCGGGCGGCCTGGTGGCTGTAGGTCCCCTCCGGACCGAGATAGGCGACCTGCAGCTCGGCCTCGAGCGAGCGCGTTCCCGAAATGATCTCGCGGAAGACACTTGCGATCGCGGGGCTCGGGAAGGGCCCTGGATTCGCGCGCGCGAGCCGTTCGACGATCGCCTGCTCCCGCGCCGCGGAATAGACATCTGCGCGCGTCGCGACCTTGATGCGCCCGACCTCCCCGACCAGGCGCGCGCGCTCGTTCAGGCTCGCGAGCAGCGCTTCGTCCACCGCATCGATCTGGCTGCGGAGCTGCGCGAGGGTGGCGTCGGCTTCGGGTCTCCGGTCGGGCTGCACGGCTCTCCGCGAGGGCTGAGGCCGGCCGCCGCCGCCGCTCCGGCGACGGCCGAAGAGCCGGCCGCTCCGCCTGGAGCGCCCGGGCGCCGAGACTCCCCAGCAGGGATTCGAGGCCTGCAGGGTAGTGGAACCCGCCCCTCGGCTGCAAACAGAGCTCGGCCTGATTCCTGCGGAGTCACAGAGGGTTACCCGAGCCGGAGCGGGTGCACGGCGCGCGGCGTGGAGGATCAAGACGCGGGCGAGAGAGGTCGATACCCCCCTGAGGTCTTTTGCGGATCTGAGATGCCGGACGCAAGCCCCGATCAACAACCCGCGCGCGACCGACTCGCCACCCGCCTGGCGCTGCTCGTCTTCGCCTGCTGTTTCCTGACTGCGCTCACGGTCAGCTGGGTTGCGATCCAGTCGAGCCACCGCGCGCCGCCGGCCGCGGTCGCGCAGCGCATCCTGATCCTGGACAGCGTCGTGGTGGCCGTGTTCAGCCTGCTCGCGCTGCGCATGACGCGCCTGATCGTGCAGCCGGTCGAGCGCCTCGGCTCGGCACTCCGCCGCGTCGCCGACGGCGCGCTCGACGTCGAGCTCCCGGAGCCCGCGACCGATGACGAGCTCGCGGTGCTGACCCGCAGCTTCAATCAGATGATGCGGCGGCTGCGCCGCGATCAGCAGGAGATCCAGCGCAGCGACGCCTCGCTGCGCGCGAGCAACCACGAGCTGCAGCAGGCCAACGAGGTGCTGTCGCAGCTCTCGATCACGGACGGCCTCACGCGCCTCCACAATCACCGCTTCTTCCAGGACCACCTGACGCGCGAGATCAAGCGCGTCGCCCGCTCGCAGGAGCCGCTGTCGATGCTGCTGATCGACATCGACGACTTCAAGGCGCTGAACGACCGGCTCGGACACGCCGCGGGGGACGAGGTGCTGGTGCGAATCTCGCGCCTGCTCGAGTCGCGCGTGCGCGACTGCGACCTGCTCGCGCGCTACGGCGGCGAGGAGTTCGTGGTGCTGTGCTCCGGAACCGACCGGGTCGGCGCCTATCAGCTCGCCGAGAGCATCCGCACGCAGGCAGCGGAGACCGAGGTGTCGCTCGACTCCGCGCTGTCTGGCACCCGGATCAGCCTCTCGATCGGCGTCGCGCAGTACGAGGGCGATCGCAAGGTCTTCTTCGGCTCCGCCGATCGCGCGCTCTACAGCGCGAAGGCCCAGGGCAAGAATTGCGTCGTCAGCGATCGGGAGCTCTGAGAGCGGGGACGTCCCCATCCGGATCGGATACGCTCGGCCCGTGAGCATCCTGGTAGGTCTCTCGGGCGGAATCGCCACCGGCAAGAGCAGCGTCGCGCGCCTGCTTGCGGAGCTCGGGGCCGTCGTGATCGACGCCGATGCGATCGTGCACGAGCTGCAGGCCCCGGGACAACCGCTGCTGGAGCAGCTCGCGCGGGCCTTCGGCCCGGGGATCCTGCGGCCCGACGGCAGCCTCGACCGCGCCGCGCTCGGCGAGCTCGTGTTCCGCGATCCGAACGCGCGCGCGCGGCTCGGTGCGCTGACCCACCCGCCCGTGATCGCCGAGATGCAGCGCCGCGCGCGCCAGGCGCTCGCCCTCCCCGGCGCGGTCGTCGTGCTCGACATCCCGCTGCTCTTCGAGGGCGTGAAGACCCGCAGTGGATCCGCGCTCGCCTTCGACTTCGACCTGACCGTGCTGGTGTACGCGCCGCCCGAGCTGCAGGTCGAGCGCCAGCAGAGCCGCAACGGCTACGGCCGCGACGAGGCGCTGCGCCGTGTCGCCGCGCAGCTGCCGATCGACGAGAAGCGGGCGCTCGCAGACCACGTGATCGACAACAGCGGGACTCCTGCCGCGACCGCGCGCCAGCTGCGCGAACTCTACGACCTGCTCAGCGCAAGGGCCGCCGCAGCGGCTCCTTGAGGCTCGCGACAAAGCTCCCCGCGAGCTCGCAGGCCTGCTCGAGGCTCTTGGCCTGCTCGAGCCGATCGATCAGC
Organism: uncultured Spirochaetales bacterium; assembly: GCA_964437835.1. Taxonomy (GTDB): domain Bacteria; phylum Myxococcota_A; class UBA9160; order UBA9160; family SMWR01; genus CAYTJA01. The sequence continues at coordinate 16,850 of CAYTJA010000282.1, forward strand.
GCGCTGCCGACGACCACCCCGTCTGCGAAGCGGCCGACGCGCTCCGCGTGCTCGGGCGTCGAGACCCCGAAGCCGACGGCCACCGGGATTCCGAATCCGCGCGCGCGCCGCACCTGCCCCTCGATGTCCTGCGCGACCTGCGCTCGCGCCCCCGTCACTCCCGTCAGCGACACGAAGTACAGAAAGCCGCGGCTCTGGCGCGCGAGGCGCTCGAGGCGCTCCGGCGTCGTGGTCGGTGCCGCGAGCAGGATCGGATCGACGCCGCGCCGGATCAGCGCCGCGTGAAGCCCGGCGCCCTCCTCCGGCGGCAGGTCGACGATGATCACACCGTCGACGCCCGCAGCCGCGGCCGCCTCCGCGAAGCCCTCTTCGGTGCGCGCGAGGAACACATTCGCATAACCCATCAGCACGAGCGGAATCGGGAGCTGCGCGCGCAGCCGCTTCACGAGCTCGAGCACGCGCAGGAGACTCGTGCCCGAGCGCAGCGCTCGCTCGCTCGCGCGCTGGATCGTCGGCCCCTCGGCCATCGGATCCGAGAAGGGCACGCCGAGCTCGATCGCGTCCGCGCCGGCACGCGCGAGCTCGTGGACGAGCGCCTCGGTGGAGGCGAGGTTCGGATCGCCCGCGGTCAGGAACGGAATCAGCGCGCGCTCGCCGCGTGCGCGCAGCTCTGCGAAGCGTTCGGAGAGGCGGCCCATCGCGCGGATGCGACCGCGCTCAGTTCCGGCCGGCGCGGCGCTGCGCCAGCAGCTCGCGCACCAGCGGCGCGTCCTTGTCCCCGCGGCCCGAGAGATTCACCACCAGAAGCGTGTCCTTCGAGAGCTGCGGCGCGAGCACCCGCGCGTACGCGACCGCATGCGCCGACTCGAGTGCGGGGATGATGCCCTCGGTGCGCGATAGATACAGGAACGCGTCGAGCGCCTGTTCGTCGGTCACGGGCACGTACTCGGCGCGGCCGCTGTCGTGCAGGAACGCGTGCTCGGGACCCACTCCCGGGTAGTCGAGCCCGGCCGAGATCGAGTGCGCGGGAGCGATCTGCCCGTCGTCGTCGAAGAGCAGCAGACTGCGCATGCCGTGCAGCACGCCCGGCGCGCCGGCGCAGAGTGCCGCGCCGTGGCGGCCGGTGTGCAGGCCTTCCCCAGCCGCTTCGCAGCCGATCAGGCGCACGCTGCGGTCGTCGAGGAAGGTGTGGAAGGCGCCCATCGCGTTCGAGCCGCCGCCGACGCAGGCGATCACGACGTCGGGCAGGCGGCCGCGCGCGGCTCGCATCTGCTCGCGCAGCTCGCAGCCGATCACCCGCTGGAAGTCGCGCACGAGGGTCGGATACGGATGCGGCCCCATCACCGAGCCGATGCAGTAGTAGGTGTCGCGGACGTTCGTGACCCAGTCGCGCATCGCCTCGTTGATCGCGTCCTTGAGCGTGCGCGTCGCGGCTTCGACCGGCCGCACGCGCGCGCCGAGCAGCTCCATCCGGAACACGTTCAGCGCCTGGCGCTGGACGTCCTCGGCGCCCATGTACACCTCGCAGGCGAGGCCCATCAGCGCGCAGGCGGTCGCAGTCGCGACGCCGTGCTGCCCCGCGCCCGTCTCGGCGATCACGCGCGGCTTGCCCATGGCGCGCGCGAGCAGGCACTGGCCGAGCACGTTGTTGATCTTGTGCGCGCCCGTGTGCGCGAGATCCTCGCGCTTCAGGAAGACCTGTGCCCCGCCGAGCTCGGCGCTCATGCGCGACGCAAAGCTGAGCGGCGTCGGGCGCCCGGCGTAGCTGTGCAACGGCTCGTCGAGCTCCGCCTGGAAGGCCGGCAGTGCGGTGATTCGCGGGTAGGCCTCCGCGAGCTCGTCGAGCGCCGCGATCAGCGTCTCCGGGACATAGCGACCGCCATAGGGGCCGAAACGACCCGCGCTCGCAGCGGCCGTCATCGCACGAGCCGGCGCAACACGCGCTGCTGGCCTGCGTTCTGCATCGGAAACCGCT
>CAYTJA010000283.1:0-19007 GCA_964437835.1 uncultured Spirochaetales bacterium
CGGGCCGCTCCCGGACCGGGACCCGCAAGGCCTGGCTCGGCCCGAGCGGGTCGCCTCGGATTCCCGGGTACCGCGCCCTCGGAGCGCGCGCGGGGCGCGGGGATCGGGCAGCAAGAGTGTTGCCTGCTTGGCGCGAGTGCGGAAATTCAGGCGGCGCCGCCTGGCGCCACGGTGGCCACGAGGCGGTCGAGAGCACGCGTCACCTCGTCGGAGAAGTTGCGCCGCATCACTTTCAACCGGAGCAGTGGCGAGCGCGTTTCCAGAGCGACCTGCGTAGACGTCCCGCCCGCCGCGAATCGATACGTCATGCGGAGTCTCAATGATCCCACTCGAAATTCACGCAGAGATCCTGGCCGCTGCTCCCCCATCTCAGACATCCGTACGGTGCCGCCAACGCATACGCGGTTCAGCTGCGAGCCGGAGGCTGGAGTTGACGTCGCAATACTGTTTCGTCTAACTTTCGCTTCATGGCCACCCTCCCCCGCCGCGGCACCGGCGCGAACCCGGGCAATCGCTTCGAGGCGCGCCGGGTCGAGCCGGATGCCGAGTTCCTCGAGGCCGTGCAGCGCTCCGGCGAGGAGCTGCCGCCCGCGCCCACCCAGCTGCTCGTGGATCCGACCCGCAGCCTGCTCTCCCGAAACGACAGCCCGGACGTCCCCTTCGACGCGAGCCTCAACCCCTACCGCGGCTGCGAGCATGGCTGCATCTACTGCTATGCGCGTCCCACGCACGAATACCTCGGCTATTCGCTGGGCCTCGATTTCGAGACGAAGATCCTGTTCAAGCCCGAAGCCGCCCAGCTGCTGCGCAAGCTCTTCCTGCGTCCTACCTGGCAGCCCGAAGTGATCGCGATCGGGGGCGTCACGGATCCGTATCAGCCGGCCGAGCAGCGCCTGTGCATCACGAGGCAGTGTCTCGAGGTCTTCGCGGAGTTCCGCAATCCGGTCACGATCGTCACCAAGAGCGCGCTCGTGGTGCGAGACGCCGATCTCCTCGCCGAGCTCGCACGCGACCGCGCGGCGATGGTCTTCGTCTCGATCACGAGCCTCGATCGCGAGCTGCAGCGCCGCCTCGAGCCGCGCGCGTCGCCACCGGAGCACCGCTTCGAAGCCGTGCGGCGCCTGCGAGCCGCGGGGATTCCCGTCGGCGTGCTGCTCGCACCGGTGATCCCCGGACTCAACGACCACGAGATCCCGCAGATCGTCGAGCGCGCGGCCGAAGCCGGTGCGGGCATCGTCCGCCACGTGATGCTCCGGCTGCCGCACGGCCTCGCCGCGCTCTTCGAAGGCTGGCTCGAGCAGCACTACCCCGAGCGCAAAGCGAAGATCTGGAGCCGCATCCAGGACGTGCGCGCAGGCCGCATCAGCGATCCCCGCTTCCACTCGCGCATGCGCGGCGAGGGCATCTTCGCGCAGCAGATCGAGCAGCTGCTCGCGCTCACGTGCCGGCGCGCGGGGCTCGGAAAGGATTGGCCCGAGCTGTCGACGGCGGCGTTTCGCCGGCCCGGCAACGCACAGCTCGGCCTCTTCGCATGAGAGGGCACTGAAGCGCTGCGCTGCGGTAGCGTGCCGGCTCCCGGAGGTGCCGCGTGAGCCGCGTCGAGAGTCCCGAGCCGCGCCGGCTGCGCGTCGCGGCCTCGGACGGCCTCACGCTACAGGTGCTCGAGTGGGGCGCGTCCGAGGGCCGCAGCAGCGCACTTCGACCGACGCTCCTGTTCCACCACGGCTTCGGGCATTCGGCATGGATCTGGCAGCCTTTCGCGGAAGCCCTCGCCAGCAGTCGCCGCGTGCTCGCGCTCGATGCGCGCGGGCACGGCGACTCCGATCGCGACCCCGAAGGTCGCTACCTGCACAAGTACTTCGAGGCCGATCTGCGCGCCGTCGCCCAGCAGCTCGAGCTGCACGAACTCTCGCTCGTCGCGCACTCGCTCGGCGGCTACAGCGCGCTGCGCTTCCTGCGCGGCTGGAGCGGCCGACTCTCACGCCTGGTGCTGATCGAGACCCCCGCGGAGATATACGCGGTGGCGCCGGGGCAGGCCGAACAGCAGGAAGTGGAAGTGCGGCGGCGCTACCAGGCGGCGCAGCGAGAGCGCCATGCGCGCCCCGAGGACTACGCGGCTCGCCTCGCGAAGCGGCACCCGCGGGCGAAGCCCGAGCGCCTGCTCGCGCTCGCGCGCGCGTGGCTCGTGCCCGACGGCGCCGGCCAGCTGCGCCCGAAGCTCGATCCGGAGACGCTGCCGCCCAAACAACACGAGCATCCCGAAACGGGCACTGCCCTCACCCGCCCGGAGTGGGCCGCGGCCGAATCGGCCTACATCTGGAAGTGTCTGGATGCGCTGCGCGCACCGCTGCTCGTGGTGCGCGGCGCGGAGTCGCCGCTCTTCCCGGCCGCCGTGCAGCAGCGCATGCTCGCGGGTCGCCCCGAGCGCCGCGCCGCGGTCGTCCCGGGGGCCGGGCACGTCGTGATGCTCGACGCCGAGGCCGCGTTGCTCGCGCTGCTGGTCGAGTTCCTGAGCGAGGGCTGAAGCGCAGCGCGGCCGCCGCGGTGCCGCGCAGCGCGCGCCCGCCTACCAGCCCGCGAGCTGCGCCGCGCGCTCGCGGTGCACGCGCGGCGTGCCGAGAAAGGCGCGGTCGAACATGCAGCGCTTGAACCAGATCTGGACGTCGCACTCCCAGGTGAAGCCGATGCCGCCGTGCGCCTCGACGGTTTCGCGCGCGATCTGCAGCGCCCGATCCGTGATGTGCGCCTTCGCGAGCGCAGCCAGGCGCGGCGCCTCGGCCGGGAGGTGGTCGAAGGCGTGCGCCGCGTACCAGTAGAGAGCGCGCGCAGGCTCGATCTCGACGGCCATCGCGACGAGCTGGTGCTTGAGCGCCTGGAAGTGGCCGATCGTGACGCCGAACTGCTGGCGCGTCTTCGCGTATTCGACCGCAGTCGACATCAGCCAGTGCCCCGCGGCCCAGGCGTCGGCCGCGAGCAGCACGAGGCCGGCGTCGCGCAAGCGCGGCGCCGCCTGCCCGGCTCCGGGCAGCGGGTCGCAGGCCGCGTTCTCGAAGGTCACGGAGTCGATCCGGCGCGTGCGGTCGACGCCGCCCATGTCTTCGATCTTGACGCCGGAGCTGCGCGGTTCGACCAGCGCGAGGCCGCCGCCCGCGGTTCCGACCACGAGCAGATCCGCGATGCGGGCCCAGGGCACCGCCGTCTTCGCACCGGAGAGTGCGCCGCGCGCGACTTCAGTGCGCCACTCCTCGGGCTGCCAGAGGCCGCCCGCCTCGCCGAACGCGACGCTGCCGATCGCGTCGCCCGAAGCCAGGCGCGGCAGCCAGCTGCGCTGCTGCGCATCGCTGCCGCCCAGCACCAGCGCGAGGCACGCGAGCGAGTGTCCGAAGAAGGGGCCGGGCAGCGCCGCGCCGCCTAGCGCCTCTGCCGCCACCGCGAGGTCGAGGCAGTCGAGGCCCGCGCCGCCTTGCGCCTCGGGCACGACGAGCCCGGCCACGCCGAGCTCGGCGAGGCCGCGCCAGAGCGCCGGATCGTGGCCCTCGGCGCCCTCGAAGAGCTCGCGCAAACGGTTCGGCGGGCACTCGTTCAGCGCGAACTGCGTCAGCGTGTCGTGGAGCAGCAGCTGTTCTTCCGAAAGGTCGAAGTTCACTTTGCGGAGCTCCTGTCGGCGTAGGCGTCGCGAGGCAGGCCGAGCCCGCGCTCGCCGATCACGTTGCGCTGGATGTTCGCGGTGCCGCCCGCGGTCGCGACGCCGAGCGAGTACATGTATTGGCCGATCCAGCCGCGGTGATTGCCCGGCGCCATGCCCATCAGGCGCTCGTCGGGGGTCGCGTCGAGCAGGCCGTCCTCCTCGACGAGGTCGATCGCGATGCGCGCGATCTCGTTGCCGATGTTCGTCGAAATCAGCTTGTTCATCGTCCCGATCGGGCCGGGGTTCTGGTTCTTGACGCTCTTCGTGAGCTGGTAGAGCCCGGAGTACTGGTGCGAGCGCACGTTGCCCTCGAGATTCACCAGGCGCTGGCGGATTTCCGGGTCTTGGATCGCCGGCACGCCCTTGCGCAGCACCGTCTTCGCGAGATGAACCAGCCCCGCGAGCTGCATCGCGCTGCCCTCGGAGTTTCCGATCGAATTGCGCTCGTGCTTGAGCGTCGTGCGCGAGACGAGCCAGCCCTCGCCGCGCTTGCCGACGATCCAGTCTTTCTTCGTCTTCGCGTTGGTGAAGAAGACCTCGTTGAAGTCCGCACCGCCGGCCATGTTCTTGAGCGGCCGAACCTCGATCCCGGGCTGCTTCATCGGGATCAGCAGATAGGAAATGCCCGCGTGCTTCGGAGCATCGGGCTCGGTGCGACACAGGCAGAACATGTAGTCGGCCTGCTTCGCGTTGGTGGTCCAGATCTTCTGGCCGTTGATCACCCACTCGTCGCCGACGAGCTCGCCGCGCGTCTTCAGCGATGCGAGGTCGCTGCCCGAGCCGGGCTCGCTGTAGCCCTGGCACCAGATGGTCTCGCCGGTCACGGATTTTGCGACGAAGAGATCTTTCTGCCACTCCTCGCCGCGCTCGAGCAGCGTCGGCACGAGCATCATCGTGCCGATGCCGCGGTATTCCATCGGCGCATGCTGCTTGTGGAATTCCTCGCGCAGCACGATCGACTCGAGCTCGTCGGGCGGCTGTTCGGAGCCGCCGTATTTTTTCGGGATCGAGCGCAGCAGATAGCCTCGCCCGACGGCCAGCTTACGGAACGCGCGCACGCTGGCGTCGTTCACGCCGTCTTTGGGCGGCCAGCTCTGCTTCAAGAATGCAGCGACCTGCTGGCGGAAGACTTCGTACTCGGGACCGAACGAGAGATCCATCTCTGCTCCTGGGGAAGCGACCGCGCCGCGCGGGTCGCTCCGGGATCGACTCCGGCTCGGGGCGCCGGGTCGGAGCGCGGTCGCGCGAAGATTAGCGGCCCGCCCCCGTCCCGCGACCCTGCGACACCTCGCAGCTTCGCGGCCGGCGCAGCTCCTGCCACTCGGCAGCACAGGGGTCGTAGCGCGCCCGCAGCCACTCGGATCCCTCGTAACGCGCCAGGAAGGCCCGCTTCTCGGGCTTGAGCCAGGACCAGTGACGCCGGGTCAGCGAGAGCTCGGCCGCGGCCGCGGCCGCGCGCGGCTCGCCCAACACCTCGATCCGGTACAGCGCGGCGGCCTCGCCCGCGCGGTCGGCGCCGCTTTCGCAGTGCACGAGGATCGGCTCCGGGGCCTGCCGGTAGAGCGCGAGCAGCTTCTGCAGCTCCTCGGGTCGCGGCAGGCTGCGCGCCGAGAGGTGCACATCGAAGTGCGCGACGCCGAGTCGCGCCGCCTCCGCGACCTCCTCGCGGTGCCAGTCCGGCCGCGCGTCGTAACCGCGCAGGTTCACGACGCTTCGGATCCCGAAGCGCTGCACGACTTCGCGCAGCTGCGCCGCGTCGAGCTGTCCCGAGCGGTAGAAGCGGCCGCTGGCCACCTCGCGAAAGTTCGCGAGCCAGAGGCCGGGCGAAAGCTCGAGGCGCGGCTCGCAGAAGGCGAAGAGCAGTCCGAGCGCCGCCGCGCCGAACGCGCCCGCGAGCACAGCAGTGCGCGCGCGATTCAGCTGCTCACCTCGAAGGCCGCGCGCAGCAGCTCTGCCTGCTGCTGCTTGTGCACGCGCATCGAGCCGACGGCCGGGCTCGCGCTCGCGCGCCGGCCGGCGTAGTGCAGCCGGCGCGCTCCGCCGCGCACGGGCGCTGCTTCGCAGAGCTCCTCGAGACGGTCGCGCGCGAAGCTCCACGCGCCCATGTTGCGCGGCTCCTCTTGCGTCCATACGGTGATCTGAGCTTGCGCATAGCGTGCGAAGAGCACCGCGAGCTCAGCAGAGGGCCAGGGAAAGAGCTGCTCGACGCGCAGCACCGCGCTGCGCGGAGCCTCGCCCTCGCGCGTCGCGCGCGTGGCCAGGAGCTCGTGCCCCACCTTTCCACTGCACAGGATCACGCGGTCGATGCGCTCGGGCGCGGCTGCCGCCACGGGGTCGTCGATCACGGTCTGGAAGCGCCCGCTCGCGAGCTGGTGCAGGCGCGCCGTGGCCTCGGCTGCGCGCAGCAGGCTCTTCGGCGTGAACACGACGAGCGGCGCGCGCCAGCGGCGCCGCATCTGGCGCCGCAGCAGGTGGAAGTACTGCGCTGCGGTCGAGCAATTCGCGATCTGGAGATTCTCTTCTTCGTCGCCGCAGAGCTGCAGGAAGCGCTCGATGCGCGCGCTCGAGTGCTCGGGCCCCTGCCCCTCGTAGCCATGAGGAAGCAGCATCACGAGGCCCGAGAGGCGCTGCCACTTCGAGGCCGCCGAGCTGATGAACTGGTCGACGATCACCTGCGCGCCATTCGCGAAATCGCCGAACTGCGCCTCCCAGAGCGTCAGCGTGTGGGGGTCCGTGAGGCTGTAGCCGTACTCGAAGCCCAGCACCGCCGCCTCCGAGAGCAGGCTGTCGTAGGCCTCGAAGCGCGCCTGCGTCTCGGAGAGATGCGCGAGCGCCATGTACTCCTCGCCCGTCTTCTGGTCGACGATCGAGGCGTGGCGGTGGCTGAAGGTGCCGCGCACGCTGTCCTGTCCCGAGAGGCGCACGGCCGTGCCCTCGAGCAGCAGCGAGCCCATCGCCAGCGCCTCGGCCAGGCCCCAGTCGATCGGGAGGTCCTCGGCGATCGCCTTGCGGCGTCGCTCGAGGAGCGGCATCAGCTTCGGGTGCGGGTTCCAGTGGGAGGGAGTCGAACCCAGGCGTTCGGCAATCTGGGCCAGGCGCTCGACCTCGACCCCGGTCTCGGGATCCTCGCCGCCGCGCACCCAGGAGAAGCCCGCCCACGAACCGCTCGGCTCGGCCGCGCCCTCGGGCTGCGGCGACCGGGTGTCGATCTGCTCGAGTGCCGTGCGCAGCTGCGCCGAGAGGTCCTCCTCGATGCGGCGCAGGTCTTCGGGCCGCAGCACGCGCAGCGCGAGCAGGTGATCGGTGTAGAGCTTCCGCACCGACTCGCGGCGCCGGATCTTCTCGTAGAGCGCGGGCTGCGTGAAGGAGGGCTCGTCGCCTTCGTTGTGCCCATGGCGCCGATAGCAGACGAGGTCGATCACGACGTCTTCATGGAAGCGCTGGCGATAGGCCATCGCCAGGCGCACACAGTGAAGTACGGCCTCGGGCTCGTCGCCGTTCACGTGGAAGATCGGAACCTGGATCATCTTCGCGACGTCGGTGCAGTAGAGCGTCGAGCGCGCCTCGGCCGGAGTCGTCGTGAAGCCGATCTGGTTGTTGACGACGACGTGCAGCGTCCCCCCCGTAGTGAAGCCCGCGAGCTGCGAGAGGTTCAGCGTCTCGGCCACCATGCCCTGGCCCGCGAATGCGGCGTCGCCGTGGATCAAGATCGGGACCACCTGGCTGCGCTGGCGGTCGTGGCTTCGCGCCTGCTTCGCGCGCGCGCGCCCCTCGACGACCGGATCGACGGCTTCGAGGTGCGAGGGGTTGTCTGTCAGCGAGAGGTGGACGCTGCCTCCGCCGCGCGTCAGGCGATCGCTGCTGTAGCCCTTGTGATATTTGACGTCGCCCGAGCCGAAGGGGCTCTCGACCAGCGGCGAATCCTCGAACTCCGAGAAGATCGAGGTCAGCGACTTGCCGAGGACGTTCGAGAGCACGTTCAGCCGGCCGCGGTGGGCCATTCCGATCACGAGCTCGCGGATGCCCTGTCCGGGGGCGTCCTCGACTACGGTGTCGAGCAGCGGAATCAGCGCCTCCGCGCCCTCGAGCGAGAAGCGCTTCTGGCCCACGAACTTCGTGTGCAGGAAGCGCTCGAAGAGCTCCGCGGCCGACAGCTTCTCGAAGATGCGCAGGCGCTCGCTCGCGGAGACCGGCGTCTCGTTCTGCGTCTCCTCGAGGCGACGCTGCAGCCAGGCCTTGCGGCCGGGGTCCTGCACGTGGGTGAACTCGACACCGAGCTTGCGGCAGTAGGTCGCACGCAGTCGGTCGAGGATCTGGCGCAGCGTCTGCAGCGTGCCGCCCGGCAAGTCGCCCGCGATGAAGAAGCGCGTCTCGTCGTCGGCGCCGAGGCCGTAGTGCGCGGGGTCGAGCTCCGGGAAGTAGGACGAGCGGGTGCCCAAGGGGTCGGTGTCGGCGATCCGGTGGCCGCGCGCGCGGTAGGAGTGGATCAGGCGCAGCACGCGCGCGTTCGCGTCGGCCCGCTCGGCCTCCTCGCGTGAGGGCTCGCCCGCAGCGGGCGCGGGACCCGCCCCCGCGTCAGCGGGCGCGGGCCGCTCCGGAAGTGCTTGCGCCGCGACTGCCTCCGCGGCCTCGAGCTCTTCCTCGAATACCTCGGACCACGACTCGTCGACCGAGCTCGGGTCGACCTCGTAGCGCTGGCGAATCTCTTCGACGAGCGCCGCGTTCACGCCGAAGCGGGAAAGCGCCTCGAAGCGCTCCTGCTCTTGCGTGGCTGCGGGCGGGTCGGGCTCGGTGTCGCGCGGCATGACGGACCGGGACGGTGCTCCTGTCGGCGCAGTGAAATGGAGCCGGAGAATAGCCTCCTCCGAGCGCGCCAACCTCCGGGCGCAATCGCAGGCAGACCAGACGCGCATCCGGTCTCCCGGAGGCAGCTTCGCCGTGCCGGAAACCCGCGCCTGTGATTCCATCTGCGCGCCGTGCCGAACCTTCCGCCGCCGCTGGCGCTGCTGCGACCGCAGCAGTGGGTCAAGAACCTGCTGGTCTTCGCAGCGCTGCTGTTTGCGCGCAAGCTCTTCGACCCGCACTCGCTGCTGCTGGCTGTGCTGGCCTGCGTCTGCTTCTGCGGCGGCGCGTCGTCCGTGTACGTGCTGAACGACTTGATCGACGCCGAGCGCGACCGGCTGCACCCGGAGAAGCGCAAGCGCCCGATCGCATCGGGCAGCGTCTCGCGCGGGACGGCGGGCCTCGTCGCGGCAGGCCTCACGCTCGGAAGCCTCTCGCTGGCCTTCAGCACGGTCGGGAACTCCTTCGGCCTCGCGTTGCTTTGCTACCTCGCGCTGAGCCACTACTACTCGCTCGCGGGCAAGCACATCGCAATCCTGGACGTGATGCTGATCGCGTCCGGCTTCGTCGTGCGCGCGCTCTCCGGCGCGCTCGCGATCGCGGTGCCGATCTCGAACTATTTCATGTTGACGACGGTCTTCGTCTCGCTCTTCATCGCGCTCTCGAAGCGCAAGGCCGAGATGCTGGCGCTCTCGGACGACGCCGTGCGCACGCGGCCGGTGCTGCGCGCGTACACGCTCGAGTCCCTCTCTGTCTTCACGGCGGCGTCGATGGCGGGGGTACTGATGAGCTATGCGCTCTACCTCCTCGACCTCCGCCACCTCTCGAGCACGAGCTTCAACCTGCTCGCGCTGACGCTGCCCTTCGTGATGTTCGCGGTGTTCCGCTACCACCTGCTGGTCGAGACCGCCAACCTCGGCGAGCACGCCGAGGAGGTCTTGTTCCAGGACCGCGGGATCCAGCTCAGCGTGCTGGGCTTCGGGCTCGTCTCGCTCGCAGCGCTGTACTTGACGTAGCTCCAGAATGTCGCAACGACCGAAGACGCTCGACGATTTCGTGCGCGAGGCGCTGCGCGAGGTCGAGGAAATCTCGCCCGAGGAGGCTCTGCGCCGGCTCCAGCAGGACCCCTCCTGGCACTTCGTCGACGTGCGCGAGTCCGACGAGTTCTCGGCTGGGCATCTGCCCGGAGCGCGGAATTCGCCGCGCGGCTTCCTCGAGGTCAAGGCCGATCTGGAACACCACAAGCGCGACCCCTGGCTCGCCGACCGCGGGCGCAAGCTCGTGCTCTACTGCGGCGGAGGCAACCGCAGCGCGCTCGCGGCGCGCACACTGCAGCAGATGGGCTTCACGCGCGTCGTCTCGCTGGCCTCGGGATGGAAGGGCTGGAGCGAGCGCGCGTTCCCGGTCGAGCGATGAGCCTCGCGCTCGACGACGCACTGCGCGCGCGCGTGGCCGGGCATCTGGCCAGCTTCGAGCGCCACCCGGTCTGCGACCCGGGCCTGCGGCGGGCCGCGGTCGCGCTCGCGCTCACGAGCGACGACACCGGAGCCGCGTGCTTCTTCCTGACGCGCCGCGCGGCCGGCCTGCGCAACCACGGCGGGCAGTGGTCGCTGCCGGGCGGCCGCCTCGACCCGGGCGAGACGCCCGAGGTCTGCGCGCTCCGCGAGCTCTTCGAGGAGCTCGGCCTCGAGCTCGCGCCGGACCAGGTGCTGGGCCTGCTCGACGACTATCCGACGCGCTCGGGCTTCGCGATGACGCCGGTCGTCGTCTGGGCCGGGCCCGCGCGCGCTCTCGCACCGGATCCTCGCGAGGTCGCCGAGGCGCACCGGGTGCCGCTCTCGGAGCTCGAGCGCCCGGACGTACCGAGCATCCACCAGATCCCCGCAAGCTCACAGCCGCTGCTCTCGATCCCACTGCTCGGGATCTCGCTGCACGCTCCGACCGCGGCGATCGTGTTCCAGCTGCGCGAAGTCGCGCTCCACGGCCGCGCGACGCGCGTCGCGCACTACGATCAGCCGCGCTTCGCCTGGCGCTAGTCCGGAGACGCTGCCTAGCCGAGCATCCAGACGCCCGCGTCGACCACGAGGGTTTGGCCGGTCATCAGAGCGGAATCCTCGCTGGCCAGGAAGACCGCCGCGCCGGTCAGGTCTTCGGGCTCGAGCGTCTTGCCGAGCGGCGAGGCCTGCGCGAGCCCGGTGAGCGCGAAATCGGGCACGACCTTCCTGGTCGCCTCGCTCATCGTGACGCCGGGTGCGATCGCGTTCACGCGGATGCCGAACTGGCCCGCGAACTTCGCCATCTGCTGCGTCAGGTAGATCACGCCGGCCTTGGTGACTCCGTAGGCGACGCTGCTGAAGTTCTCGCCCGGCATCGGCGGCAGCGGCAGCGGGTACGCGGCCGTCGACGAGATGTTGATGATCGAGCCACCGCGCGCTGCTTTCATCGTCGGGAACACCGCGCGCGCGACGACGAGCTGCCCGATCAGGTTGATCTCGAGGTTCTTGCGGAGATAGCTGATCGACTGGTCCGCGAAGTTCTGGTCGTAGTAGAGCGCGGCGTTGTTGATCAGCACGTGGATGCCGCCAAATTCCTTGACCACGCGCGTGGCCATCGCCTGCATTGCGACTTCGTCGGTGATGTCCTGCGCGAGCGCGAGCGCGCGCCCGCCCTGCGCGCGGATCTCGCGCGCGACGCCCTCGGCCTGATCGCCGCGCAGGTCGACGATCGCGACCGCGGCGCCTTCCTTCGCGAAGCGCAAGCAGTACGCGCGCCCGATGCCCTGGGCTCCGCCGGTGATGATCGCGACCTTTCCCGCCAGACGCATGCGTTCTTCTCCTCGGTGAGGGCGCCATGATCCGGGCGAGGGCGCGCGCAGTCAATCGCCGACCCGAGCCTGCGATGCTTCCGGCCTGCCGGAGCTGCCCGGCCTCGCGGTCTCGAGCGCGGCGCTCGCGCAGCTGATACGCAACCGGCCGGCAGCTGCGCGGCACTCTGCCGCGCTACAGCACCGCGTGCGGCGGGCCGAAGCTCCCGTCAGACTATTGCCCAGCCCGTCCCGCTGCGGAGCCCCATGCGCTACCGGATCCTGGCCCTCGACATCGACGGCACGCTGCTCGACCCCTTCGGAGATCTCACGCCGGGCGTGATCCGCGCGGTCCACGCCGCGCGCGACCGCGGGCTGCGCATCGTACTCTGCACCGGGCGGCGTTTCCGCAGCGCGCTGCCGATCGCGCAGGCGCTCGGGCTCGGGGGTCCGATCGTCGTGCACAACGGCGTGCTCGTGAAGGAAATCGAGAGCGGACGCACGCTCGAGGGTCGCTACATGGCGCCCGAGCTCGCACGCGAGGTGATCGGACTCGTGCGCGCGGTCGGCTGCCCGATGGTCTACGTCGATCGCTACCCCGAGCCCACGGATCTGCTGACCGAGCGGCTCGACGAATGCCACCCCTACCAGCGCGAATACCTGGACGATGCGGCTGCCTACACGCGCGTCGTCGGCGACGTCGCAACCGCGCTGGCGGGCGACGTGATCATGGTCAGCACGATGCGCGAGGACGCAGCCCTGGCGCCGCTGCGCGAGCGCGCGCTGGCGGCGCTCGGCGAGCGCGTCGTCGCCCACTCGCTGCTCAACAAGAACTACTCGGGCCAGATCCAGGAGTTCCTGCCCGCCGGCTCGGGCAAGTGGCCGGCCCTGGCCCGGCTCGCCACCGCGGAGGGGATTTCGCCGCGGGAGATCGTCGCGATCGGCGACGACACCAACGACGTCGAGATGATCCGCGGGGCGGGCCTCGGAATCGCGATGGGCAACGCCGTGCGCGGCGCCCAGGCCGCCGCCGACCTCGTGGTCCGCAGCAACGCCGAGGGCGGCGTGATCGAGGCGATCGAGCGGGTGATCCTGAAGCTCGGCTAGAGTGGGGACGTTGTTGCCTTTTGCTGGCCTTGCGGGTGATCGGCCGGCAGAGCCGGCCTGCCCGCACGGCAAGCCTTCGGCTTGCCTTTTCGACTGCCGAAAAGGCAAAAGGCAACAACGTCCCCGGAGGACCCGATGAGCTCTGCCCCGACTCTCGACGTCGAGCGCGCAGTTCGCGAGCGCTACGGAGCCGCCGCACAGGCCCGCGAAGACGCGCTCTGCTGTCCCGTCGATTACGACCCGCGCACCCTCGCCGCGATCCCGCAGGAGGTGCTCGATCGCGACTACGGCTGCGGCGATCCGTCGCGCTATGTGCGGCCGGGCGACCGCGTGCTCGACCTCGGCAGCGGCGGCGGCAAGATCTGCTTCATCGCGTCGCAGCTCGCGGGCCCGCAGGGCTTCGTCATCGGTGTCGACCTGAACGAGGAGATGCTCGAGCTCGCGCGCAAGAGCGCGCCCTCGGTCGCAGAGCGCGTCGGCTTCGCGAACGTCGAGTTCCGGCGCGGGCGGATCCAGGATCTCGCGCTCGACCTCGACCTGCTCGACGCCTGGCTGCGCGAGCACCCGGTAGCGCGCGCCTCGGATCTCGCCGGGCTCGACGCCGCGTCCGCACGCCTGCGCAGGGAGGCGCCGCTGCTCCCGGACGCGTCGGTCGATCTCGTGATCTCGAACTGCGTGCTGAACCTCGTGCGCGCGAGCGACAAGTCAGAGCTCGTCCGCGAGATCTTCCGCGTGCTGAAGGTCGGCGGCCGGATCGCGATTTCCGACATCGTGAGCGACGAGGCCGTGCCGGCGGAGCTGCAAGCCGACCCGGAGCTCTGGAGCGGCTGCATCTCGGGCGCGTTCCAGGAACAGGAGATCCTGCGCGAATTGGAGGCTGCGGGCTTCCACGGCATCGCGATCGACCAGTGGGTCGAAGCGCCCTTCCGCGTCGTCGACGGCATCGAGTTCCGCGCGGTCACGATCACCGCGCACAAGGGCAAGCAGGGGCCCTGCTTCGAGGCCAATCAGGCCGTGATCTACCGCGGCCCGTGGCGGCAGGTGCAGGACGACGACGGCCACGTGCTGCGCCGCGGCGAGCGCGCCGCCGTCTGCGCAAAGACTTTCCGGCTGCTCAGCTCCGCGCCCTACGCAGCCGAGATCATCCCGGTGCCGCCGCGCGCCCCGGTCCCGGAGGCCGAGCGCACACTCTTCGACTGCTCGCGCACGGCCCCGCGGCATCCGCGCGAGAGCAAGGGCTTCGAGTACCGCGCGACCACGGAAGGCAGCGCCTGCTGCGAGCCCGGGAGCTGCTGCTGACACAGGGCGAGCCCTGTGCCGAAGCCCCCTGGCCCGCGACGCGGGCGCGCTAGCCTTCTCGCCCTTCGAGCGCGGCCCCTTGGCGGCCGCAGGAATTGGGGGGCGGAGAGGAGTGCGCGATCTGGCTCCGCGCGGCGCGGCCACAGAATCTCCCGCCGAGGCGGGGCAGGCCGGCGTCGAATGGCTGACGCGCGTGCGCGGCGAGATCCAGCAGGCGGTCGTCGGCCAGCAGCGCCTGATCGAGTGCCTGCTGACCGCCCTGCTGGCCGACGGCCACGTGCTGCTCGAGGGCATGCCGGGCCTCGCCAAGACGCTGCTCGTGCGCAGCGTCGCCACCGCGATGGGCCTCGACTTCGAGCGCGTGCAGTTCACGCCGGATCTGCTGCCCGGCGACGTCGTCGGCACGATGGTGTTCCAGCCCCGCGACGGCGAGTTCAAGGCCCACCTCGGCCCCGTCTTCGCGAATCTGCTGCTCGCGGACGAAATCAACCGTGCGCCCGCGAAGGTGCAGTCGGCGCTGCTCGAGGCGATGCAGGAGCGCCAGGTCACACTCGGCGGCACGTCGCACCCGCTGCCGCGGCCCTTCCTCGTGATGGCGACACAGAACCCGATCGAGCAGGAGGGAACCTATCCGCTGCCCGAGGCGCAGGTCGACCGCTTCTTGTTCAAGCTGCTGGCCGACTATCCCTCCGAGCCCGAGGAGCGCGAAATGCTCGCGCGCTGGGGCCGTGTGACGGAGCAGCCCGCGCTGCGCGCGGTGTCCTCGGGCCAGGAGCTGCTGCGGCTGCGCGCGCAGGCCGACGCCGTGCACGTCTCGGAGGCGCTCTCGCGCTACGTGCTCGCGCTCGTGCGTGCGACGCGCGAGCTCGCCGCGGGCGAGGGCCGCGTCGCGAAGAAACGCAAACACCGGGTGCTCGCATTCGGCGCCTCGCCGCGCGCGTCGCTCGCGCTCGTTCACTCCGCCCGCGCGCTGGCGTGGCTGCGCGGCGGCCGCTTCGTCGCGCCCGATCTCGTGCAGGAGCTCTTCGCCGACTGCCTGCGGCACCGGATCGGCCTCGCCTACGAAGCCGAAGCCGAGGGACTGACAGCCGACCGGATTCTGGCGGAGGTCGTCGAAGCCACGGCGGTGCCGTCGCCGGGCGCCTAGCAGAATGACCGCGAGCGCTCCCGCCCCCGCCATTTCACTCGCTGCGCGCTCGGCGCTGTTGCGCCGCCTCGAGTGGCGCGTGCAGCACGCCGCAGACTCGAGCGTCGGAGGCGAGTATCGCAGCGCGTTCCGCGGCCGCGGCCGCGAGTTCGACCAGGTGGTCCGTTACGAATACGGTGACGACGTGCGCGACATCGACTGGAACGTGACCGCGCGCCGCGGCGAGCCCTACCGCAAGAAATACGTCGAGGAGCGCGAGCTCACGGTCGTGCTGCTCTTCGAGGACTCGCTCTCACTGCAGTTCGGTACGGCCGCGCGCAGCAAGCGCGAGTGCCTGCTCGAGCTCGCAGGCCTGTTTGCACTGGTGTCGGCCGGCAGCCGCGACCGCGTCGGCTTCGCGTACGCGGCGCCGGGCCACTTCGAGCTGCGCCCGCCGCTGCGCGGCCGCGCGCGGATTCTCGCGGCCGCGAGCGAGCTGCTGCAGCGCGCAGCGCCGGCTCTGGATCAGTTCGGCCGGACCGCAATCGACTGGCAGCGCCTGCACGGGACATTTCCGCGCCACGCAGTCCTCGTCTGGCTCTCGGACTTTCCGCCCTCCGAGGCCGCGCCCGAACTCTCACCGGCGCGCCGGCGCTTCGAGCTGATCGGCGTGCGCGCGGAGGACCCCTTCGAGCGCGCGCTGCCGGACATCGGAGCGCTCTCGGTCGCAGACCCCACCACCGGCTGGCTGCTGACCCTCGACACGCGCTCCGCCGCGACGCGGCGCCGTCACGCCGAGTGGCGCGACGCGCGCGAGCGGCACCTGCGCGAGCTCTTCCCACCCGCAGAGTCGCGACTCAGTGTCGCTACGGACGAGGACCCGCTCACCGCGCTGCTGCATTTCTTCCGGCGGCGCATGCAGCGACTGCGGCGATGATCGACGCACTCGCGGACGGCGGATTCCTGACGCTGCGAGATCCGGCCTGGCTCGC
The DNA here is from genome assembly GCA_964437835.1 of uncultured Spirochaetales bacterium. GTDB lineage: Bacteria > Myxococcota_A > UBA9160 > UBA9160 > SMWR01 > CAYTJA01. The sequence goes on from CAYTJA010000283.1 coordinate 15,858, forward strand.
GCTCGGCCTCTGCCTGCCGCTGCTGGCGTGGCTGCGCGCGCGCCGCAGCGGAATCGTCTTCGTGGTGCCCTTCGCGTCGCGATGGAGCGGCGGGCCCGCGGCCGCGCGCGGGAGGCTCCCGGAGCTGCTGCTCTACGCGGCGCTCGCGCTGCTAGCCATCGCAATGGCGCGCCCGCAGCGCGTGCAGGAACGGCGCTTCGTACACCGAGAGGGCTACGACCTCGTGCTCGCGATCGACCTCTCGGGCAGCATGTACGCCGAGGACTACCAGCGCGAGGGCAAGCGCCTGAACCGGCTCGAGGCGATCCTGCCGATCCTCGACGCCTTCACCGCGCGCCGCAGCGGCGATCGCATAGGAGTGGTCGTGTTCGGCGGCCGCGCCTACACACTCGCGCCGCTCTCCTTCGACCACGCCTGGCTGCGCCGGCAGATCGAGCGGCTGCGCATCGGGCTGGTCGAAGACGGCACCGCGATCGGCGACGCGCTCGCGCTCGCGATTTCGCGCCTCGCGGTCGGCGAGCACGCGGCGGCCGACGCCCGCAAGGGCGGATTCGTCGTGCTGCTGACGGACGGCGCGAACAACGCGGGCTCGGTCGCACCGCTCGAGGCCGCGACGCTCGCAACTGCGCGCGGCATTCCCGTCTACACGATCGGCGCCGGCCAGCCGGGCCTGGTGCCGATGCCGGTCTTCGACGAGCGCGGGCGTAAGCTCGGCTACCGCCAGGTCCAGAGCGACCTCGACGAGCCGACCCTGCAGCGGATCGCCGAAAAGACTTCCGGGCGCTATTTCCGCGCCGCCGATTCGGACACCATCGACGCCGCCTTCGCCGCGATCGACGCCGAGAAGAAGATCGAGTTCGATGCGAGGTCGCAGCTGCGCGCGGACGAGCTCTTCCCCTATGCCGCCGCACCCGGGCTCGCCTGCGCGGGGCTCGCGCTCGCGCTCGCCTGGTCGGGTCGCCGCGCGGAGGCCGCCGCGTGAGCGATTCGCTGCACTTCGGCGCGCCGCTCTTCCTCGGACTCGCTCCGATCGCACTGCTGATCGGGCTCGCGCTCGCGCGGCACGCGCGAGCGTCCGCACCGGCGCTCGCGGCCGCGCAGATCGCACGCCGCCGCGTCGCACACGACACGCTGCGCCCCGCGCCGGAGCTCTCGGGCCGCCTGGGCCTCTTCGGCGAGCGCGCAAGACCGTGGTGGCTGCTCGGCGCAGCGCTCGCCTGTGTCGCACTCGCGCGGCCGCAGTGGGGCCTGATACCCGAGCAGCGCTTCCAACAGACGCGCGAGGTCCTGCTCGCACTCGACCTCTCGCGCAGCATGACCGCCAGCGACGTCGCACCGAACCGACTCGAGCGCGCGAAGCTGCTGATCCTCGGGCTGTTGCCGGAGCTCGCGGGCGAGCGCGTCGGGCTGGTCGTGTTCGCGGGCAGCGCGTTCCTGCAGAGCCCGCTCTCGGCCGATACCGAAGTGCTGCGCGATCTGCTGCCCGAGCTGCGCCCGGAGTTCCTGCCGCAGGGCGGCACGAACTACGCGCAGATGCTCCAGACCGCGCTCGAGGCCTTCTCCACCGAGGGCCAGAGCGATCGCTTCCTGGTCGTGCTCTCGGACGGCGAGGCGCACGACGATCGCTGGCGCGAGCCGCTGGCAGCGCTGGTCGCGCGCGGGGTCCGCGTGCTCGGTCTCGGGCTCGGGACGGCGGCCGGCACGGTACTCGAAGCGCCGGGCGGCGGCGTGCTGAAGGACGCGCGCGGCGCGGCCGTGCTCTCGCGCCTCGAGCCCGCGACCCTCGAGGAGCTGGCTCGCGAGAGCGGCGGCGTCTACCGCGACGCCGCGCTCTGGGTCGACCTCGCGGAGCTGATCCGCAGCACCGTCGCGCGCGGGCGGCAGGGCCAGTTCGCGGAGACGAGCGAGCCGCGGCAGATCGAGCGCTTCCAGTGGGCGCTGCTGCCGGCCTTCGCGTGTTGGTTCTTGGCCCTCTGGCTCGAGCTGCCGGCACGCGCGCGAGAGCGCGCGCTGCGGCCCGCGCCGGCGGTCGAGGTCGCCCGCGCGGCGTTGGCCGCTCTCGCGCTCGGCGGGGCGGCTGCGGCCCTCTGGGCGGCGCCGATTCGAGCCGCGGAGGTCGCGGCGCCGGCGCCGAGTGCGCCGACGAGCCTCTCCGAGCTCGTGGCACGCCTGGCAGTGCAGCCCGCGCTGGCAGCGAGCGACTTCGCGCAGCTCGCCGAGACGACGCTGCGGGCACTCGAGCCGGGCATCGCCGCTGCGCCGGGTGCCGCGCGCGCCGGCACGCTCGAGCCCGCGCTGCGCCGAGCACTGGTTCGCGACGGCACCGAAGCCGTCGGCGCGGGCGAGCAGCTGGATCCCGCAGCCGCCGACTGGAAGCAGCTGCGCGAGCGCCTCGCGGCGCTCGCGCAGGAGCCGCCGACTCCTCCGCCACAGGGCCAGCCGGAGACTCCGCAGGCAAAAGAGTCGTCGCCCGAGGGCCAGCAGGGATCCGATGGGGACTCCGCAATGGGCGAGCCCGCGGAGCAGGAAGCCGGCGAGCGCTCGGCTCCGCAACCGCAGGACGGCGCAGACGGCGATTCGCAATCGCAGCCGAGCGAAGGAGGCGCAGGCTCCGAGTCAGCGGAGCCGCCGGCGCAGGGCAGCGGATCCGAACGCGAGAGCGCCGAGGCGAAGCCCGGGACGGCCCCCACGCCGGGCGAAGCGGTCGGCTCGCTCGACGCAAAGCAGCCCGAACCCGGCGAGCAGCCCGAAGCATCGCCGCCCGCGCCTGCTGCGAGCGCGCAGAGCGAGGGCAGCGCGGGTGATTCCGAGCGCGCGCAGGGCACGCAGTACGCGGGCGGCAGCGGGCCGACGCCGGAACTCACTCAACACCCCGAGCTCGCGGGCGCACTCGAGCGGCAGCGCCGCGTGCGCGAGGGTGACTCGCCCGCGCATCTCTTCGAGGCGATTCGACGCGCCGAGGGCGAGGCGCCGCGCGAGCCGGAGGGCAAGCCGTGGTAGCTCGCGCGCAAGCCTTGTGGTCCCGGTCCGGGCACAGCCCGGACCACCCCACTTCGCTCGGCTGCGCCTCGCTGCGCGCCGGGCCTTGCGGGTCCCGGTCCGGGAGCGGCCCGGTCCCACCCGCTCTCCGCTCGGCTTCGCCTCGCTGCG
>CAYTJA010000284.1:0-2718 GCA_964437835.1 uncultured Spirochaetales bacterium
ACCAGGGCCTGCCTGCGCCCACCTCCTTCATCAGGCGGCAACTGATGTGCACCGATCGCGCAGGTCGACCCTCCGACGAGGAGCGGGGGCCGACATCTTGGGAGCAGGACATGACGCTGCAGCAGGTTCTATTGCACCGGATCGCCACGCCCATCGCGGTCGCGGCTCTGCTCATGCTGGCGGGCGCGCCGCGGGCATCGGCGGACGCGATCTACCAGTACACCGGCAATCCCTTCAACGAAATAGGGGTGCCATTCGCCTCAGGCGACCGGGTGACCGGGTCATTGACGCTTGCGCAGCCTCTGGCACCCCACGTCGATCTACTCAATGTCAACGATGCATTGGATTGGACATTCTCAGCTGGGCCGGTCACCTGGAACAAGAACGACGCCCCGGGATCCTGGGCCACCGCACCCGAGCCTTCATCCCTGTCTCTATCGGCCCTCGGACTGGTGGGGCTCGCGATTGCAGGAAGGCGCCGATAGGACGCGTAAACCAATCGCAGCCACAAAGCTCCGCGCGCGGCGCTCAGCCTCCGGTGTCGGAAGCGATTCCTCCCGAACGCCCGCGCCTCGTTCCGAGAAACCCGCAGGCGCCCACGCCGCTCAGGCGCCCGCCGACGCGACAACTAGCAACCCCTCTTCGTCAAGAGCAGCTCAGTTCGTCTGAGTTGCTCCCCATTCCCTCGGGCCCACCCGATGCGAGCCCTTCCCCGGGGAAGAACGCTCCTCGAATCGTCTCGGTCCGCGGCGTGTCGATCCTCCGACGCGGATCGCTATCCTCGAGCGGTGGTCGCTCGGTCGCGCCGGGTGCGAGCGCCGGTGCGAGGGGATCTTCAACCGATTCTCGCTCGCAGCCGGAGCGTGGAAATGAACTCGATCATCCCGACACCGCAACGCGAACGCAGGATCGAGATTGCCTTGGACGCCTTCAAGATCGTCGTGAGCGCCTCCTCCGACGAGCGGCTGTGGTTCCTGCACGCGGCGCTCGAGAAGGCGCAGGGCGCAACCGTGGTGCGCGGCTCCTGGGGAGGGCTCGGCTCGTCAGCCTGCCCGCTCAGCGCGCTGATGCTCGGAAGGGCTCCGAAAGGTGATCGAGACGCGCTCGAAGCCGAACGCGAGAGCGAGCGGCTGCTGCGCCAGCACGGGTTCGGGGCGCGCGACTTCTACGGTCCGTGGGACCAGGGGATGATCCCCTTGTGGACGCTGCTGCGCACCGTCGATCGCGAGACCACCCGGCGCGCGATGGGCCGCGAGATCTAGCCGCCCGCCTCGGGCGGCGTCCACCTGCCCCACGCCTCGGCCGAGCTCGCATTGACCGCGAGCGAGGACCTCAGCCTCGGCTGGTGTTAGGCATGCTCCTTGGCTGTCGCCCGTGCTCGCTGGCCCTCGCGCGCTGCGCGCAGTCCGCTTGCGCGCTCCGGCCTGAGCAGAGGCGTGAGATGTCAGCACGTCCGCGCTCCGCGCGGGCGGAACGCCTGCGGATCCCGCCCCCCACGGCTGACGCGTGGGCCGGGGGGTCGTGCGTTGGGGGGGGCCGGTCCAGTGCTCGCTCCGGTCAGGCTGAGGGCTCCGCTCGCTGCGCGATTCGGCCTTCGGCCTCCGCTTGCGCGGTCGAGCGCGCTTGCTCAGGCCATGCCGGTCAGCCGTTTGGCTCGGCTACTGCTCGGAGGTCGGTGCCTCCGTCGCGGAGCGGGCAACGGGTGCGAAGCGTCGATGCGGCTTGGTTCTCGGCCGCGCGAAACCGGGCCTTCGCGACGCACCGGGACCGGGAGCGTTGGCTCCCCGTCGGCCGAGGCGCTCCTGACCGGAGCCCCGGCGCATGACCTCCCGGTGCGCGCAGTACCCTCGGAGCGTGAGCGTCGATCGCCGCCGCTTCCTCCAGCTCGTTGCGGGCGCCGTCGCGGGCGTCGCGCCGCTGCGGTCCGCCGCGACCCCCTCCGAGCCGCTCGTGCTGCGCGTGCATCGGGCCACGCACAACACGCTCGCGGGTGCGATCGGTCGCGCGCTGTGGCCGCCGGGCGACCCGCCTTCGAGCGTCGCGGCCCAGCGTGGTCGCACCCGAGTAAGGCTGCCGGTGGCGGGGCTCCTCGACGGTCCGCCGCTCGCCAGCGTGGCGCGGTCCTTCGCGCCCGCCGCGCGCGTCGACTCCGGCGAGCTGCGGCTCGAGATGCTGGCACGGCTGCTCTACCTGACGAACGGTGTCACGCGTCCGGGCCGCGTGCCGCTGCGCGCGGCGCCGTCGGCGGGCGCCCTGTACGCGGGCGAGGTGTACGTCGTCGCCGAGCGCGTGAGCGGCCTCGAGCCAGGGGTGTATGCCTACCAGGTGCCGGGCCACGCCCTCGTGCGCCTCGCCTCCGGGTCGCGGCTCGCCGCGGTCGCCGCGGCGCTCGAGCAGCCGGAGTCGATCGCGGACGCGCCCGTCTGCTTCGTGCTCACGAACGTCTTCGATCGCTACACGCACCGCTATGCCAACCGCGGCTACCGCTACGCGTTGATCGACAGCGGGCACATCGGCGAGAACCTGCGCCTCGCGGCCGCGAGTGAGGGGCTGGCGACGTGCTCGCCGCTGCGCTTCCACGATGCCGCGCTGAACGCGCTGCTCGAGATCGACGGCCGGGAGGAGGCGGTCTGCGCGCTGCACGCGGTGGGACGCGCCGCAGCGAGCGCGGATTCCGCCGAGCGCCACGGCTTCGTCGAGGCGCAGCGCGCGCAGGGC
>CAYTJA010000285.1:0-5259 GCA_964437835.1 uncultured Spirochaetales bacterium
GGGGGTCTTCCTGGCCGGCAGCAGCGCGACGCGCGCGACCTCGACTTCGACAGCGTCCTCGGCTCCGAGTGCACGCGTCAGGGCATGCGCGTTGGGATTCTGATCGGCTTCCTCGGGCGGCATGCCGCCATCGATCAGCAGCCGGCGCACGGAGTGGTCGTGCGTCAGCGCCTCGAGCGAGCCGCCGCTCAGCCGATAGGCGCGGCTGTCGCCGACGTGCCCGACCCAGGCATCCGCGGCTCCGTCGAGCAGCAGCAGCACCGCGGTGGTGCCCATGCCGGAGAGCTCGGGGTTGCGCGCGGCCTCTTCCCGGATCCGGCGGTTGGCTTCGGACACGGCGCCGCGCAACAGCTCGAGCGGGGCTACTTCCGCTCGGCCTCGCAGGTACTCCCCGATGGCCGCGACCGCGAGCTGACTCGCCTGCTGGCCCCCGCGGTGCCCCCCCATGCCGTCGGCCACGAGCAGCAGTCGCCGGCCCTTCGCGTCCTCGAAGATCCCGCAGCTGTCCTGGTTCTCTTCGCGTTCCCGGCCGACGTCGGAGAGCGAGGCGAGGATCGGGGCTTCGCTCGCCGGGTCGCTCATGACTCGTAGACCCTCTCGACGGGACCGAAGCGGATACGGTCCCCCCGCTGCGATCTCGGTGGCGTATTGAAGTCGCGTCTCGTTCACGAGCGGATCGCGCAGGCTCCAGGCGATTCTACCGGGATCGAGGTATGCCCGGGAAGGCAGTGCCGATCCGGCCGGCCCGGGTGGATCGCGCAGTCCAGAACAATGTTCGGCGCCTGGTGCCAAGTCCGCGTAGAGGTTGGCACAAGCGCTGATTTCGATTGACAGGCCCGCGTCCGCGGGAATATGAAAGCCCGCGGGGGGGAGGCCCGTTCGGGTCTCCCCTCTGTGTTTGCTCCGCAAGATCGAAGCTCGCGCGCTGGAGTCGATCGAGCGGTTGGAGCGCCAAACGCTGTTCCGCAGCACACGATCGTCGGTCCTCCCGCGGGCCGCAGCGCTGCTGCTCGCGGCTGCATTCTCCGTCGGAGGAGATGCCAACGGCGAGGTGACGCTGAGCGAACTGACGGCTTCGACCGACGCAAGCGGCGACGAGATCCGGATTCAGCTCGACGGAGCGGCGCCCGATTTTCGCTGGGTCCGCGACGCGGACGACACTCGGCTCGACATCGATCTGGACTCCGTTCGCGACCCCCGCGGCGAGCGGACGATCGCGGTCTCGGGGCAGCGCGTGGGCCGGATTCGGGTGCTGCCGCTGGACTCGGGTACCCGCATCTCGATCGAGGCGAATTCCGGTCGCTCGCTCGGGACGAGGCTCACGAGCGAAGCACCCGATGGCGTCGTGATCCGCTTCGGCAGCGGCGCGGCCTGGCCCGCGCAGCGCGAGGTCGGACCTCCGCCCGAGCCGCCGAAGCCGCTGGCCGCGCCTGCCCCCGCGCGCGGGTCTCTGATCGGGATCGAAGCGCTCGAGGGCGACGAGATCGCAGCGCTGCGCTTACGCCTTCGCGGCCCCACGGGGGGAGTCAGCATCGACAAGCTGAGTGACCCAGAACGTTTGGTCATCGATCTTCGCGGCGTTCGAAACGAGACCGGAAGCTCGGAGTTTGCGCTCGCGAGCCGGCGGGCGCGCCGCGTCCAGATCCAGGAATCCGAAGAACCGGGCCTGCTGATCACGCGATTGATCGTCACTCCCGGAAACGCGCGCGCTCCCTTCGACCGACACGGCATCACTCCGATCGACGGCGGCCTGCTCGTGACGCTCGGGGTCGCGAGCCTCGCCGCCTGGGATCCCACGCTGCTCGCGCGCGGCAGCGGGGAACCCGAGCTGCCGCCGGTCGCCGCGGGGCCGGTCGACTCGGAGCCGGATGCGCCTGGCCCCATCGCCGCCCGCGCGGGACCGGAGGACGGCCCGGTCTATCGCGTCGATCACTTCGAGCCGCGCTATGCGCTCCCGCATCCCGACCACCCGGACCTCGACGCGCTCGCGCAGACCCCGATCCGGCTCTCGCAGACCGAGGACGGCTTCGTCGCGGAGCGGCCGGGCCTCCCGCTCCGGGGTTTCTCGCTCGAGGGACTGGGGACGCAGTCGGAGCGGCGCTTCTACGCAAGCGCGCTGCAGTCGATCATCGAGAGTCTGCTGGCAGAGATGAACCGCCGCGGGTACTACGCGGTGTTCATCCAACCGCACGAGGAGGACATCGAGCCGGGCCTGCAGCGCGACTTGCGGCCGCCCGAGCGCGGCGACGCACTGCGCCTCTTGATCTGGACCGGCCGGCTGCTCGAATTTCGGACCTTCGCCTCGGGAAACCGGATCGCGGGGACTCCAGAAGAACGCACGGATCACCCGCTGCACCAGCGCATCAAGGAGGCCTCGCCGGTGCAGCCCAACGACCTGGTGCGCGCGCGCGAGCTCGACGACTACGCCGCGCGCCTGAGCCGCCACCCCGGACGCGAAGTCGAGTATCGGCTCTCGAAGTCTCCGCGCGCCGGCAACGCCTATCTCGACTTCCTGGTCGCGGAGAGCAAGCCCTGGACCGCTTACGTCCAGGGCTCGAACACCGGAACCGAGTCCACCGGTTTGTGGCGCGAGCGCTTCGGGCTGAGCCACACGCAGTTGACCGGCCGCGACGACGTCCTGAACCTCGACTACATCACGGGCGGCTTCGACGAGGTGCACGCATTCTTCGGCTCCTACGAGCTGCCGATCTACAGGGATCGCGTGCGCCTGCGCGTCGGCGGTGCATTCAGCGAGTACCAGGCCTCGCAGCTCGGCTTCGTGAAATCGCGCTTCGACGGCACGCAGTGGGACGCGGGCTTCGAGCTGATCGGGAACCTCTGGCAGCGGGGACCGCTCTTCCTGGATCTCTTCAGCGGCGCGCGTTTCCAGCACATCTCGGTCGAAAACCGCCCGATCCCGTTGGTCAGCGAGAGCGGTGACGCGGACCTGCTGCTGCCGGAGCTCGGAATCCGGATCGAGCGCGACAGCGAGCTCTGGCGGCTCCGCGCGGCGCTCTCGGGCGAATGGAACCTGCCGAATATCGCGGGAACTGACGCGGACGATCTGGCGCTGCTCGGCAGGAACCGCGTAGACGAGACGGCCTTCGAGCTGATCCGCTGGGCGGTCTCGATGTCGTTCTACCTCGATCCGCTCGTCGCACGGCTCGGCAGTGCCGCCGCGGCGCGCGAGCCCCGCCTCGCGCACGAGATCGCGCTCTCGACTCGCGGCCAGCACAGTTTCGGAAATCGGCTCGCGCCGCAGCTCGAGCAGGTCGCGGGCGGCGTCTACAGCACACGCGGTTACGACCAGTCGATCGTAGCCGGCGATACGCTGATCCTCGGGCGAGGCGAGTATCGGCTGCATCTGCCGCGGCTGCTGCCGCTGCGCCCGCCGCACCTCTTGCCGGGCTTCGGCGACTTCCATCTGAATCCCGAAAAGGGGCGCCGGCCCGATTGGGACCTGGTGCTGGTGAGCTTCTTCGACCTCGGCCGAACCGCGATCGTGGACCGCGGAGTCGGTGAATACAATGAGCTGCTGCTCTCGACGGGGCTCGGTGTCGAGCTCCGGGTGATCGACAATCTGATTCTCGATTTCGACTGGGGTCGCGCGCTGCGCGAGGCGCGCAACGGCGAGAGTGCCCGCGGCGATCACGAGTTCCATTTTCAGGGCACGCTGCTCTATTAGGCGGGAGCGGAAGCTGTGGCAATCGTGAAAAACAGTTTCGAGCACGGTCCGGGATGCGAAGCGCGGCAGCGGCGCGCCCTCCCGGTGCTGCTCTGCGGACTTCTGGCCGCGCAGCCGCTGCTCGCGCGGCCCGCGCTGGCTGCGCCCGAGGACGCGGCGGTCCAGGCCGGGCAGGTGACGATCGAGCGCGAGGGCGATCTCACGCGCATTTCCGCGAGCGACGGCAGCATCATCGAGTATTCGTCCTTCGACATCGCGAGCCACGAGGTCGTGCAGTTCGTGCAGCCCTCGGAGCTCGCGAGCGTGCTGAACCGCATCCAGTCCGCGGATCCGACGCAGATCGACGGCGCGCTGCTCGCCAACGGGCAGGTCTACCTGGTGAACCCGGCGGGCGTGTATTTCGGCGCGGGCGCGCGCGTCGACGTCCAGCGCCTCGTCGCCGCGGGCGGCGCGCTCTCGAACCAGGACTTTCTCGCCGCGGTGGACCACTTCACGGATCTCTCGGGCAGCGTGCAGAACGCGGGGGAGATCCGAGCGCAGGCCGTCGCGCTGCTCGGACGCTTCGTCGAGAATCGGGGCGAGATTCACTCGGATGCGGGCTTCATCGTGCTCGCCGCTGGCGGCGCGGTGTATCTCGGCGAGCAGGGCGGCCGCGGCTTCGTGAAGATCGAAGCCCCCGCGCCTGCACGCGAGCTGGGAGATCTCTCGGGCGTCCGGAACTCCGGGAGCCTGGACGCTCCGGGAGGCCGCGTGGCACTCGCCGCGGGCGACCTCTACTCGCTCGCGATCGAACACAGCGGCACGACCCGCGCGCGAGAGATCGAGATCGATGCCGGCCAGGGCTTCGCGCTGATCCGAGGGCGCCTCGACGCCGCGGCTGCGACGCCGGGAACCCAAGGCGGGCGCATCGAAATTTCTGGAGGAGAGGTCGCAGTGCTCGGCGCCGAGCTGGATGCGTCGGGTTCCGCCGGTGGGGGCTCGATCGCGATCGGCGGCGCGGGAGCCGGCGGCAGCGCGGCCACGAGCGCGGAGCGGACCTACGTCGACGCCGCGACCTCGACGCTCGCGAACGCGGGCGAGCGCGGCAGTGGCGGTGAGGTCCGTGTGTGGTCGCAGGCAGGTACCTGGTTCGGCGGCAGGCTCGCTGCGCGCGGCGGGTTGCAGAGCGGCGACGGGGGAGCGGCGGACATCTCGGGCGCTGGGATCGTCGCCTATCGCGGCGACGCCGACCTCGCCGCGCCGGCGGGCGCTGCGGGGACCCTGACACTCGATCCGGAAGAGATCGTGATCGCGGGCGGCGCCGGTCCCCCGGCGAACGACGATGTCGAGCTCGATCTCGATCAGCCGCCGGGTCAGGCGGCCGGCCGCATTCACTTCGCTGACGGAGCTGCGAGCTTCACGATCTCGGAGCAGAAGATCGAGGCAACCGCCGCCGACATCGTGCTCGAGGCCGGCCGGCGGATCTCGGTGACAGGCAGCTTCACGAACGACGCAGATGGTGACGACGCCGATCGCGACCCAGGGACTAACACTGTTTTCGTCACTCCCGGTCGCAGCCTCACGCTGCGCACGCG
>CAYTJA010000286.1:0-22906 GCA_964437835.1 uncultured Spirochaetales bacterium
GATGTTCAGCGCTCCGAGCAGCGCGGGCGCGGCCAGCGCTGCGAGCGCGAGCAGCAGCAGCGAGAGCCCCGCGAAGACCGCCAGGGTGTTCGCGAAGACGCGGCCGAGCTGGTCGCGGTTTCCGCTGCCGATCGCGTGCGCGAGGTGTCGCTGGGAACTCGACTCGAGCGAGCGCGACGTGATCAGCAGCAGCGTGCCGCTCGCGCCCAGGGCCGAGAGCAGCCCGAAGTCCGCGTGTCCCAGAAGTTGGACCAGCAGACGAGTGCAATACAGCCCGATGCCGAAGGTCAGCCCCATGCGCGAGAACAGCAGCGCGGTGTTGTAGACGAGCAGGCTGGACTGGCGCAATGCGGGCCCCGCTGGAGGGGACAGGGTAGGACATCGCGCCGCGCCCAAGTCCCAGGTCGATCCGGTAGATCCATAGGAGAGTGGCTGCGGGACGGGGAGTGGAGCACGCCCGGATCACCGGCAGCGCGGGTTTCATCGGCTCTGCTCGACCTGCGTCAAGGCGCTCCGGCGGACTGCCGATCTCCAGGGTTCCCGGGGCGGCAGAGGAGAGGTCGATGTCCCCGCACTCGAGCGAGTTCCACGAGCTCGACGCTCCGCTAGATCCCGTGCTGAAGCTCGTGCAGAGCGCGGGGATCGAGGCCCTCGATGCGTTTTGGAAGAGCCCTCTGGACGTCGAGTCTGGCTGCGAGCGCTTCTACCTCTTCTACGCCGCGAAGCATCTGGCGGCGGTCTGCACGAAGCCCTCGTGAAGCTGATCGCGCTGCTGCGGAAGCCCAGCATCCGGGCGCCGCTCGTGTTCGGCCTGGGCGGCGTCGCCTTTGCGGGTGGAAATCTCCTGCTCGCGCGCGTGCTCTCCGCGCACGATTTCGGGCTCTTCGCGCTGGTCGTCGCGATCATCCAGGTCCTGATGTCGGTCGGCCCGCTCGGCGCGGAGGTCGTCGTGAACCGGCACCTGTTGTCGGCGACGCCGGCGCTGCTGCGTCGCGTGCTCATGACCACCATTGCAGCGACGCTGATCGGGGACCTGATCGCCGGTGCGCTCTACGATCTCGACGCCACCCTGCTCGAGCTGCTCTTCCTCGGCGGGGTCGGCGGCGGCGCGAATTGGGTCGCCAGCGCATGCTTTCAGAGCGAGCAACGGTTCGGGCCCTCGCTGCTGCTGAACCAGGGCGCGAACGCGGTGATCCTGCTGAGCGTGTTTCCGGCGTTCTATTTCGCCGGGGGCGCCTGGCTTCCGACCGCGATCGTGGTCGCGGCCTACGCAGGGATGGCAATCGGGGGCTGGTCTCGCCTGTTGCGCGAGCAGCGCGCGCGCGTCGCGCCGGCGCGTCGCGCGCCCTTTCCGTGGCGCGAGGGGCTCGCGAGCGTCGGAATCCAAGGCGCGAGCCTCGTGATGGTACAGGGCGAGCGCCTCATCACGCCGACCGTGCTCTCGATCGAAGAGCTCGCGACCTTCGCGGCGCTCTCCGCGCTCGTCGCGTCGCCGTTCCGCGTGCTGCAGGAGGGCGTTCCGCACGCGCTGTTGCCGCGCCTGCGCGCGGCGGCGACCCCCGAGCAGCGCCGCCGCCTGCTCGCCAGGGAGTGCATCTTCGTCGCGGCTGGCTGCGCCGCGATCTGCGCGGGGGTCTGGTTCCTGACGCCCTGCGTCGAACGCCTGCTGCTCGCCGAGAAGTACGTGATCTCCGAGGCGTTGATCGCGGTCACGCTGGCTGCGGGCGTCGCGAAGGTGGTCGGCTCGATCGCCGCGACGATCGTGAATGCGCTCGGCCGCGCCTCGGAGCTGCGGCGGCTCTCGGGCTGGAGCTGGATCTCCGCGCTCGTCTCGCTGGTCGCGGGCTTCTCGTTCGGCTCGGAGGGTCTCGTCGGGGTCGTCTGCGGCGTCGGCGCGGGCTGGTGCCTGCGCGCCCTCGCCGCCGCGATGCTCGCGCGCCGCCACTTCGCGGCCGATCGCTCGAGCAGCTCATTCGCTTCTGAGCTCGCGCGCTAGGAGCGCGCGCCGAGGTCGGAGCTGCGCACGCGCCTCCGGCGCAGCGCAGCGACCCCGCCCGCGACGAGGCTGCCGCCGAGCAGCGCGACGCCGAGCAACGGCAGCGCGGGGACGGTTCCGTCCTGGGCGGCGAAGCCGCGCACCCACATCGAGCTGTTGCCGGGGTTGTTCGTGAAGTACGAAGAGATGAAGGAACTGGCGGTGAAGCCGGTGCCGTGGAAGGACCAGGTTCCGAGGTCGTAGAACTCGGAGTTGAAGCGCGGGTCCACGCTCGCCTGGTCCATCACCATCGCCAGCGAGCAGATGACCGCGGGAATCGAATGACACCAGTAGGTTCCCGGCGCGCGGCGTTCTCAGCGACGCTGCCAGCCCGGCGGCCCCGGACCCAACACGTCGAGCGAGCCGAGCATTGCGCGATTGCGTTTCATCCGGTGGACCAGCCACCACTCTCCGGCGATCCGGCGCCAGCGATCGTGGTATTCGCCGATCGTCGAGAAGCTGAGAGCGGCCTTGGCGCCTGCACCCTGGTGCAGGTCGCTTACGTAGCAGCGGCTGCTCGCGTCGTCTCCCTCGACCTCTACGAGGAGGTTTCCGATCAGATGTTGCGTGGGCCCGCAGGCGTCCAGAAAGGACCGCATCTGCGCGACGATCGCGGAGCGCCCCTCGAGCAGGCCCGTGCCGAGATCGGCGCTGGCGTCCTCCCGCAGCACGCGGTCGAGGGCGCTCCAGTCGCGCTCGTCCATCGCCCGCGCAAAGTGGTAGATCGCGCGCGCGATCGCGCGCTCGGAGAGCAGTCGCTCGAGCTCGGCGTCGCGCAGGTTCAGGTCTCCGAAGCGAGCCTCAATGCGAGCCCGCCGCCGCTGCGTCGAGGATGCCCTCGGCGAGCTGGATCGCGCGTTGCGACTGTCCCGCCGAGAAGTGTTGATCCGGGGTTCCGGAGTCGAGTCCATTCGGGTAGCGCGACGGGATGTAGAGCAGGTCGAGCTCGCGGGCAGCATCGAGCATTCGCTCCAGCGCCGGCACGCGCGGATCGAGTGCCTCGATCAGCGCGCGAACGCTGTGCCCGATCACCGCGCGAGCGCCGCGCTCGTAGTGAATCGACTTGACGGCCTTCTCCGCGGACTGCTGCGAAAAGAAGCAGGCGGGTGCATGATGGCCACCCGCGGCCGCGTGCCGCGCATAGGCGAGGTCTTCGCGGGCCGAACGCAGCCAGCGCGCTGCTTCAGCTGCGGCTTCGCGCATAGATCTCGATTCCCTCGCGCGCGATTGCGTCGAAGATTCCCCTGCGCTCGCGGAGACCCCGCGCGAATTCCTCAGGTGTGTAGACGAGCAGGTCCACACTCAGCGGAAGCGCTTGGAGCAGCTTGCGCAGCTGAGTCCAGCGCTCCGCGTAGGGCAAGCAGGTCGCGAGCACCACGGCGAGATCGAGATCCGACCAGGCATCCGCGCGCCGGCGCGCGTGCGATCCGAAGGCCACCGCACGTTCCGCACCCGCTTCTTCGAGCGCAGCGCGCGCCAGCTCTGCGAGTTGCTCGAGCGTGAAGCCGGCCGGCGCCCGGAGCACCGTGACCTCGGAATCCATGCGGCGAGCGTAGCTCGCAGTCGCAGGGCATGAGGCGTGGTCCGGAGCTCTGCTGTATTCCGCCTGCGCGCGCTTCATCGGCGCCAGGGCTCCGGATCGAGATCGAGTAGGATGTCGCTGCCAGCGGCCGGGGATCGCGACCGGGCGCCCGCGCCGCGGTGTCGCCCTGCGGAGGGCGGATGCGCAACCAGGGAATGCTCGATCGCAAGGTCGCAATCGTCACGGGAATCGGCCCCGGCATGGGCCGCAGCATCGCGCTGCTCTTCGCTCGGCAGGGCGCAGAGATCGTGCTCGCGGCGCGCCGCGCGAACTCCCTCGAGGCTGTCGCCAAGGAGATTTGCGCGATCGGGCACGAGCCGCTCGTCGTGCCCACCGATATCGCGGACGAGGCCCAGTGCGATGCGCTGGTCGACGCCGCGCTGGCGCGCTTCGGCGGCGTAGACGTGTTCGTGCAGAACGGGCACCACGCCGGAGACTGGAAGCCCGTGACCGGCGCCGCGATCGGCGACTGGCGTCAGGTCATGGATGTGAATTTTTTCGCCGCGCTGAAGCTGTCGCAGCGGGTGATTCCGTCGATGGCGGCGCGCGGCGGCGGCCGCATCGTGCTGGTGAACTCCGGCGCCGCGCTGCGCAACCCCGCGACGATGGGCGCCTATGCGGCCTCGAAATCCGCGCTCGCGAGCCTCGCGCGCACGCTCGCGAACGAGGTGGGGCACTCGGGGATCCTCGTGAACAGCCTCACGCTCGGGCCGGTCGCGGGGGACAATCAGGCGCAATTCATCGCGGCCGGCGACGTCGGAGAGCAGGAGCGCCAGCGCCTGCTCGACGAGAAGGGCAAGGCGCTTCCGCTCGGCCACATCCCGACCCCCGACGAGTGCGCGGGCGCGGTGTTGTTCCTGGCCTCGCCGCTCGCCGCCGCGATCACTGGCCAGAACCTGGTCGTGAACGGCGGCCAGTGGGTCACGATCTGAGTCGCTGCGCGCGGCGATGCGGCCGCAGCTCCGCTTCCGTCGCTCGCGGCCTTCGCATCAGGAGATCACGGTGAAGACCTATCGCGTCATCCAGTGGGCCACCGGCTCGATCGGCCAGATCGGGATCCAGTCCTTCGCGCGGAATCCGCTCTTCGAGCTGGTCGGTGTCTACGTCACCTCAGCGGACAAGGTGGGTGTGGACGCCGGCGAGCTCGCCGGCATCGCAAAGCTCGGCGTGCGCGCGACGAACGACATCGACGCGATTCTCGCGCTCGACGCCGACTGCGTGCACTACGCGCCGCTCTACGTCGACCTGGGCGAGATGGTGCGGATCCTCGAGTCTGGCAAGAACCTCGTGACGCCGTCGGGTTTCGTGTATCCCGACTCCACGCGCCCAGGGGACGTCGCCCGGCTACAGGCTGCATGCCTGAAGGGCGCTTCGACGCTTCACGGCACCGGCATCCACCCCGGATTCTCGGGAGACCTGCTGCCGATCACGCTCGCGCGCCTGAGCTTCAGCATCCACAAGATCTACGTGCAGGAAGCGGCCGACCTGAGGCGGCACCCGTCGCGCAAGATGAACTTCGAGGGCCTGGGCTTCGGGCGCGATCCCGCCGAGGCGCGCGCGAAGCCGAGCCCGCTGGTGCGCACGATGGACCACATCTTCCGCGAGTCGCAGATGATGATCGCCGAAGCGCTCGGCCTCGAGGTCGACGACTACAGCCACGCCTACGACGTCGCAGCGGCGAAGCGGCGCCTCGAAGTGCGCTCGGGTGTGATCGAGGCGGGTCAGGTCGCCGGCATGAAATTCGAGTGGACTGCGTGGTCGAAGGGCCAGGCCCGGATCGTGTTCAACTCGTTCTGGAAGATGGACGACGACCTCGAGCCGAACTGGAACATCGAGACCCTGAAATACGGCGTGATCATCGAGGGCACCCCGTCTGTGCGCGTCACGCTCGAGCCCTCGAACACTTTCTTCGGGCGCGACGTGCCGGAGCAGGACCCCGGCCTCTACGGCCGCATCTGGACCGCGATGAACGGAGTCAACGCGATCCCGGCGGTTTGCGAGGCCAAGCCCGGCATCGCCACGCACTTCGAGCTCGGCCTGATCAAGCCGCGCGGTCTCTGGGACTGAGGGCGCTGCAGGTCACCCGCACGAGCAGGTCGGAACCTGCTTCGGATCCGGAATCCTGCGAGCCGCGCCCACCCGCCCTTCAGCGCATCAAGCTGCCGCCATCCGCGACTAGCGACTGCCCGCTGATCCAGCGCGCCGCGGGGGAGCAGAGCCAGACGGCGGCTTCGGCGACGTCTTCAGGGCGGCCCATCGTTCCACTCTGGCGGATGGCCGCGGCGATCGCGGGCGGCGCCGTCGCGAGCGAGCGCTGCAGCATCGGGGTGTCGGTGAGGCCGGGGCAGATCGCGTTGCAGCGGATGCCCTGCTCGCGGTATTCGCTCGCGACGTTCTTCGTGAGCCCCAGCACGCCGTGCTTCGCTGCGGTGTACCAGGGCTGGCCGGGCGCAGGCACGATGCCCGCACCCGAGGAGGTGTTCACGATCGCGCCGCGGCGCCCGTCGACGGCCTCCTGCGCGAGCATCTGGATCAGCTCGTATTTGAGCGACCAGAACACGCTCGTGAGATCGGTGCGGATCACACGCTCCCACTGCTCGGTCTCGATCGTGTGGAAGCTCGTGGCCGGCGGGCAGATCGCGGCGTTGTTCACGGCGCAGTCGAGGCGCCCGAAGCGCTGCGCGACCTCCGCCACCATGCGTCGAATCGCGGTCTCGTCCGAGACGTCGACTTCGAGGAAGAGGCCGCGGCTGCCCGCGCGCTCGACCCGTGCCACGGTCTCGCGCCCGCCCGTGGCGTCGACGTCGGCCACCGCCACCGCGGCCGCGCCTTCGCGGGCGAAGATTTCGGCCGCGCCGCGGCCGATGCCGCTGCTGGCCCCCGTCACCAGCACCACCAATCCATCGCACAGCGCCATGCGCCGCATGATAGTGTGAATGCAAGATCCCGTGAGGAGAAATCGCGATGTTCGATCTGAACGGACGCAGCGCGCTCGTGACGGGGGCCGGGCAGGGAGTCGGCGCCGGTATCGCGCGCGTGCTCGCGGCGCAGGGCGCGAGAGTCGGCGTCAACGACCTGCACGTCGAACGCGCGAAGGCGACGGTCGAGCAGATCGCGCAGGCCGGCGGCCACGCGATCGCCGCGCCTTTCGACGTCGCCGATTACGCGGCGGTCTGCGCGGGCGTCGAGAGGCTCGAAGCGGAGCTCGGCCCGCTCGACATCCTGGTCAACAACGCGGGCATTCCCGAAGGCATGGGGATCCAGCCCTTTCGCGAGAGTCAGCCCTCCGACTGGCGACCCTACATCGACGTGAATCTCTACGGCGTGCTGAACTGCTGCCGCGCCGTGATCAACGGCATGGTCGCGCGCGGCTTCGGGCGCATCATCACGATCTCCTCCGGCGCGGGCACGACGGGCCTCTCGCTCGGCGTCTCGCCCTACGCGGCCGGCAAGGGCGGCGCGATCTCGTTCATGCGCCACCTGGCAATCGAGAACGCGAGGCACGGCGTCACGGCGAACACCGTCGCGCTCGGACTGATCAACAACCAGCGGAATCCGGCCGCCACGGAGCACCTCGCGAGGACGATTCCGGTCGGGCGCCTCGGCGAGCCCGAAGACGTCGGCGCGCTGTGCGCCTATCTCGCTTCGAACGAATCGAGCTGGATGACCGCCCAGACGCTGCAGATCAACGGCGGCAACGTCACGACCTGAAGCCGCGGTGCGGCTTCGCTCGGGTTCAGCTCCACACCACGCGCAGCGGCAGCCGCTCGTGCCGGCGCACGAAGAGGCTCGGAACCCAGGCGGGCGGGTCTTCTGGATCGAGCTCGATCTGCGTCGTGCGCGCGAGCAGCACGCGCAGCGCGGTGCAGGCTTCGAGGCGCGCGAGTGCGGCGCCGACGCAGAAGTGGAGCCCGCGGCCGAAGGCCAGGTGCGCGGTCGCGCGCGGTCGCGCGAGATCGAGCCGATCGGGATTCGCAAAGGCCGCCGGGTCGCGGTTCGCGGAGGCCCAGAGCAGCAGCAGCGGCGCGCCCTGCGGCAGCTTCACATTGCACAGCTCTGTGTCGCGCGTCGCGATCCGGTAGTGGCCCTTGAAGGGAGACTCGAGTCGCAGCACCTCCTCGACGAAGGGCTCGATCAGCGCCGGCTGCGCGCGCAGGCGCCCTGCGAGCTCGGGCCGTGCCGCGAGCGCGCGCACCGCGTTGCCGATCAGGCTCGCGGTCGACTCGCCGCCGGCGCCGGTCAGCTGCACGAGCATCGGCACGATCGCGGTCTCCGGCAGCTCGCCTGCGTCCGAGGCCCGGATCAGGTGACCTAGCAGATCGTCTCCCGGACGCCTGCGGGCGCGGGCGAGCTGCTCTGCGAGATAGCTCGCGCACGCGGCCGCGCTGCGTCCGAGCTCGGCCATGCGCGCGAGCCCCGCAATGCCCGACAGCAGCTCGGTGCCCTCGAAGGCCCAGCGCACCAGCGCGGGCGCATCGACCTGCGGCAGGCCGATCAGGCTCGCGACGACCTGCATCGGCAGCGGATTCGCGAGCGCGGAGCAGCACTCGATGTGCGGGCTGCGCGCGAGCGCATCCAGCAGCTCGTTCGCGCGAGACTCGATCCAGGGCGCGAGCACAGCCAGGCGGGAGGGCTTGAGCAGCGGCTGCACGAGGCCGCGCTCCCGCGCGTGCGCCGGATCGTCGGATGTCGCGAGCACGTCGAGCGCCGTCCCGACGCTGGCCATCTCGAAGCGCTGAAGTCCGCCCGTTTCGGAGCGGATCAGGAGCGAGGAGAGATTCGACGAGAACTCGGCCGGCCGCGCGAGCGCGGCTTCGACCTCGCGCCAGGTCGAGACGAAGTACGCGCCGGTGCCCGGAACTTCCCAGACTGGCGCTTCGCGCCGCAGCGCCGCAAAGAAAGGATAGGGATCCTCGAGATGTTCCGGGGAGAGCAGCGTTGCGATGTCGAGCGGGCTCACGCGCGATCTCCGAAGCAGAAGCCAGCGACGCATTCGCGCGCAGCGGCCCGAGAGTGCAGCGAGCCCATCAGTACGAGCGCGGCAGGCCGAGCAGCTGCTCGCCGATCCGGTTGCGCAGCATCTCGTTCGTCAGCGGAGAGAAGCTCCAGAGCCGGCCGTCGCGGTAGTAGCGCTGCATCGGATTCGCGCGCGTGTAGCCGTGGCCGCCCATCAGCTGCATGCCGCGCTCGGCGATCCGCACCGCGGCTTCCGACGCGACGAGCTTCGCGATCGATGCGAGCGTCGCGCTGTCGCCGCCGGCGACCTCGATCTCCGCCGCGCGCAGCATCGACGCGCGCGCGGACTCGAGCGCGACTGCGGCGTCGACCATCCAGTGCTGCAGCACCTGGAACGCGCCGATCGGCTTGCCGAAGACCTCGCGCTGCTTGGCGTAGGCGACAGCGCACTCGAGCGCGGCGCGCCCGACTCCGAGCGACGCGGCCGCGGCGTTCAAGCCCTCGCGGTTCACCGTCGCAAAGACCTGGCGCATGCCGCGGTCGACGTCGCCCAGCACATCGCTCTCGGGGATCTCGACGCCGTCGAGGAATACGTCGCAGGTCGAGAGGCCGTGGATTCCGAAGGTGTCGATCTCGCGGATCTCGACGCCGCGCGCCGCGGCCGGCACCAGGAACATCGTGACCCCTTGAACCGGCGAGCGCTCGGGCTCGCTGGTGCGCGCGAGCACGATGATCGAGTCGGCGAGCGCGGCGCCCGAGGTCCAGGTCTTGTGGCCGCGCAGCCGGAAGCCCGACGCGGTGCGTTCGGCGCGCGTGCGCATTGCGCGCGCGACGTCCGTGCCGCCACCGGGCTCCGAGAGTGCGAAGGAGACCTTCGCGCGCCCCGCGACCAGCCGGCGCAGCAGCGCCTCGTGTTCGGGAGCGCGCCCGAAGCTCGCGAGCACCTGCACCACCGCGAACTGTGCGATCACGAACGCGGCCATGGAGGTCGGGCCGGCCGCGAGCTCCTCGACGACGACGAGCTGATCGCGCACGTCGCCGCTGCCGCCGAGAGCTGCGGGCGCATCGATGCCGAGGATGCCGAGCTCGCCGAGCCGGGTGTAGAGCGCCTCGTCGAAGCGCTCGGCTTCGTCGAGCTCGGCGATGCGTTGCGGAGGCGAGTTCTTCTCGATCAGCGCGCGCAGCGTGCGTCGCAGCTCGCTGCGCTCCGGGGTCTCCGCGAGCGGATCGCCAGGCAGCGGCGTCTCGGAGAAGGGATAGGGCATCGGCTCGCACTTTATCAGAAGCGCCGCCGCCGCTCGGGCGGCACGCGACCCGGCGCCGGAGCGCGTTGCGCAGGCCGCTGCCCTCTCAGAGCTTCGCGAGGATCTGCTCCTGGTAGCGCCCGACGAATCGCTTCACGGCTTCGAGGTCGCGCCCGCTCGCGCCAGCCTCGGACTCGCATACGATCAGGCGGGCGATCCCGTGTTCGGCGTATTGCTTCACGAGATCGAGGTCGAAGGTCCGGCTGAAGTCGAAGCTGCCCGGCCAGACCGTGATCTCGATCTCCTCGGGATTGCGGCCCGCTTCGCGCGCGACCGCGCGCAGCTCAGCGACGCGCGTCGCAAAATCCCCGGGCGAGATCACGTAGGGAAACCAGCCATTTCCGCGCAATCCCGCGCGGCGCGCGGCGGCGGGCGTGCTGCCGCCGATCAGGATCGGAACGCCCTGCGCGCGCTGCGGACGCGGACTTCCGGGCCAGGGCTTTGCGTCGCAATGCACGCGCTCGAAGTGCACGTAGCGCCCGTGGTAGGTCGCGGGCCCGGGCGCCCAGAGCGCGCGCATCGCGTCGATGCACTCGTCGAGGCGTCGGCCGCGGTCGCGATAGGGCACGCCGCAGGCCTCGTATTCCTCCTTCTGCCAGCCGATCCCGACGCCGAGCTGGACGCGGCCGCGCGAGAGCGCGTCGAGCGTCGCGACGCGCTTCGCGAGGATCGCGGGGCTGTGCTGAGACGCGACCATGACGCTGGTCCCGAGCTGGATCCGCTCGCTCACCGCCGCCGTGAAGCTCAGCCATTCGAGCGGGTCGGGCATGCAGGTGGTCGGCCCCGCCGGCATCTCGCCGCTCTCGGAATAGGGGTAGAGCTTCTCGTAGCGCTCGGCGATGACGACGTGCTCGACGGCCCAGAGCGACTCGACGCCGAGGGCTTCCATCTGCCGGACGAAGCGCGTGACCCACTCGGGGTCGAGGATCCGATCGCGATCGAAGAGCGGCAGCATGCCGAGCGCGAGGGGAGTGCGGGTCATCGGGCTCGTTCCTCCTGGCGTCTGCGCGGGCGTGCGAGATCCTCGCAGATCGCGCCGCGCCGCGGCCCGCGATTCTATCCCGCGGGTCTATACTGCGCGCCGATTTCGCCGCGGGCGCTTTCGCGCCGAGAGGATCCGATGAACGCGACCGCGTCGAAGTTCGGGTATCCCGGGTCCCTGCTGTACCAGTCGCGGCACTGGCTCGTGCTGCTGCGCCCGGCGCAGGTCACCCTCGGGAGTCTCGTGCTCTGCTGCACCGATTCCGCGCGACGCTTCGGCGAGATCAGCGAGGCGGCCGCCGCCGAGCTCAAGCCGGTGACGGCGAAGATCGAAGGCGCGCTCGGCGCCGCGTTCCGCCACGACCGCATCAACTATCTGATGCTGATGATGATCGACCCGGACGTACACTTCCACGTGTTGCCTCGCTACGAGCAGCCACGCGAGCTCGCCGGCCAGCGAGTTGTCGATATAGCGTGGCCCGGGCCGCCGGATCTGACGCAGGTCCTCGAGCTCTCCGCGGCCGCGCGCGAAGCGCTCGCTGCTCGTCTGCGCGAGCACTTCGCCTGAGCGCGTGAGCGCCGACCGCAGCCCCCGCCGGCCCTCGCCGCCGGCCCGCTGGGACGCTGCGGCACTCTGACCCGCTCCCCCACCTGGACCCGACCCATTTCGGGCCTGATGCAGCGCGCGTGTGGCCGCGCCGAGCTGCCGGAAGCGCCGCCCTTGGCACGTGAGCTGCACTCCCGTGAGGCCGGGAGACACACGGATCCCGCTCGGCGAGCGCGGTCGCTGGATCCAGGCGCCCGCAATTGCTCGACAGGAGAACAGATGAGCATCGAATACGACCCCTTCTCCGAAGCGGTGCGACACGATCCGTACCCCTTCTACCGCACGCTCCGCGAGGAGGCGCCGGCCTACTACATGCCGCGCTATGACGCCTGGGCGCTGTCGCGCTTCCAGGACATCTGGGACGCCTCGTCGAACGACGCCTACTCCGCCGCGAAGGGTACGGCTCCGGCCCAGCTGCTGACCAGGGAGCAGCCGGTGTCGCCGATGATCAACGTGATGGATCCCCCGGCGCACACGCAGCTGCGTGCGGAGATCCGCAAGTGCTTCCTGCCGCAGCACGTCCGCGCGCTCGAGCCGGTCGCGCGGAAGCTCGCTTCGGAGCTGCTCGACGTGGCGGCAGATCGCGCGGAATTCGACGCGATCGGCGACTTCGCGGCGCGGCTCTCGGTCTCGCTGGCCTGCCTCGCGATCGGCCTGCCGGTCGAGGACGGGCCGCTGCTGACCGGCTGGGTCCAGAGCTTCTTCCACCACGATCCCAACAGCGGTGGCATGACGCCCGAGGGACTGGCCGCACTGGGTCGCCTCACGCGCTATTGCGAGGACCAGATCGCGGCCCGGCGGCGCAAGCCGGTGGACTCTCCGCAGGCGCTCGATGTGCTCGCGCGCTTCGAGCTCGGCGGGAGCCGCTTCTCGGACGCCGACGCCGCGTCGCACCTCTCGATGCTCGTGATCGGCGGCTCGGAGACCTTCCCGAAGGTGCTCGCGAGCTGTCTGCTGCGGCTCTGGCAGTACCCGGAGCAGCGCGAGTGGCTGGTGCAGGATCCCTCCGGCATTCCGGACGCCTTCAACGAGGTGCTGCGCTACGACATGCCCACCCAGTTCCTCGGGCGCACGCTGCTGCGCGACGTCCAGCTCCACGGAGAGACGCTGCGCAAGGGCCAGGCCGTGATCTTCCTGTATCCCTCCGCGAATCGCGATCCGCGCGAGTTCCGCGAGCCGGACCACCTCGACATCCGCCGCCGCGCGCCGCGCATGCTCTCGTTCGGCGCCGGCAATCACCAGTGCCTCGGCACGCACGTCGCGCGGATGGAGGGGAAGGTGTGTCTCGAGCTGATGCTCTCGCGCTTCCCCCACTACGAGCCCTGCCCGACTCGCGCGGTGCGCCTGCAGACGGAGTTCGTGCAGGGCTACGCGTCGCTACCGGTTCGGACCGGCAAGGCGCGCCTTGCCCGCAACTGATTTTCCCTGCGCGCCGAGAATCGAATACCACAATGCGCTAGTGCGCTGCTTCGCACTCGCCGCCTACGACGACTGGGAGGGCCCCGCCTGGCGCCACTCCTGCGACGGCGAATGCACGCCGGAGCGGGAAGACGCCTAGCCTGGTCCGCAGCGCGCATCCGATTGCGTCTCTCGGGTCGAGCCGACCTGCGCAGGGGCCGTGGCGAGCGAAGTTGACTAAGTACCTGAACTAATTTAGTCTGGAAGGCCTCCCGGTCCCGCGGAGAGCCTGCGCGAGGAATCTTCAGTTGACGGTCGTGACCGTGCACGCGGCGAAGACCCACCTCTCCTCTCTGATCCAACGCGCCTGCGCCGGTGAGGAGATCGTGATCGCGCGCGGCAAGCAGCCGATGGTGCGGCTGGTGCCGGTGGCCGCGGCGCTGCCGAAGCGCGCTTTCGGCGCGATGCGGGGTCGGGCGCGCCTCACGAAGCAGTTTTTCGCGCCCTTGCCGCCGGAGGAGCTCGAGCGCTGGGGGCAGTGAGCGTGCGCCTGCTGCTCGACACGCACGCGTTCCTGTGGTGGCTCGACGGCAGCCGGCAACTCTCGCTGCGCGCGCGGCGGCGAATCGCCGATGCCCGCAACAGCATCTTCGTGAGCGCCGCGACGGTCTGGGAGATCACGACGAAATATCGGCTCGGAAGGCTCGCTGGGGCGGCGGATGTCGCAGCAGATGTTCCCGCGGCCGTCTTCTCTCAGGGCTTCTCGAGTCTCGAGATCTCGCTCGCGCACGCGCAGCGCGCCGGTGGCCTGCCCGGGGAGCACCGCGATCCCTTCGATCGCATGCTCGTCGCACAGGCCCAGGCGGAAGACCTCGTGCTCGTGAGTCGAGACGAAATCTTCGATGCCTACGGGGTGTCGCGCGTCTGGTGAGCGGTCGCGGGACAGCGCTTGTCGAGCCTGCGTCTCTCGCGGCCGGTCAGTCCGCCCCTGTGGAGCGCGGGAAGCCGAGACGCGCGGCCAGGACGCGGTAGAGCAGCAGCAGCGCGAAGAACGCGGCGAGCAGCGCGAGCCCGCGCCAGAGCAGCGCGCTCGACAGGCTCCTCTCCCCCGCGCGCGCGGCCTCGATCAGCGCGCGCAGCTCGGCGGCCGCGTCGCGGATTCCCGTGGCCGTGCGCTCGTACTCGGTGACGTCGAAGGGCCGGCCCGCGGAGGGCGAGCTGGGCGGCGCCCGCAGCTGCGCGACGAGCTCTGCCCAGTTCGCGCCGGCCACGCTCGCGCTGCCGGCCACGCGCTCGAGCGATTCCGCGAAGGGCCTCGCATTCGCGAGCGTGGCGTCGACGCCGGCCGCCGCCTGCCGCAGCGATTCGAGCGTGCGCTGCAGCTCCGATTGCGCGGCCGCCGACTGCTCGAGCAGCGCCGAGAGTTCCTCGCGCATTGCATTGGGCAGCTGCCCGGCCGCGGCGCTGAAGCGCTCGGCGCTCGCGGCCAGCTGCTCGAAGGCCGCGAGGCTGCGGTCGACGGTCTCGCGCTCCTCGAGGTCGTAAACGAACAGCTCGAGCTGCCAGCGGCTGAGCTCTGGTAGGCGCGCCGCGAGATCCCCGAGCTGGCGCGCGGTTGCGTTGAACTCGTGGATTGCCTGCGCGCCGCTCTCGACGCCCTCGAAGGCCTGGAAAGGCGCCATCGGCAGCTCGAACAGCCAGTCGAAGCTGCCGCCTGGCGCCACCTCCGCGAACGCGCGCTGGAGTCCCACGGAGACGAACTCGCCCTGGATCGGTCGCTCCTGCGCCAGCTGCTCCACCTCGGCGGCCAGCGCTGCAGCGCGCTCGCGTCCGAAGAAGCGCTCTGCGCGGCTGCGAACATCGGATTCGATCCGCTCTGCGGCGACCCGCGCGATTTCCTGGTGCTCCGCGAAGAGCTCACTGCCCGCACCGCCGCTCAGGTACTGCCGCTGCGCGCTACACACCATGAGCAGCTCCACATAGCCCTCGCGACCCGGGGAGAACGCCAGCTCCTGGGCCAGCGGAATCATGCGCACCTTCCAGAGCAGCGCTCTGCGCCGCAGCGTCCGGTCGGCTGCGCGCGCGGCGATCTCGTCGGCAGCCGCGGCCACGCCAATGGAGAAGCGATTCACGAGCTCGAAGACCTCGGTGTGGAGCTCGGCCTCGCTGATCGCCGCGGAGCTCCCCGGGATGCGTATCGGCGGCAGCAGAGACCGGCACGCGAGCGCGCTCGCGAACGCGCAGCCGAGCAGCAGCCCGAGCTTCGCGGATGCGCGGCGGAGGGGCACGCGGCGATTGTACCCGGCGCCGGTCAAGCCACTAGACGCGGCTCATTCGAGCTGCGCCCGCTCGCAGGCGCAACCGCTACCGCGCGCCCCGTCTTCGATTGGTGGGTGTAGGATATATGGAGACGACCGCCGCGGGAGGAAGTCCAATGACGACCGTCCGTCAGCTCCTGGCCCAGAAGGGCCATGCCGTCCACCAGATCGGACCCGAGGCCAGCGTGCTCGAGGCGCTCGAGTGCATGGCCAAGGTCGACGTCGGAGCGCTCGTAGTGCTCGAAGACGGCGAACTCGTCGGCCTGATCTCCGAGCGCGATTACGCGCGCAAGGTGATCCTCAAGGGCCGGCACTCGAAGGACACGCGGGTGCGCGAGATCATGGACGAGCAGCCCGTCTGCATCCGCTCACTCCAGTCGATCGACGAGTGCATGCAGCTCATGACCGAGCAGCGCACGCGCCATCTTCCGGTCGTCGAGAACGGCCAGGTCTCGGGCCTGATTTCGATCGGGGACGTGGTCAAAGCGATCATCGCCGACCGCGAGAGCACGATCGGCGAGCTCACCAGCTACATCCAGGGCAGTACGCATCCGATCGACGCCTAGCCGGTAGGCGCTCCAAAACTCCTGAGCTCGCGAGCGGGGGGTGCCGTCGGCGCGAGCTGCAGCTCGCGGATTCCGAGCGCGAGAGGTGAATGTGAAGAAGATCGGGAAGCCGCTCGCACTCGCGCGGCCTTCGAAGCCGCGCGCTCGAGACGAGGCCTCACAGGATGCCCTCGCGCGCGAGTGGGTCGGCGGCAGCTTCGAGTCGCCCTTCTACGTCACCGACCGCGCCGAGCCCTACCGCGCGCAGATCGCGCTCTGGCTCGAGCAGCCGGAGGGCCTGATCGTCGGCACGCAGCTCAGCGAGCCCGAGCAGGCTGCGGGTCTCGTCGGCCGCGCGCTCGCGCAGGCCATGCGCAGTCCGGTGATCGGCCCGCCGCGGAGACCGGCGCGCATTCGCGTTGCGGATGCGGCGCTGATTCCCGAGATTCGTGCGGAGCTCGGCCCGGAGGTTCCGATCGACATCACTGCTACGCCCGAGCTCGACGAGCTGCTGCGAGAGATGCTGCGCTCCGCGCCCGAGGACGACGAGCAGAGCTACCTCGAAGGCGGGCGCGTGCCGCCGGACCTCGTCGCCTATCTCTTTCATTGCGCGCTCTCCCTCTACGAAGCCGCGCCGTGGCGCGTGGCGGCGGACGACCAGGTGCTGCGCGTCGACATCCCCGAGCTCGGCGTCGAGGGCGCCTGCGTCGCGATCATCGGCGCGCTGGGCCAGAGCACGGGGCTGCTGATCTTCCCTTCGTTCGCGGCCTACGCCGCCTTCGCAGCCGTTGCAGAAGACCTGCCGCCGGATCCCGAGAGAGCCGATCTCGGCACCGAGCTGCTCTCGCTCGAGTTCGAGCACGGCGCGGACTTGCCCGCCGAGATCCGCAGCGAGGTCGCGCAGCACGGCTGGACGCTCGCCGCTGAGAGCGCCTACCCGCGCGTCTGCGCGCGAGAGCGCGACGGGCTGTCGCGGCCGCTGTCGGCGAGCGACGTCCAGATTGCCGCGGCTTGCGCGGGCACGGTCGCGGCATTCTTCCTCTGCCACCGCAAGAGCTTCGAAAGCGAGGAAATCGAGCCGGTCTGCGAGTCCTACGACGCCGACCATCCCTACGGGGTGAGCGTCACGCTCACGGCGCCCTACCAGGCCTTCGACCTCTTCGACGTGCCGGGCGCCAGGGCTCCAGCCGCTCCGCCTCCCGCGCGCGCCGCGCACAGGCCGAGCCGCAACGCGCCGTGCCCCTGTGGCAGCGGAAAGAAGTACAAGAAATGTCACCTGCCGATCGACGAAGCTGCAGATGCCACGAGCCGGCAGCCTCACGCGCTCCACGAGCTCGACGCGCGCCTCGCCGCGGTGTTGATCGGCTTCGCGGAGCAGCGTTTTGGCAGGCGTTTCCGGCGCGCCTGGGACGGCCTCGTGGCCGGGGAGGGCGGCGTCCAGCTCTTCGCCCCGCTTTCGCTGTACGTGCTGCAGCTCGACGGGGCGCCGGTCGTCGAGCATTACCGCGCCGAGCGCGAAGACCGGCTCTCGGGCGACGAGCGCGCCTGGTTCGACGCGCAGCGCGTGGCCTGGCTGTCGATCTGGGAGGTGCTCGAGGTCCACCCGGGCGAAGGGCTGACGCTTCGAGACCTGCTCACGCAGGAGCAGCGGCGGGTGCGCGAAGCCTCCGGGTCGCGCGTGCTGATCGCGCGCGACACGCTGCTGGTACGCGTCGTCGACTGCGCGGGCAGCTCGGTGCTCTGCGGCACCCACCCGCGCCTGCTCCGGCCCGCCGAGGCCGCAGAGGTCGTGGTGCGCGCGAGGAAGCGCTTGCGTCTGCAGGGAGCGGTACCTCCGGAGTCTCTGCGCGACGAGAAGTTCGCTCGCCATCTGATCGAGCTCTGGGAGCGAGGTGTCGCGGCCGCGGAGCGGCGCGCCGCCAACCCGCCCGCGCTGCAGAACACCGACGGAGACGCGTTCCTCCTCACGATCGACCACTTCGATGTCGATCCGTCGTCGCGCGCCGCGGTCGAGGCCGCACTCGCCACACTCGAGGGCGTGGAGCGCGAAGAGGACGACAGCGCCGCCGCCTGCTTCATCTTCCTCCGGCCGGGGAACCCGCAGCACAAGAGTTGGGAGAACACGATCGTCGGGCACGCCCGCCTGTCGGAGTCCGACCTGCGCCTCGAGACGAACTCGCGCGAGCGCGCCGACGCGCTACGCGCGAGCGTCGATGCCGCCTGCGGCGACCGCATCCACCACCGCGCGCGCGAGCACGCCGATCCGCTCTCGCGCGCCGCACGCACGCCGGCGGAGCGCTTGCCCGCAGCGCCTCCCGAAGCCGCGCAGCTGCTGCTCGAATTCAAGCAGCGCCACT
This sequence comes from uncultured Spirochaetales bacterium, assembly GCA_964437835.1. Classification (GTDB taxonomy): domain Bacteria; phylum Myxococcota_A; class UBA9160; order UBA9160; family SMWR01; genus CAYTJA01. The sequence goes on from CAYTJA010000286.1 coordinate 18,084, forward strand.
ATCAGGATTGGCTCGACGAGCCCGTCCCTGCCTTGCAAGACAAGACGCCCCGCGAAGCCGCGCGCAGCGCGTCGCTGCGGCCGAAGCTCGATCTGCTGCTGAAGCAAGCCGAGAACACCGAAGCCCGCTCCGAACCGGGAACCGCCTTCGACATCACCGCGCTGCGCCGCGAGCTCGGGATGGAGTGAGGTCGCCCTGCGCGCTGGTGACCAGGGTCGACGCCGTGGGCCGGCTGTTCCGGTAGCTGACCGCGCGGTCAGCTCGCACCCGAGCGCATGCGCCGAAATCGGGCCCACCCGCCCCGACCTCGTGACGCTTGCACGCGGGTCTACGAACGAACGATGAGGGTCGCTGCCCTGACGGGCCCGCCGGGAGCGATCCGAAGCCCTGACATCGCTCCCTTGCGAGCGCTTCGCGCTCGGATATCATGTACATCAAGATGTACATTCAAGCGAGGGCCGGAGCATGGCCTCGAAGAGCTATTCGGTCGCCGAGGCGCGCCAGAATCTGGCCCGCCTGATTCGCGACGCCGAGAACGGGCGCGCCGTCGAGATCACCCGCCGCGGGGAGCCCGTCGCGGTGCTGCTGTCCGCCTCGGATTACCTGGCGTTCACGGAAGCGAGGCCGTCCTTCACCGCGGCCGTGCGTGCGATCCGCCAACGCCTCGAGGTCGAGCAGCTGGGCATCGGGGAAGAGGAGTTCGGTGGTCTCCGAGACGCCGGTTCCGGACGCGAAGTCCGCTTGTGAGCCTGCGTTTCCTGCTCGACACCAATGTGCTTTCGGAGCCCATCAAGTCGGTTCCGAACCGCCGTGTGCTCGATGCAATCGAGCGGCACGACGGCGAGGTTGCGACCTGCGCGATCGTCTGGCACGAGCTCCAATTCGGTGTCGCGAGGCTCTCCCCATCGCGCAAGCGTCGTGCTCTCGAGGTCTACCTCGAGGACGCAATTCACGGCGCCCTTCCCATCCTCCCATACGATCAGGCGGCCGCTACATGGCACGCGTGGGAGCGGGCTCGCCTCTCGAAGCGGGGGCGACCGCCTTCCGCCGCGGACGGCCAGATCGCGGCCATCGCCCGAGTCAATGGGCTCGTGCTCGTCACCGCCAACACCAGGGACTTCCGTCGCTTCGACGGACTCTCGATCGAGGACTGGTCGCGCTGACGCTCCCCTGGCGCGCCGGGAGGGACTCGAAGCCCGGCCCGCCCCGAGCTCGTGACGCTTGCGCGATGTAATACGAACGTATTACAGTCTGGGGATGGCCAAGACCGCGACCAGCATCCGGCTCCCCGGCGCACTGATCGATGCACTCGATCGAAGGGCAGCCGCCCTGGGGCTCACGCGCACGCAGCTGATCGTCCGGGCGGTCGAACAGGCGCTCGAGGAGCACGCGGCCTGGTCTCCGGCCTTCCTGAAAGCGATCGGCAGCTCCAGGCCGGAGCTCGAGCAAGGGGTCGACGAGATGATGGAAGCGATTCGCGCTCGCCGTTCGCGCAAACAGGCGCTGCGCTTCTGAGGTTCGTGCTGGATACGAATACGGTCTCCGCCCTGATGAAGGGCTTGCCGGCGGTCGCGGCTCGGCTGGCGGCAATTCCTCGCGCAGACGTCGGAATCTCGCAGCTCACGGTCGCCGAGATCGAATTTGGTCTGCACTTCCTGCCCGCCTCGCGGCGCCGTCGAATGCTCCGCGAACAATGGGAAGTGATCGCGTCCGAGCTGATCCGGCTGCCCTGGGACGATCGGGTCAGCCGAATCTTCGGCGAACGCAAGGCTCGCCTCGAGCGCGCCGGAAAACGCATGAACGACTTCGATCTCGCGATCGCCGCGCATGCGATCGCTCACGATTCGATCCTCGTCACCGCGGATGCCGGATTCGCGCGCCTCGGAATCCGACGCGAGAACTGGCTGCCTTGACTGGCGCACATGGAGGTGCCGAAGCCCCCGGCCGTGCAGAGCCACGCTAGGGGTGTCCGAGAGCACACCCTTGGCAGGCCACCTCGTGGGTCGCGCCGCCCTCTTGCTCCGAGCTGCTCCGCGACGGTCGGCACGGGCCAGCGGCACTCAGGCCAACCGTCGCGTGTTGGTATACTTCCGCGCATGGACCTGATGTCGCTTCCTGAGGAGGTCAAGGAACTCGTCCGAGGCCAGATCGAGGCGGGACACTTCCACTCGGTCGACGAGGTCGTCTGCGCGGCCTTGCGTCTCTTGCAGGAACGCGAAGAGCTGTTCGCTTGCCACCGCGAAGAGCTGCGCGCTCAGATCGCGGAGGGCGTGGCAGCCGAAGAACGAGGCGAGCTTCGGGACGGCCGCGAAGCGGTTGCCGACGTGCGTCGCCGGATCGATGACCGCCTTCGCAGCGGAGAGTGATTCCCCGATACGAAGTCACCGCCCCGGCCGAACGAGATCTCGAGTACATCTTCTTCGAGGTCAAGGAGCGCCACGGGCGGCTCGTTGCCGAGCGCGTCTTCAGCAATCTCCTGCGTACCTTCGACCTCCTCGCGCGCATGCCGGAGATGGGCCGCCACCGCCCCGAGCTGTGGCCACCGCCCTATCGGTTCTGGGTCACAGGGCCCGCATTCATCGCCTACCGAGCGGATCTCCGCCCCGTCCGAATCGTTCGCATCGCGCGTGCCTCGCGCGATTGGAGCGGCTTCGCGCCTCGCCGATGAACCTGGCGACAGCGGATGGCGGATCGGGCGGCGTGTTCGATCCATACTCTCGAGAACCCACCGGGCCGAAAATCGCCGCGCAGGTCAGCCCCATCGACCCCTACGGCTCCGACGACAGCGACTGGGATCGAGCTGACTCCGCGAGTTCCCTGGCGCGCCGGGAGGGACTCGAACCCCCGACCCTCAGGTTCGAAGCCTGATGCTCTATCCAGCTGAGCTACCGGCGCGCGGGAGGCCTGAGATGATCGGAAGCTAGCGCGCTCCGGTCCGCGTTGCCCTCGCGCTGCGGCGTGCGGCTACCGTCTGGCGGCGATGTGCGACTCGATCGGGGCGAGCGGCGCGGCGACGCGCTCGGGTGTGACGCTCTTCGGAAAGAACAGCGACCGCATGCCGGGGGAGTGTCAGCCTTTCGTGCAGTTTGGCGAGGCGTGGCATCCGCCGGGCGCGAGGCTGCGCTGCACGCACCTCGAGATCGAGCAGCTGCCTCACACGCATGCGCTGATGGGGCATTCGCCGTGGTGGGTCTGGGGGCTCGAGCACGGCGTCAATCAACATGCGGTCGCGATCGGGAACCACACGGTGTTCTCGAACGAAGCGCTCGAAGAGCAGGCCGGGCTGATCGGGATGGATCTGGTGCGGCTCGCGCTCGAGCGCGCGCGCAGCGCGCGCGAGGCCATCGACGTGATCGTCGGGCTGATTGCAGAGCACGGGCAGGGCGGCGCTGCGCTCGCACCGGAGGGGCCCGGCTATCACAATTCGTTCCTGATCGCAGATCCGCTCGAGCTCTGGATCCTCGAGACGAGCAACCGGCGCTTCGCTGCGAGGCGCGCCGAGCTCGGCTCTTGCACGAATCACCTCGCGCTGCGCGGCGACTGGGAGCGTGCCTCCGAAGGCGTCGCGGACTTCGCCGGCGCGCTGCGCAACCCACACATCCCCGCGCAGATGACTTCCGGCCGCGAGCGCCGCGCGCAGGAGCTGCTGCGTGCGGCGCGCGCTGCGCACGACGTCGAGAGCTTCTCGCGCATGCTGCGCGATCACGGCGACTTCGGAGCGAGCTGGCGGCGCGGCACGGCGCCCGCCGACGAGCAGCACTTCACGCTCTGCGCGCATAGCGAGCCCGTACACCGGACCACGGCGAGCCTGCTCTGCGAGCTGCCGCAGGAGCGGGCGCGGGCCTGGCCGGTCTTCGTCTCCTTCGGCACTCCTTGCACGGGGCTCTGGCTGCCGGTGTATCTCGACGCGCCGCTACCGGCCTGCCTCGCGCGCGGGAGCGCCGACACCGGGTCCGACTCCGCGTGGTGGGTCTTCGAGCGCCTCGGCGCTTCGGTTGCGCTGGATCCGGAGGCGCGCACGCCCGCGCTGCGCCGGCATTTCGCCGCGCTGGAGCGGGACATCGAAGACTGGCGCGGGGCCGCGGAGGCCGAGGCGCTGGCCGCGCGTCGCGCGGGAGATCCGGACACCGCGGCAGACCTGCTAGGCGATCTCATGCAGCGCTGTGCAGACGCGGCGCTCGCAAGTGCAGAGCGATTCCGAGCCGGGTTGGCCTAGCGGTTCGGCTTCGTTCGCCTGCGGCTCACTGCGCGGATGGAGGCCCCTCGAGATACGAGCCGCTCGCCGCGCGGGTTCGCGCTTCGCTCGGGATCAGGCCGAGCGGGCCTGATCTTCCCGCTCGATCTGCGGGCGCACGACCAGCGCCACGCGCGGCAGGTACTGCTCGCGCAGCTCCCAGGGCACTTCGAGGGCGATCAGGATCTTGCGTTTCGTGGCCTGGCGGCAGGGCCGGCCCTTTTCGATCGCATGGATCGTGCGTGCGGAGATGCCAGCCTTGTCGGCGAGTTCGGTCTGGGTGAGGCCCAGAGCCTGGCGGGCGACTCGAATGCGATTCATGACTCTCCGACTCCCAACGCACCCCCCGAGTCGCGAGTCTAGCGCCCGCGTGACCGCGGCGAGCCTGTGCGAAAAGGGCCCCGTGGCGGACACCGGGCCGGCCGCAGCGCACTACAGATCTCTCTTCAAAAGCGAGGACTTGGAGGGGTACACGGGCAGGTGGATTGGGGTGAGCGAGGGGACTTGAACCCCCGGCCTCCAGGGCCACAACCTGGCGCTCTAACCACCTGAGCTACGGCCACCATGGGAGCGGTCAGCATAGGTCAGG
>CAYTJA010000287.1:0-2151 GCA_964437835.1 uncultured Spirochaetales bacterium
GCCGATTGCCGGTCTCGGAGCGGATGCGCTCGAGCGCCTGTTCGCCGCGTTCGCGATTGCGACACAGCAGCACGACGTCGGCGCCGAGATCGGCCAGCGCGCGCGAGGTTTCGAAGCCGATGCCGGAGTTGGCGCCGGTGACGAGGCAGCGGCGTCCCGAAAGATCGACAGCGAGATCCTCGGGCTGGAAGCGCAGCGCGTGGATGCGGAAGCCGGTGCGATCGAATGACGGAAAAATCAGGGGATCGACGAGCCGACCGAGGGCGTGGCCGAGCCAGGCCTGCGGGCGCGACACGGGGCTCTGCTCCTTCACGACCGGCGCACCCGGTGCGAGGGCTGCGAGCACTTCCTGAACCGGCGGGTGGTCGCCCGCCTCGCGACTCACGTGGCGATACACCAGCTCGCCTCCCGGCCGGATCACGAAGACGCCTCCGAGCTGCCAGGGATCTCCCTGCACGGCGCCCTGCCGCGCGCCGGAACGCAGCGCGCGCAGTGCGTGGAGCGGAAGCCGCGGCGAGAGCAATTCGATGCGCCCGCGCCGCAGGCTGGCGGCCCGATAGGCCCGAAGCTCCGGATCCACCAGCAAGGGACCCGTGAGGGCGAAGTCCTCGCGGAAGGCTTTTGCAAAATGAGCGGCTCCATTGCCCACGATCGCCAGCTCGGCGCCGCGGGCGCGGATCGTGTCCTGTACGTCGCGCAACTGCGCGACCTGCTCACGGCAGAACACTCAACCAAAGTGGCGGATGAAGACCAGGACGATCGGCTGCTTCTGCCACAAATCGCCGAGTAGCTGGAGCTCTCCATCGGGATCCTCCAGCTCGATACCCGCGAGTCGCGTGGCGATGCGCATGTCCGAGCCTCCTTCATCCGTCCTACACCGGAAAGAATGCGGGCCAGATCAGGGCGTCGAGCAGCACCGTCTGGAGACAGAAGAAGAGCGCACCGATCAGCGCGATCCGGCGGCGGCCGGGTGCACTGTGCGGTTGCGCGCTGGCGATGGCCGCCAGCAGGCCGAGGGAACCGAGCGCCACCAGCGCGAGATCGATCCGGATCGCCAGCCAGAGCCACGGGCTCGGGGCTTCGAGCATCGCGAAGGTGAGCGGCAGCCACAGCGCCGAGGGAATCAGGATCATTGCGTAGAGCACGTGGAAGGCTCCGAAGCCGAAGCCTCCGGCGATGCGCGTGCGCGCCGGGTCGAGCCGGCGGAAGACGAAGGAGCTGAAGGCGAAGTAGCCCGCCGCGGCGAGGAACATGTTGATCGTATAGAACGGGCGCAGCGCCTCCGGCACATCCCCCCACACCGCTCCGCGCGTCAGCGGGTTCGACGCGAGCCCGTGGACGTAGCTCCCGAGCACGGCGATCCCGCCGAGCACGTTGAGCCAGAGCAGGGAACGCCGCGTGGCATGCATGGAGCCAGCTCCGGAGCCGGAATGGCGTGACACCGATTCTGCGCTGATTGCCTGTCTCATGTTTCAATCCTGGCGTCGCGAAGCGCCGTTTGCGTCCGCTCGCTGGGGCTCGGCGACCCCTTGCGGGAGGCGCTCGTAGCGCTCGCCCACGAACACGTAGACGCCGGCCACGAAGATGAAGGTGACCCCCACTCCGAACAGCAAGAGGGTCTGGTCACTCATGCCGGACCTCGGTGCCGAGCAGCAACGCCCCGGCCGAGAGGATCGAGGGCACCCAGATGCCCACGAAGATGCCCCGCTCATGGTCTCCGCTGAAGAATAGACCGACGGAGAGCAGGAACGAGACCGTCGCCGCGAGCAGGAAGAGCGCCTTGGGGCGGCTGATGAGCGGAAGCGCAGCGCTGCGCTCGAGGGCGACGGAGGGGTTGCGGGAGTGCGCGGTCGGGTGGACAGGATTCGAGGGCATTTGAGGATTCCTTTCTGATTCGAGGGGTGGGGTACAAAGTGGGTCAAATTCAAGTTTCTGTCAAGATATTACCTTTACAAATATGCAACTAAACTAGGATCGCGCCGAACAGTCTTTGTAACCGCTCATAAACACATGCGATTTCGACATGATCCGGCCAAGCAGACATGTACAGAATAAACCTGTACATCATTCAAAATCTGGCCTAGCCTCCCCCCATGGCGAATTCCAAGGCTCTCGCGCCGGAGACGACCTACCCGCTCCGATCCGCGGCCC
>CAYTJA010000288.1:0-5036 GCA_964437835.1 uncultured Spirochaetales bacterium
GCGATCTCGGAGGGCAAGACCCTCGCCGAGCCGCTCTCGGAATCCGAGGTCTTCCCGGGCATGGTCACGCAGATGATCGCGGTGGGCGAGGAGACCGGCGCGATGGAGACGATGCTCTCGAAGATCGCCGACTTCTACGACGAAGAGGTCGACGCCGCGGTAGACGCGCTGACGGCGATGCTGGAGCCCGCGCTGATGGTCGGTCTCGGCGGAACCGTCGGTGCGCTGCTGATCGCGATGTACCTGCCGATCTTCAAGATCGCCGATACGATTGGCTAACGAAGCTCCGTCTCAGACCGCCGCGCTGAGAGGTCAGGACCGGCGACTGCTGCTGCTGGTCGGGGCGCGGCTCGGCCTCGCACTCGTGAGCCTCGGCGTCGCCGCCTACCTCGACGCGAGCGGCGACCGCCTGACCCTCGCGGACCGCCCCGGCCCCTACGGGACGGTCGCCTTCGCGTTCCTCGCGACGGTCGCGTGCGGGCTGTTCTTGCCGCGCGTCCGGAACAGCGCGCGCTTCGCCGTGCTGAACATCGCGACCGACCTCGGAATCGTGAGCGCGCTGGTGCAGTTCTCGGGTGGCACGGACTCGGTCTTCACCTTCCTCTACGTGTTGGTCGCGTTCTACGCGGCAATCGCGTTCGGCAGGCGCGGTGCGCCCGCGAGTGTCGCGGCCACCGGCCTCGCGTACGGCGCGGTGCTGCTCTGCGGAGGGCAGGGCTGGCTCACGCCGAACCCCGATGGCATTTCGGAGCCGCCGCTCGTGCTGCTCTCGCTGTGGTCGGTGCACGGGGTCGCCTTCGCGCTGGCCGCGTTCCTCGGCAGCTCGCTCGCGGCCGAGCTGCGCCGCACTGGCGAGGCGCTGGATCTGCGCGAGAGCGACCTGCGCGAGCTGCAGAATCTCCATCGCCTCACGGTCGAGAGCCTGATGAGCGGCCTGCTCACGACCGACGGCGCCGGGCGCGTGACTTCCTTCAATCCCGAGGCGGAGCGCATCACGGGCGTGCCGCTCGCGCTCGCGCTCGGGAGTCAGGTCGGCGAGCTGCTGCCCGGGCTCGAAATGGGCTCGCCTGCGCCGACGGCCGGGCGCGCGCAGCGGATGCGTGCGCGGATGCCGTTCCGGAACGCGAAAGGCGAGGATCTGCACCTCGGGGTGGGCAGCTATCCGCTGCGGCTGGCCGGGGCCGCGGAAACGGCGGGCGGACAGGTCGTGATCTTCCAGGACGTGTCGGAGGTCGTCGAGATGGAGCAGGAGCTCCGCCGCGTCGACCGGCTTGCGGCAGTGGGTCAGCTCTCGGCGAGCATCGCGCACGAGATCCGGAATCCGCTCGCCGCGATCTCCGGCGCCGTGCAGATCCTGCGCAGCCGCAGCGGCGACGGCGATCCGGATTCGGCGCGGCTGATGGACATCGCAGTGCGCGAGACCGATCGGTTGAACCAGCTGATCACCGACTTCCTGCTCTACGCGCGGCCCGGTCCGGAGCGACGCGAGGTCGTGCGCGTGGCGGCGGTCGCGTGCGAAGTCGCAGAGATGCTCGAAGCCGCGGCACCGCGCGGGGTCCGCGTCGAAGTCGCGGTGCCGGCGGAGCTCGAGGTCTTCGCGGATCCCGCGCAGCTGCGCCAGGTGTTCTGGAATCTGGTCTGGAATGCCGCGCAGGCGATGCCCGAGGGGGGGGCGATCCAGATCTCCGCGAGCCGTGGCGCGGATGCGACGCCTCAAGCGAGCCCGCACGCGGACCGAAGCAGGGAGGCTGCGCCGAAATCGGGCTGGGTGGAGATCGCCGTCTCCGATCGGGGCGTCGGGATTCCGCCCGAGCTGCGGGAGCGGATCTTCGATCCCTTCTTCACGACCCGGAAGCAGGGCTCCGGTCTGGGCCTCGCAACGGTGCACCGGATCGTCGAGAGCCATGGGGGGCACATCCGCGTGGAGAGCAGTCCCGGGCGCGGCAGCACCTTTCGGATCCGCCTCGCCGAGAGCGGGGCGCGCGGCGCCCACGAGAGCGGCGCGCGGGACGCAACTCCCAGCGCTCCGGAACCGCGATGAGCCCGGCCGGCCGCATCCTCGTCGTCGACGACGAGCGCAGCATGCAGGAGTTCCTCGAGATCTTCCTGCGCCAGGAGGGCTTTCAGGTCGAACTCGCGGGAGACGTCGCCAGCGCCGTGGCTCGCATCGAGCACGGCGACTTCGACCTCGTGATCAGCGACATGCAGATGCCGGGCGGCTCCGGCCTCGACGTGTTACGCGCGGCCCAGGCGGTCGCGCCGGAAACGGTCGTGGTCATGATCACGGCTTTTGCGAGCACCGAGAACGCGATCGGCGCAATGCGCGAGGGCGCCTACGACTACATCACGAAGCCCTTCAAGCTGGACGAGATCCGCGTCGTGGTGGAGAAGGCGCTCGAAAAGAAGACGCTCGCGCGCGAAAACCGGCGCCTGCGCAGCGAGCTGCGCCACCGCGATCGCGATCGCTCGATTCTCGGCAACAGCGCCGCGATGCGGCGCGTCTTCGATCTGATCGCCCAGGTCGCAGAGAACAAGGCGAACCTGCTGATCAGCGGCGAGAGCGGGACCGGCAAGGAGATGGTCGCGCGCGCGATCCACGCGGACGGCGAGCGCCGCGAGCGGTCCTTCGTCGCGGTCAACTGTGCGGCGATTCCCGAGAACCTGCTCGAATCCGAGCTCTTCGGGCACGTGAAGGGTGCCTTCACAGGTGCGGTGCAGAACAAGGACGGCCTCTTCGAGGTCGCCGAAGGCGGCACGCTCTTCCTGGACGAGATCGGGGAGCTCACGCTGCCGCTGCAGGTCAAGCTGCTGCGCGTGCTCCAGGACAAGACCATCCGGCGCGTGGGCGGAACCAGCGACCGCCGCGTCGACGTGAGGCTGATCGCGGCCACGAATCGCGAGCTCGCGCGCGAAGTCGCAGAGGGCCGTTTTCGCGAAGATCTCTACTACCGCATCAACGTGATCGAGATCGCCCTGCCGCCGCTGCGAGAGCGGCGCGAGGACATCCCGCTGTTGGTGCAGCACTTCGCCAAGAAGGTCGCCGGCGAGCTCGGCAAGGCCCCGCCCGAGATCTCGCCCGCGGTGCTCGAGCGGCTGCTCGTGTACCCGTTCCCGGGCAATGTGCGCGAGCTCGAGAACATCCTGGAGCGCGCGGTTGCGCTATCGCGCGGGAATCGGATCGATCTGGACGCTCTGCCGCCCTCGGTGCTGCAGCCGCAGGCGCGCCCGGTGCCGCATCGGCTGCCGGCCGCCGGCGCGGATCTCGAACAGCTCGTCAGCGATTTCGAGCGCGGCCTGCTGCAGGAGGCGCTCGAGCGCAGCGGCGGCGTCAAGAAGCGCGCGGCGCAGCTGCTCGGGGTCTCGTTCCGATCCTTTCGCTACCGGCTCGAGAAGCTGGGGATGGACGAGCCGGACGCCGAAATTCCCTGAGCGCGGCGCGGGCAGCGAGGGGCATGCCACTCGCTAGTCGCGGATCACGTATTCCTTGAGCTTGTAGAGCAACGCGCGGTGGCTGATCTCGAGCAGCCGCGCGGCGTGGGTGCGATTGCCTCCGGTCTCCTGCAGCGCGCGCCGGATCGCGTCCCTTTCGGCCGTGCGCCGCGCGCGGCGCAGCGAGAGCTCGGGTGCGCGCGAGCGCGTGCCCGTGGCCGCACCGGCGAGCGTGGGGGGCAGCTCCTGCAGCGTGATCCACTCGCCGTCGGCGAGCAGTACCGCGCGCTCGATCAGGTTCTGGAGCTCGCGCACGTTGCCCGGCCAGGCATAGCCGACGAGGCGCTCGAGGGCTTCGTCTGTGACCCCGCGCAGGGGCTTGCCGAGCAGGTCGCAGAACTGCGCGAGATGATGATCGACCAGCAGGCTCACGTCCTTGGGGCGCTCGCGAAGCGGTGGCACCTCGAGCTGCACGACGCTCAGCCGATGCAACAGGTCCTCGCGGAAGCGGCCCGCGGCGACCTCCTGCTCGAGCCGCTGCGAGCTCGCCGAGATCACGCGCACGTCGACGCTGTGGGCTTTCGAATCTCCGATCGGATGGATCTCCTCCTCCTGCAGCGCGCGCAGCAGCTTCGGCTGCAGCGTCGCCGGCAGGGCTCCGACTTCGTCGAGGAACAGCGTTCCGCCGTTCGCCTGCTCGAACAGGCCGCGTTGCGCGCGGTCGCTGCCGCTGCTGGCCCCGCCGCTGCGTCCGAAGAGCTCGGCCTCGAGCCGGCTCTGCGGGATCGCCGCGCAGGAGACTGCCACGAAGGCCTCGTGCCGCCGCGGCGACTGCGCGTGGATCGCGCGCGCGAGGACTTCCTTTCCGGTGCCGCGCTCGCCGGTCACCAGCACGGGGGTCTTGTAGGCCGCGGCGCGCTCCATCAGCTCGAGCAGCTCGATCATGCGCTCGGAGCTCGCGACGATCGGGCGCTGGCCGACGGCGCGCTCGATGTCGCGGCGCAGCAGCGTGGTCCGCCGACGCATTCGCTCGCGCTCGCGCGCGTTGCGCATCACGAGCAGCGCTTCGCTCGGCTGGATGGGCTTGGAGAGATAGTCGTAGACGCCGCGGCTGACCGCGAGCGCGGCGAGCTGTGTCGAGCCCTGGGCGGACATCAGGATCAGGGTCGCCCGGGGGACCAGGCGGTGCAGCTGCGGCAGCAGCTCCTGCCCGTCGCTTCCGGGCATCCGGGCATCACACAACACGATCTCGGGTGCGCTCTGCTCGCAGCGCGCGAGGGCCAGGCTGGCGTTCGCCGCGCTCTGGACCTCGTAGCCCTCGGCCGAGAGCAGGATCTCCAGGGATTCCCTGAGGCCAGCGTCGTCGTCCACGATCAGGGTCCGGTCGCCCATGGGCCTCCGCGCGGCGCTCCGCGCTCGGGCGTATCGGTCACCTGAGGCGCAGGGCTGAGCCCGGCTGGCGTCCGGCGCGCGGCGCCGGGCGGGGCTTCTGCGGGCTCGCGCAGCGAAGTTGCCGGGCTTTCTCAAGTGCGCGGAAACGCAGGCCGATAGGGCGCCCATGGCCGTGTCCCCCGGACTGCTAGGGGCACGCGAAGTGACGGAGGGGA
>CAYTJA010000289.1:0-4081 GCA_964437835.1 uncultured Spirochaetales bacterium
CTTCGCCGGCTGTACCGAACGGGTCGAGATGGGCACGATGGTGGTCGTGCTGCCCTGGCACGATCCGATCCGCGTGGCCGAGGCGATCTCGAACCTCGACCACATGCTGGGCGGGCGCCGGCTCTCGATCGGCTTCGGCCGCGGACTGGGTCGGCGCGAGTTCGGCGCGCTGCGCGTTCCGATGGAGGAGTCGCGCGAGCGTTTCCTGGAGTCGCTCGAGATCGTGCGCAAGGCGCTCTCGAACGAGTGGTTCGAGCACAAGGGCGTCTTCCACCAGATCCCGCGCACCACGATGCGCCCACAGCCCCGCTCCCGCGACCTGCTCGATCAGATGTACTGCGCGTGGGGCAGCCCGCAGAGCATGCCGATTGCGGCCCAGACGGGGCTCAAGCCGCTGTTCATCCCGCAGACCACGTGGCTCGAGTATGCGGAGCAGATGAAGCGCTTCAACGACCTGCGAACGGCTCACGGACTCACGCCGGCGCGCCCCACGATCGCGTTCTGGCTGTACTGCGCCGAGACCGAGCAGCAGGCCTGGGAAGGCGCCCGCAAGTACATCCCGGCCTACGGCGACAGCGCCATGCGCCACTACGAGCTCGCGAGCGGGCACTTCGCGAACACCCGCGGATACGAGCATTACGCGGCGAGCAGCCGCGCGATGCGCCAGGCCGGAGGCAAGCACGACATCGGCGGCATGTACCTGGACAATCAGGTCTGGGGCACGCCGGAACAGTGCATCGAGAAGCTCTCGCAGATCAACCAGCTGATGGGCCCCGATCACATCGTCGGGGTGATGAAGTACGGCGGCATGCCTCTGGACGTGGCCGAGGCGAGCATGCGGCTCTTCGCGCGCGAGGTCCTGCCCGTCGTGAAGAAGCTGCCCGAAGCGCCGATACCGAGGTCGGCATAACAGGCTTCATCGGCGGTTGTGGACCGTTGTGCGGGGAGCGGCTCGCTCAGTGCTCGCCGGGGCCGCTGGGGACAGCGTTGGGATCTCCGGGGCGCTGGATCAGCTCGAGGCGCACGCCATCGGGATCGAATGCCATGATCACGCGCGTGGGGCCCGGCAGGTCGAGGCGCGTCCCGGGCAGCAGGCCGCCGCCCGCGGCCTCGAGCTGCGCGCAGGCCGCGTCGAGGTCGTCGACGCGGAACGACAGATGCGTCAGGCCCAGCTGGTTCATCGGCCGCGGCGCCTTCGCTCCGATCCAACCCGGCACCGGGAACTCGATCAGCTCCAGGCGCCAGCCGTCGCGCTCCAGATAGATCGCGCGCACCTTCACGTCCGGCATGCCGTTCAGCGTGGCGGTCGGCTCGCCGGTGAGCTCCAGGCGCCCCACCTCCTGGCAGCCGAGCAGGTCGCGGTAGAAGCGCAGCGAGCGCTCGAGGTCCGAGACGCAGATTCCCATGTGCGTGAGCCGTTGGAAGTTCATCACCCAACCTTAACACGCCGGCTGACGAAGACGGCTGCACTCTCTCGCGAGCCGGCGAGTAGACTGGCGCTCGCATGAGCGAGGCCATCGAGAGCTTCCAGATCCGCGTCGACGACTCCGTGCTCGCGGACCTGCAAAGCCGCCTGGCGCTGACCCGCTTTCCGGACCAGATCGAGGGCACGGGCTGGGAGTACGGGATTCCGGTCGACTACCTGCGCGAGCTGGTCGGGTACTGGCGCGAGCACTACGACTGGCGTGCGCAGGAGGCGCGGCTCAACCAGCTCGCGCAGTTCCGCACTCCGATCGATGGCCAGTCGATCCATTTCATCCACGCGCGCTCGGCGCACCCGGATGCCTTTCCGCTGCTGCTCGTGCACGGCTGGCCCGGCTCCATCGTGGAATTTCAGGGCGTGATTCCCAGGCTCACGGACCCAGAGGCTCACGGCGGCAGCGAAGCCGACGCATTCCACGTGATCGCGCCCTCCCTGCCGGGCTACGGGTTCTCGGAGCCGACTCGCACGCGCGGCTGGGACGTGATGCGGATCGCACGGGCCATGATCGAGCTGGTGCGCCGCCTGGGCTACACGCGCTACGGCGCACAGGGCGGCGACTGGGGCGCCCAGATCGCGACCCGCATCGGCGCGCTCGATGCGCAGCACTGCGCGGCCATCCACCTCAACATGCCGATCGCCGGCCCGCCCAAGCATCCGGTCGCGCTCTCCGAAGAGGAGAAGGCGGATCTCGTCGCGATGGGCCGCTTCCAGAGCGAGGAGTCGGGTTATGCGCAGCAACAGGGAACCCGACCGCAGACCCTGGGCATGGCGCTCAACGACTCGCCGGCGGGCCTGCTCGCGTGGATCGTCGAGAAGTTTCGCAGCTGGAGCGACTGCGGCGGTCACCCAGAGACTGTCTTCACACGCGATCAGCTCATCACGAACGTGATGCTCTACTGGGTGACGCAGACGATCGCGTCCTCGGTGCGGCTCTACTGGGAGACCCGAAACAGCGGCCTTTGGACGCGTCCAGCGGACTTCGTCGGCGTTCCGACCGGAGTCGCGCGCTACCCGAAGGAGCAGATCCTGCGCCCGCCGCGCGCCTGGGTCGAAGCGCAGTACCACCTGACGCATTGGGCCGTGCTGCCGCGCGGCGGACACTTCGCGGCGATGGAGCAACCGGAGCTCTTCACTCAGGACCTGCGTACCTTCTTCCGAACGCTGCGCTGAATCTGTCTCGATCCGCGAGCGCCACCGCCGTCTAGCTCACGGTGTTCGAGGCGGTGCGGAGATCCTCGGATCGGATCCCCACGACCGTGCCCGGAATCGGCTCGTCGACGAACGCGTCGCATGGGGGAGTCAGGCGCCGGTGCCCAGCGGATCCCGATGCCGGGCGCCCGGCGTTTTCCCGGTCCAGCGCACGTAGGCGCGATGGAACGCGCTCGCATCGGAAAAGCCCAGCAGGAAGGCGACCTCCGAGAGCTTGTGGTCCGAACCACCTAGCAGCTCGTCGGCGAGCTCGCGGCGCACCCGGTCGAGGATGTCGTGGTAGCTGGTCCGGTGTTCGAGCAGACGCCTGCGGAGGGTCCGCGTGCTCATGCCGAGCTCCCTGGCGAGTGCAGGCATCGCCAGCGACTGGTTTCCGAGCTGCGTGCAGATCACCTGCCTGACTCTTCCCTCGAGGGTCGCAGCCGCCGCAGGCGGCTCGCCGGCGACAGCGCGCAGGTGCTCGACCAGGTACTGCGAAAGATCCGCATCGGCGCCGGGGAGCGGGATGGCCAGCGTGTCGCGGTCGAACTCGAGACCGTCGTATCCAGAGCCGAACTGGACTTCACTGTCGAAGAACGCGTCGTGCTCACGCGAATCGCGGGGCTCGGCATGCCCGAAGCAGGCGCGCCGCGGCCTGACCCACACTCCGGAAATGTCGCGGGCGAATTTGAGGCCGCTGGCGACCATCATCTCGCGCCGGCAGCGCCCGCCGAGATCGGTCCCCTCGACCGGCAGGACCTCGTAGATCGTGGTCCTGCCGGCAGGGTCGTCGCGCATCCGCGCGAGCGCCATCCCGGTCAAGACGTGCTGATGCTGGAGCATGCGCTGGAACGCGCTGCGCAGATCCGGCGCAGCCTGGGCGGCCATCCCGAGCGGACCGATTTCTCCGACGGAGGTTCGCTGCGCGACGCGGACGGGAAAGCCGTCGACCCGCAGAGTTTGCATGATCAGGCTCCAGACCCTGCGGCGCTGCGTCCACGATTCAGCCGGATGGAGCTCTCGCAGGCAGGCCAGGTCCATGCCCGCCTCGCGAGCCGCCTCGAGCACGCGGGCGAACGCCGTCGGAGATCCCAAGCTGGCCAAGGGGGGAGCCATGCTGGTGTTCTATGCAATCGTGACCGCTTCTGTCAATTGGCTGGCCGCGCCGAACATTCCAATCGGAATCGGGCCGCGATTAGTATGGTCACTCCTCGGTCCCCGCGAAGTGCTTTGCTCCCCTTGCGAACGCGGAAACCGGAAGAGACCAGAATCTGCAACGACCAGGGAGGACCACCCGATGAGACAACTCAGCGCGATTTGCCGTTCTCGTACGACCTCTACCGCGATGCTCCTGCTCCTGCTCGGTCTCGTATCGAGCGCGGATCCGGCCGCGGCGACCGCGGACAGCCT
>CAYTJA010000290.1:0-38769 GCA_964437835.1 uncultured Spirochaetales bacterium
GAGCCACGTCGCGGTCCCGCAGATCGGCGGGATGTTCCGCGGCGACCGCGCGCGCAAGCAGACGCTGGTCGAGTTCGGCTTCCGGCTGCCTTCGGCGCTCGACAACCGGCCGCTGCGCTTCGACGAGTGGGAAGCGCGCGCACCGCAGCGCGGCTACGTCTCCGCGACCCCGGCCGATTTCGAGCTGGAGAAGTGTGGCGGCGCCGTGGTCGAGCAGGTGATCCGGCCGACGGGCCTGCTGGATCCGGTGATCGACCGGCGGCCCGCGCAGGGGCAGGTCGACGACCTGCTGGGCGAGATCCGCCGCGTCGTCGCCGAGGGCGACCGCGTGCTCGTCACGACGCTCACGAAACGCATGGCCGAGGAGCTCAGCGAGTACTACGCCGAGCTCGGGATCAAGATCCGCTACCTGCACAGCGACGTGCAGACCCTCGAGCGCATGGAGATCATCCGCGAGCTGCGCGAGGGCGCCTTCGACGTGTTGGTCGGAATCAACCTGCTGCGCGAGGGCCTCGACATCCCGGAGGTCGCGCTGGTCGCGATCCTGGATGCGGACAAGGAGGGCTTCCTGCGCTCCGCGCGCTCGCTGATCCAGACCAGCGGGCGCGCCGCGCGCAATGCGAAGGGGAGGGTCATCCTCTACGCAGACCAGGAGACCGAATCGATCCGCCGCACGGTCGAAGAGACGACGCGCCGGCGCGCGGTGCAGGAGGCCTACAACCGCGAGCACGGCATCACGCCGCAGACGATCCAGAAGCGGATTTCCAGCCTGCGCGAGTCCGTCTGGGAGCAGGACTACGTGACCGTGCCGACGCGCGACGAGCGCGAGCGCGGCCTCGGCGTTCCGCCGCACGAGCTGCCGGCGCTGATCGAATCGCTGCGCACGGAGATGCGCTCGGCCTCGCGCGCGCTCGAGTTCGAGCGCGCGGCCGATCTGCGCGACCGCATCCGCGACCTCGAGCAGGAGCGTTTGCGTTCGAGTTAGGAGTCTGCGAGGGGCCTTGCCCCGCGCAGTGAGCCGAAGGCGAACGAAGTTCAGCGAACTTGACAGAGGGGCACGCGTGTCGCTCGAGGAGAAGATCGAGGCACTTCCGACCTCCCCCGGCGTGTACCTGTTCAAGGGCGAGTCGGGCCGCGTGCTCTACGTGGGCAAGGCGCAGAACCTGCGCGCGCGCGTCAAGAGCTATCTGAACGGCGGCGACGGCCGGCCGCGGATTCCCGACCTGGTGCGCCGAGCGCGAGACATCGACGTCGTCGTGACGCCGGGCGTGAAGGACGCGCTGCTGCTCGAGAACGAGCTGATCAAGCAGCACAAGCCGCCCTTCAACGTCCGGCTGCGCGACGACAAGCAGTACCTCGCACTGCGCCTCGACCCGAAGCAGAGCTGGCCGCGGCTGCAGCAGGTGCGGCGCTTTCGGCGCGACGGCGCCTGGTACTTCGGCCCCTACACCTCGAGCCAGGCGATGCGGGAGGTGATTTCGAATCTGCGGCGGATCTTCCCGCTGCGCTCCTGCAGCGACGCCAACTTCGCCGACTACGCCCGCCGCGGCAGGCCCTGCATCGAGTACGAGATGAAGCGCTGCCTCGCGCCCTGCTGCGGCCTCACGGACGCCGCGGCCTACACCGAGTTGGTCGAGGGCACGGCGCTGTTCCTGCGCGGGCGCTCGGAGGACCTGATCAGCGATCTGCGCGCACGCATGCAGCAGGCGGCCGCGCAGGAGCGCTTCGAGGATGCGGCGCGGCTGCGCGACCGCATCGGCGCGGTCGAGCGCACTCTCGAGCGGCAACAGATCGTCGCGGAGCGCCCGGTCGAGCGCGACGTGTTCGGGCTCGCGCGGCAGGGCGGCGAGGTCGATGTGCAGGTGCTGCACGTGCGCGAGGGCCGCCTCGTCGGCGCGCAGGGCTACGCGTTCTCCGAGGTCGAGATCGACGACGGGGAGCTGCTGTCCTCGTTCCTCGGCCAGTACTACGCGCCCGAGCAGGGCCGCGAGCTGCCGCGCGAGCTGTTGTTGCAGGCGGAGCCCCCCGAGTGCGAGGCGCTCGAGGCGGCACTCTCGGAGCAGGCCGAGCGCAGGGTCGAGCTGCGCGTGCCGCAGCGCGGCGCGGCCTCCGAGCTGCTGAAGCTCGCAGCGACGAACGCGGAGCTCGCGCTGGCGCGGCGCCTCGAGACGCGCCAGAGCGTCGCAGGCGCGCTGAGTGAGCTCGCGGAACGGCTCGCACTGCCCCGGCCCCCGCGCAGCATCGAGGGCTACGACATTTCGACCTTTCGCGGAACCCTGAGCGTCGGCAGTCGCGTGCGCTTCCAGGACGGCGTGCCCGCGAAAGACGGCTACCGCCGGTATCGGATCCGAGACGCCGCCCCGGACGACGACTACGCGTGTCTGCGCGAGGTGCTCTCCCGGCGCATCGCGCGCCGCGAGAGCGAGCCGCTGCCCGATCTGCTGCTGATCGACGGCGGGCGCGGCCAGCTCGCGGTCGCGCAGAGTGTCTTGCGCGATGCGGGCGTGCAGCTCGACTGCGTCGGGATCGCGAAACAGCGCGATGCGGAGAGCGCGTCGCCGCGCGTGCGTCGCTCGGGCGGCCTCAAGGCGGAGCGGCTGTTCCGCCCGGAACGCGTCGATGCGATCCTGCTGCCGCCCAGCTCGAAGGGCTTGTTGCTGCTCCAGCGCGTGCGCGACGAGGCGCACCGCTTCGCAATCGAATTCCAGCGCGATCTGCGCTCGCGAGCGAACCAGAGCTCGATTCTCGAGGAGCTGCCTGGCATCGGGCCCGGAAAACGCCGCTCGCTGCTGCGCGCTCTGGGCTCGCTGCGGGCCCTGCGCGAGGCGTCGCCCGAGCGCCTGCGCGCGGTGCCCGGGATCAGCGAGCGAGATGCCGCGCGCCTCGAGCGCTTCTTCCGCGAGGAGGCGGCCGAGCCCGCGTCCGAGCCGGGCACCCCCGCGGAGTCGCTCCCTTCGAGCCCCTCGAACCCGGCCGCGCCGGAGCCGGAAGCACTCCAGGAGCCCGCCAGCAGCCCCGCCGCGCGCAGCCAGCCGCAGGCGACCGAGCTTCGAAACGCAAGCGGCGCTGCCGCGCGCAGCGAGCCGCAGGCGACTGAGGTTCGAAGCGCAAGCGGCCTTGCCGCGCGCAGCGAGCCGCAGGCGAGCGAAGTAAAAGGGGACCCCGAGCCTAAGCTCGGATAGGCTCACGATCCCCCCGGTCCCGGGTCGGGAATCCGCTGCGGTTCTTGCTTCCGTGGATCGCGCTCGGCGCCGCGCTCGGCCTCGCCGCTGCGGACGCGGGCCTCGGTTCCCGCGCGTCGGCGTTCGGCGCGAGTGCCGGCGCGCTGCTCGCGAGCGCCTGCCTCCGCGCGCATCCGCGCGCGCGGACGCTGCTGCTCGTGATCGCGGCGGCCTGCGCCGGCGCCGTCGCGCTGCACGCTCGCCTCGAACCCGCTCGGAGCTCGCGACCCTCGGAGCCGCGCGAGCTGATCGCAGACGCAAGCGTGTGCGCTCGGGCGAGCCGTGCCGCGGGTCTGGACCTCGAGCTCGAGCGCGTGGTCTGCGCGGACGCCTGCGCGCCCCCGGCGCCGCAGCGCGTGCTGCTGCGGCTCGCGCCGGGCGACCGCTCCCCGCTCGCGGACGCCCTGCCGGGCCAGCGCTGGCGGCTCGCGCTGCGGCTGCGCGCGGCCTCTCCCGAGCGGAATCCAGGGGGCAGGGATCTCGAGCGTTCACTCGCACGCGCCGGGATCGGCGCCGTCGCGCGCCTCGTCGATCCCGCGCTCGCGGTGCGACTTCCGGAGCTGGACCGCGCGCGCTGGCGCGCGCCACTCGAGCGTCTGCGCGTCTCGCTCGCGGCGCCGCTGATCGCGCTCGGCCCGGGCGGCGCGCTGCTGCTCGCGCTCGCGCTCGGCGATCGCAGCGGGCTCGATCCCGCGCTCGCGGATGGCTTCGCAGAGCTAGGCCTCAGCCATCTGGTCGCGGTGTCCGGCCTGAACGTCGGTGTGGCGGCGGCGGCCGCCTTCGCAGTCGCGCGAGCGCTGCTGCGGCGCAGCGCGTGGCTCTGCGCGCGCAGCGACGTGCGCGCGCCGGCGCTCGCCCTCGCCCTCGCGACGGCGGCGTGTTATGCATTGCTCGCGGGCTTCGGGGTTCCGGTGCGGCGCGCACTGTTCTTCCTCGCGGTCGCCGCTGTGGGCTGGCTGCGCCCGCTCGCGCGCGGGCAGGGGCTCGCGCTCGCGGCACTGCTGGTACTCGCGGTCGAGCCGGAGGCGCTCTTCGATGCGGGCGCTCAGCTCTCCTTCGCCGCGAGCGGCGCGCTGCTGCTCGCGCCGCGCGCTCGCGTTCCGCGGCGAGGCGGGGCGCGCGAATGGCTGCGCGCGGCGCTTCGCGAGCTGCTGGACAGCTCGGCCCTCGCGGGGCTCGTGACCGCGCCACTCGCCGCGTGGCATTTCGCGCGCCTGGCTCCCGCTGCACTCGCGGCGAACCTCGTCGCGGTGCCCTGGGTCACAGGCGCGCTGTTCCCGGCCTCGCTCGCAGCGGTCGCGTGGGCGGCGCTGCCGAGTGGCGTGCGCGAGCTTCGCCTGCTGCGCGCGCCGATCGAGGCCGCGGCGGCGCTCGCGGAGGCCAGTGCGGAGCTCGCGCAGCGCGGCGCGCTCGGCGCACCCGAGCTCCCGCTGCAGGGCAACCCGAGTGCGGCGTCGATGCTCGCGGCGCTCGGCTTCGCGGCACTCGCGTGGGGCTGGCGCGAGCCGGTCGCACGCGCGGCGCTCGCGCTCTGCCAGGTCGTGTGGCTCGCGCTCGCGCCAGCGGCAGGCATCGAGCCCGCTCCGCCGCGGCTCGCACTGCTCGACGTCGGGCAAGGCGACGCCGTGCTGGTGCAGGGGCGCCGCGCGAGTCTGCTCGTCGACGCGGGGACCGCGCTCCCTGGCGGGGTGGATCTCGGGCGCTCCGCGGTCCTCCCCGCGCTGCGCGCGCTCGGCGTGCGCCGCCTCGCGGCGGCGGTCGCGTCGCACGCGGATCTCGATCATCGCGGGGGCCTGGCGGCGGTCTTGCGCGCGCTTCCTGTCGACGAGTTGTGGCTGCCGCCGGGGGCTGAAGACCAGCTGGCGTATGCGGATCTCCTGGCTCTGGCCGGCGCGCGCAGCGTGCGCGTGCGCGAGCGCGCGGCGGGCGACCCGATCGAAGCGCTCGGGGATCTCGAGGTCGAAGTGCTGTGGCCTCCGCGCAGCGGCGCGCGCGGCTCGGAGAACGACCGCAGCCTGGTGCTGCGCGTCCGCGCGGGCGAGACGGCCATCCTGTTGCCGGCAGACCTCGAGCGCGCGGGCGAACGAGCGTTGCTCGCGCGCGGAGCTCCGCTCGCCGCGCAACTGCTGAAGCTCGGCCACCACGGCAGTCGCAGCTCCTCGAGCGACGCCTTCCTCAGTGCGGTCGGCGCGGAGCTCGCGCTCGCGAGCGCGCCCTGCCGCGGGCGTTTCGGGATGCCGCATGCCGAAGTGCGCGCGGCGCTCGAGCGCGCGAATGCCTCGCTGGCGTGGACCGGGCGCGACGGCGCGCTGATCGTCGCGCTCTCGCCGCCGATCTGGCTGCGGGCGTGGCGCGCGCAGCCGGAGGCCGGCTGCGACGCACTCCAAGCCCGCGGCGCGGCTCACTCTGCGAGGTAGATCGGCCGCATGTCGCGCTGCTGGCGCAACTGCTCGAAGAGCTCTTCGCGCGGGGCGCCGCCCGCTCCGAGCAGCAGCGAGGGCCGCGCCGGCATCCGGCGCGTCGCCTCCGCAGCGGCCCAGCGCGCGCGCACGGCGCTGCGCTGCGCCTCGAGTCCTGCGGGCGGCGCGAATGGGTCGAGTGGTAGATCCGCATAGCCCTGGAAGCGCTGCAGCGAGCGCAGCGCCGCGGAGCGCACCGCGGGATAGGGGTCGCGCAGCAGCTCCGCGAGAATCAGCGGAACCCAGGCCGGACCCGACGCCGCGATCGCCGGCGCCCAGCCCAGGTGCCATGCCATCAGCGCGCGCTGTCCCGCCTCACCCGAGAGCGACCACAGCAGGGCCCCGGCGACGACCTGCTGCGCCGGCCCCAGCTCCGGCGCCGGGATTCCGTAATCGCGTTCGAGCGCGTGTGCGGTCCACGCGAGCGGGCGGTCGAGGTGGCAGAGATTGCAGGCATTCGGGCGCCCCGAGCGCAGCGTCTCCTGGACGCTCGGGCTGCTGACCTGGTGCACGCGCGTCGCCTTGTGCAGGCCCCAGACCGTGTTCGGCATGTGACAGTCGAGGCAGCGGCTTCCGGCGGAGTCGGGTCGGTGTCGCGTGTGCGCGGCGAGGGCGTCCGGCTGCGCGAGGGCCGGGTGGCACTGCGTGCAGGCGGCGTTGCCGCGCATTCCCGGATGCAGCTGATCGTCGGCCCACTCGGCGAGCGGGCGCGAGTCGCTCGCATCGGGATGCATCCGGTGGCAAGAGAGGCACGAGAGCTCTCCGCCCGCGAAGCAGGGCGACTCGAGCAGCGAGTTGTACTCGCGACCGTTCACGCGCAGCTGACCGTCGGACCAGAACATCGTCTGCCGGAACATCGGCGGTGCGTTGGTGCGGTCGAATACCAGACGGTTCGCGTGCAGGTCTTCGCCCGGGTGGTAGCGGAAACCGTGCTGAGCCCAGCGCGCGCGCGCGGGCGCCGAGGGAAAGTCGAAGACGCTGTGGCACTGGCCACAGGCCTGCGCCGAACGCAGCGGCGGGAGATCCTGCGGGTCTGCGATCGTCGGGTCTGCGCGCTCCCCGAGATGCAGCCCGTAGCGCCGGCCGGGACTGTGATTCGCGGCGACGTGGGCCTCGCCGGGGCCGTGGCAAGCCTCGCAGGCGATGCCGAGCTCGGCCACGCGTGTATCGAAGGGCGGATCGCCGAACAGGCGCGGCTCCGGGGCCGTCGCGTGGCAGCGGTTGCAGGTCTTGTTCCAGCGCCCCTCGCCCGCCTCCGAGGTCTGCTCGACGCCAGGCGGCGCGAGCGGAAGCGCGTCCATCGGGATCCATCGGCGTCCGGAGATGTGATAGGCGAGCTCGAAGAGGCGCAGCTTGCGGCCGGGCGCATCGGGCACCCAATAGGCCTGGAAGTGGTGGGAGCCGGTCGCGAGCAGCACCGGCTCGCGACGCGCGGGCTCGTTGCCGCGCGCCGGAAGCGTCTCCGCGAAGATCTGGTCCCCCTCCCTCAACATGCGGTAGCGGCGCCCGGCGACCTGCTGTTCAGAGCTCTCGAGCGGGCCGGCGAGGGTCTCGGGCGTGACGACCTGCGTCATCGTGCGGTGATAGGAGGCGTGCCAGGTTTCGTATTCGCGCGGATGGCAGGAGCGGCAGGCGTCGGAGCCGAGGTAGCCGTCGTGCGCTTCGATGCGCGGGCGCTCGGCAGCGGGCGTGCTGGCCTGCGGCGCGGCGTCGCGCGGAGTGCAGGCCCCGAGCAGCAGCGTCGCCGCGAGGAGCGAGGCGGGGCCGGAGCGCAGCGGGCCGGGCGGCGACATCGTCAGGCGGCAGACTAGCCTTGCGGGTCCCGGTCCGGGAGCGGCCCGGTCCCACCCGCACTCCGCTCGGCTTCGCCTCGCTGCGCGCCGGGCCTTGCGGGTCCCGGTCCGGGAGCGGCCCGGTCCCACCCGCTCTCCGCTCGGCTTCGCCTCGCTGCGCGCCGAAGCGGCTTGCACCTGCGGACGCGCTAGAGGGGGGCGCCGACCCGCGCCTCGAGGAGCGCGAGCTGGGTCGCGTACTCGGCGACGGTAGAGAGCAGCTCGCTCTCGGCGCGGATCAGATCCTGATCGGCGTCGGTCACGTCGAAGTTGTTCGCGGCGCCCATCTGGAAGCGCGCTTCTGCGACCTTGCGCTTGTCGCGCGCGTTCTCGAGCGCAGCTGCGAGAGCGGTCAGGCTTTCGGCGCTCGCGCGCAGCTGGATCTCCGATTCGCGCACCTCGTTCTCGACGCGGCGCTCGAGCTTCAGCTGCTCGCGCTCGAGGCGCGCGTGCAGCAGCTCGGCCTGGGAGAGCTTCGAGCGCGCGGCCCGATTTCCGAGCGGCACCTCGAAGAGCAGCCCGGCGAGCCAGTCCCGGCTCGCGAGGTCCTGCGTGCTGCCGTAGCGGCCGAAGAGGTCGAGCTGCGGCAGCAGCGCGTTGCCGCGCACGCGCAGCTCGAGCTCGCTCTTGGCGAGCCGCTGCCGCTGCTCGAGCAGCTCGGGCCGCCGCTCGAGCGCGCCCGCGATCCACTCCCCGAGGCGCAGCGCCACCGGCCGAAACGGGATCTCGCGTTCACTCGGCTCGACCGGCTCCGAGGAGGGGAGGCCCAGCACCTCGCGCAGCTGCTGGCGCGCGACGTCGCGCGTCGCGCGCCGCTGCGCGAGCTCGGCGCGGTCGGAGGCGAGCCGGATCTGGGCGCTGAAGAGGTCGCGCTTGTTCACGCTGCCGGCGTCGAAGAGCGCCTGCGAGGCGCGCAACAGCTCGGCGTCGCGCAGCAGCGCGGATTCGATCACCTCGATCAGGCGCTCCGCGAGGATCGCGTCGTAGTACGACGCGTGCGCCTGGGCGCGCACCGCGAGCAGCTGTGCGTTCAGGCGCGCGCGCTCGATCTCGAGGTCGAGCTCCGCATCGCGGATCTGGCGGCGCGCGACGAAGATGCGTCCGCCGCGCAGGAGCGGCTGGCGCAGCTCGAGCAGGAAGCCCGCACCTTGGCTCGTCGAGGGATCGTTGACGCCGATCGGCTGTTGGGTCTGCGAGTCCACCGGACAGTCCCCGGGATCGCCGGGCGGGCCGGGATCGCAAGGGTCCCTGCGACTCTCGCGGGCGTAGCCCGCCGAGAGCGTCAGGTTGCCGCCGGTCGGAACCTGTTGCCGCACGAAGGCCGCCGCGCGGTAGTCGTTCTGAAAGTCTGCGGCCTGGCGCGGCTCGGGATCGCCGTTCTCCGGGTCGAGCTTGAGGCCATGCGCCTCGAGCTGCACGCCCGAGCTCGGATCGAAGAAGGCCTGGTTCGCGAGCACTTCGGGCTCGGCCGAGGCGACGTCGAGCTCCGCGATCTCGAGATCGAGGTTCCGCTCGAGCGCGGTGCGCACGGCCTCCTCGAGCGAGAGCGCGCGGGGCGCAGCGCCGGCATCCGCGCCGGGAGCTGAGATCTGCGCCGCGATCGCGCGCAGCCGCGCGAGGTCGAGTTCGGTCGCCGCGCCGACGGCGAGCGCGGTCTCGGCGGTCGGGGTCTCGGCGCTTGCGAGCGCTGCGCAGGCCAGCAGCGACGCGCAGGCCAAAGGCGCTCGGCGCGCGGCTGCCCACGAGTTCCTCATACGATTCCTCCCCCTGGCCCTCGCGCTCGAGGTGACGCGCGCAGCGCAAGCCGCTGCATCGGGCCGGCGGGGGATA
Source organism: uncultured Spirochaetales bacterium (assembly GCA_964437835.1). GTDB lineage: Bacteria > Myxococcota_A > UBA9160 > UBA9160 > SMWR01 > CAYTJA01. The sequence continues at coordinate 9,343 of CAYTJA010000290.1, forward strand.
TTGGGGGACCCGCCGCGCGATTTCCCGTGCGGCGGGTCCCCCCCCTCCCGACTGAACTCGTGGTATTGCGTTGTGGTGGCTGCCGGCTCTGCGGTGTCATCGAAGCCGCCGCGGACGCAGCGGGGCATCTGCCCCGCATCCACTCGGCAACCCCGCGGCAGGAGTCGCTGCGCTGCTCGCGCAGCCGCTTCTCGCGCGGTCTCGAGGCTGGCATCGATCTTGCTTCAGCTGTTTCCGAGCTTCAGCGGCCGCCCTGTTTCCCGCCGGGGTCCATGGGACGCAGCGCGCGCAGCTGGCCGCCACCCGGGGACGCGAACTCGATCACGAGGCGGCGCGCCTCTTCGTCGTGGTACTGCTGCGGTGGCGACTTCATGAAATACGCGCAGGGGCCTGCCAGCGCACCCGCGATGCCGCGGTCGAGCGCGACGCGCGCGCAGCGGATCGCGTCGACGACCACGCCGGCCGAATTCGGGCTGTCCCAGACTTCGAGCTTGAGCTCGATATTGTGCGGAACGTTGCCGAAGGTCGTGCCCTCGACCCGGATGTAGGCCCACTTGCGGTCTTCGAGCCAGGGCACGTAGTCGCTCGGGCCGATGTGGATGTTCTCGGGCTCGAGCGGGGTGTCGAGCTGCGACTGCACCGACTGCGTCTTCGAGATCTTCTTCGAGCGCAGCCGCTTCCGCTCGAGCATGTTCAGGAAGTCGGTGTTGCCGCCGAAGTTCAGCTGGTAGCTGCGGTCGATCCGGATGCCGCGATCCGTGAGCAGGCGCGCGAGCTGGCGGTGCAGGATCGTCGCGCCGACCTGGGACTTGATGTCGTCGCCGACGATCGGCAGCCCGGCGTCACGGAAACGCTTCTCCCAATACGGCGCGCTCGCGATGAAGACCGGGATGCAGTTGATGAACGCGCAGCCGGCCTGGAGCACCTGCTCGACGTACCACTTGGTGGCTTCCTCGGAGCCGACCGGCAGGAAGTTGATCACGACATCGACTTCTCGCTCGCGCAGGATGCCGACGACGTCGTCCGTGGGGCCGGGCGCCTTGTGGATCAGCTCCGCCAGGTACTCGCCGATTCCGTCGTGGGTCATTCCGCGCGAGACGCTGACGCCGGCCTTTGGGACGTCGGCGAAGCGGATGGTGTTGTTCGGGCCGGCGTAGATCGCCTCGGCGAGATCCAGGCCGACTTTGTCGCGGTCGATGTCGAAGGCCGCGACGACGTCGATCTCGCCGATGTGATAGCCCCCGAGGACCGGGTGCATCAGGCCCGGGACCTCCTGGTCCTCCGGTGCCTCGCGATAGAACTGCAGCCCCTGCACGAGCGACGAGGCGCAGTTTCCAACTCCGATGATCGCGACGCGGATTCGGCGCACGACGGGCCCCCCTCGATTGCGGGCATTTTACCGAAGAGCGCTGCGCTTGCTGGGGGACTCAGGCAGCCCGAGAGCCGGCGTCGGTCTGGGCCTCGATCTGCTGCTCGGCCGAGCGAATTACCCGCAGGGCAGAGGCCAGGAGGTTAGAGGCGAGGCTGCGGCGCTCGCCCGCCGCGGCGCGCAGGAACGCGCGGCACAGCAGGCTTGCGGGGTCGGCGCATTCGAGCTCCCGGCGCAGCCCCTGCATCCGCGCGGAGTCCGAGCTGTCGGCCCAGGGCTGCTCCTCGATCCAGAGCACCTGGCGCTCGGGGCGGGAGGTGTCCAGGACGAGCTTGCGCTGCTGGCAGAGCACCTCGAGGCCGCGCGGGGAGGGCTCGGCGGCGCCGATCTCGAGCCGGGTCGGCCAGCCGGTCGGGTACCAGACCGAGAGCGAGATCGAATCGACCTGACCCGTCAGCCCGGAGCGGATCGCGCTGGCCGAGACGGCGCTGGGCTCCGCGCCCGCGATCATGCCGAACAGCGCGAGGTCGGGCAGCGCGATGACCTCGAGCAGGTCGCGGACGCGGCGCGGTGCGCGAACCCGCGCACGCCACGCGCGCATGCCGAGTGCGGCCCCGGCCTCGGGCTCGCGGGACAGGCTTCGCAGCCGCTGCGCGCTGGCCGAGTGCAGGACCGCGGGGCCCTGGACCAGGACCAGGCCGGCTTTCGTCGCGAGCGCTTCGAGCTCGAGCAGATCCTCGGGAGACGCCGCGGCGTGACCGTCGACGAGCACGTGTCGGCCCGCGCGGAGCGCGGCGCGGACCACCGCGAAGCGCTCGCCAGGCGGCAGCGAGATCGCAACGGCCTCGCAATGGAAGCTCGCGACGGCCAGCTCCGGCGACCCGGCGGGCGCGGCGGCGATTTCGCGGGCCCCGAGATCGGCCCGGGCGGGGCTCGGGTCGCAGATCCCCACGAGCTCTTGATCCGCCGCGCGCAGCGCGCGGGCCAGATCGCGTCCACCCATGCCGAAGCCGATCAGCGCGAAGCGCATGGCTCCTCCCTGCCGGGTGAGTGCCGACCGCGAGGCCGCAGGTGTCGAGCGCTTGTCCAGGTGGGGCTGTCTGGTCCAAGCTGCGGGCGTGTGGACTCCCGACGAGCTCGCCCAGACGACCGCCGGGGCCATGGTGCGCGCGCGCGGGAGCGCAGAGCTCCGCGGCGACTGTCTGGCGCGCGAAGAGCCGCTCGAGATCCGGATCGGCGATCACCCGCTCGCGGTCGTGATGAGGACACCCGGGCACGACGCCGAGCTCGCGCTCGGCTTTCTCGTGACCGAACGCGTGATCCGGGAGGTCCGCGAGGTGCTCTCGGTGCGGCACTGCACGCGAGGCGCGCAGAACGAGCAGAATGTGATTCGCGTACTCCTCGCCGACGGCGTGCCGCTAGACCTCGACGCGCTGCGCCGGAACCTCTACGCGAGCAGCAGCTGCGGCATCTGCGGCAAGGCCACGATCGAGAATGCGCTCGCGAGCGCGCCTCCGCTCGCCGACGCCGCGCGGTTCCGCGCGGAGACCCTGTGCGCGATGCCGGCACAGCTCGAGCCGACCCAGGCTGTCTTCGCGCGCACCGGCGGCCTGCACGCGGCGGGGCTCTTCGATCCGAGCGGTGCGCTGGTCGTCGCGCGCGAGGACATCGGGCGCCACAACGCGGTCGACAAGGTGGTCGGCGTCGCGCTGCGCCGCGGACTGACCCCGCTCTCGGGCCACGCGCTGCTGGTCTCGGGGCGCGTCTCGTACGAGATCGTGCAGAAGGCGCTGGCGGCACGCATTCCGCTCGTCGCGGGTGTCTCGGCGCCGTCGTCGCTCGCGGTGGAGCTGGCCGAGCATGCGGGGATTGCGGTGGTCGGATTCCTGCGCGGCGAGGACTTCAACGTCTACAGCCGGCACGCGCGCGTCGTCGACGCCGCGGCGCCGGCAGTTGCGGCCGCCGCCGCGGCGAGTGGGACCCCGCGGTGAGCGAGCGGCGCGGAGTCGCGCCCTCCGATGCCGCAGCCGCAGGGGGCCTCGAGTCCGTGCGGACGGCGCTCGGGCGTGTGCGCGAGCAGGCCGGTCTCGCACGCGGGCTCGCGGCACTCGCGGGCCTCAACCAGCGCAGCGGCTTCGACTGCCCCGGCTGTGCCTGGCCCGATCCCGAGCAGCGTGCCGCGGCCGAGTTCTGCGAGAACGGCGCGAAGGCCGTCGCGCACGAGGCGACGCGGCGCCGGGTCGACGCGGCGTTCTTCGCGCGCTGGCCGGTGTCGCGGCTGCGCGAGCAGTCGGATCAGTGGCTCGAGCAGCAGGGTCGGCACTGCGAGCCGCTGTGGCGCCGCCGCGGCAGCGATCACTACGAAGCGATCGACTGGGCGACGGCCTTTGCACGAGCCGCCGCCGCGCTGCGCGCGCTCGACTCGCCGGACCAGGCGCTCTTCTACACCTCCGGCCGCGCCAGCAACGAAGCCGCGTTCTTGTACCAGCTCTTCGCGCGCGAATTCGGAACCAACAACCTGCCGGACTGCTCGAACCTGTGTCACGAATCGAGTGGCATCGCGCTCACGGAGGCGATCGGCATCGGCAAGGGAACCGTGAGCCTGGCCGATTTCGAGCTCGCCGACGCGATCTTCGTGATCGGCCAGAACCCCGGCAGCAATCACCCGCGCATGTTGAGCGCACTGCAGGCCGCGCGCCGCCGCGGCTGCCGCATCGTCGCGATCAATCCGCTGCGAGAGCGCGGCCTGGTGCGCTTCGCGCACCCGCAGGAGCCGCTCGCGCTGTTGGGCCTCGCGAGCACGCAGATCGCGGATCCCTATCTCCAGGTGCGTGTCGGCGGCGACATCGCGCTGCTGAAGGGCCTGATGCGCTGCCTGCTCGAGCTCGAAGCGCAGGCGCCCGGGCGCGTGCTCGACTGGGATTTCATCCGCCGCCACAGCGAGGGCTTCGAAGCGCTGCGCGCGGATCTGCTGCAGCAGGACGTCACAGTGCTCGAGCAGCGCTCCGGGATCTCACGCGCCGCGATGCAGCAGGTGGCCGGGCTCTACGCGAGCTCCGCACGGGTGATCGCGTGCTGGGCGATGGGCATCACGCAGCACCGCTTCGGCGTCGCGAACGTGCAGGAGATCGCGAACCTGCTGCTGCTGCGTGGGAACATCGGCAAGCCCGGGGCGGGCTTGTGTCCGGTGCGCGGGCACTCGAACGTGCAGGGGGACCGCACGGTCGGAATCACGGAAAAGCCGGCGGACGCGTTTCTCGACGCGCTGCGCGCGGAGTTCGGCTTCGAGCCGCCGCGCGCGCACGGCGCCGACAGCGTCGCGGCGCTGCAGGCGATGCACGCGGGGCGCGCGCGCGTGTTCATGGCACTCGGCGGAAACTTCGCGGTCGCCACCCCGGACTACCGCTATGCCGAAGCGGCGCTCGCGCGCTGTGCGCTCACGCTGCAGATCGCGACGACGCTGAACCGCACGCAGCTCGCGGCCGGTGAGGAGGCGCTGATCCTGCCCTGCCTCGGGCGCACGGAGCGCGACCTGCAGGCTGCGGGCCCGCAGTTCGTCACGGTCGAGGACTCGATGAGCGTCGTGCACCGTTCCGAGGGCCGGCTCGCGCCCGCGAGTGCGCTGCTGCGCAGCGAGCCCGCGATCGTCGCGGGCCTCGCGCGCGCGGCGCTCGGCGACTCGAGCCGGGTGCCCTGGGAGGACCTCTTCGGCGACTACGACCGCATTCGCGAGCGCATCGAGCGCGTGCTGCCGGGCTTTCGCGACTACAACCGCCGCGTGCGGCGTCCGGGCGGCTTCCTGCTCCCGAACGGCGCGCGCACGCGGCACTTCGAGACGCCGAGCGGTCGCGCGCAGTTCACGCGGCACCCGCTGCCCGAGCACGAGCTGCGGCCGGGGCATTGGCTGCTGACGACGATCCGCTCGCACGACCAGTTCAACACCACGATCTACAGCCAAGACGACCGCTACCGCGGAGTTCGCGGCGATCGCAGGGTGGTGCTCGCGCACCCGGAGGACCTCGCCGCGGCGGGGCTCGTGCCGGGGCAGCGCGTCGATCTCGAGAGCGAGGTGGATGGCGAGCGGCGCGCGCTGCGGGATTTCCGGACGCTCGCCTACGACATCCCGCGCGGCTGTGCGGCCGCGTACTTCCCGGAGGCGAATGCGCTGGTGCCCGTCACGAGCTTCGCCGAGCGCAGCCGCACACCGACCTTCAAATCGATCCCGATCACGATGCGGCCTGCGGAGCCTTGAGGCCATCGGCCTGCGGCCGCGGTGCGAGCTTGCGGCGCAGTGCCTCGAGCCGCCGCCGCGCGGGCTCGTACTCGGGCGCCGCCGCGACTGCCGCTTCGAGGAAGCCGCGCGCGCGCTCGCCGAAGGCCCTGGTGCCGCGCAGGCCCTGCGGGTCCCAATGGTGGTGGTTGACGAAGGCGCCCCAGGCGCGCGCAAAGCGCGCATAGCGCTCGAGCTCGGGTTGTTCGGCGTCGGGTAGATTCAGCAGCCAGGGCGCGATCGACTGCGGGCGCAGCGCCTCGAGGCGCGCGAAGCGCTCGCGCTGATCGGGCTCGGGACGCGAGAAGTTCAGGTAGTAGCCGAGCTCCAGCACCGGATGGTCGTCGCTGTGGATCGCCGCATCGCCCGCGTAGTCGCGGAACGCGCGCTCGTCGAGATACAGGAAGTGCGCGAGGTGCAGCGGGTGATGGATGTCGATCTCCGCGAGATCGGCACGCACGGCCGGCCGTGCGAAGCCGCGCGCGAGCCGCGCGTAGTCGAGGCGCAGCGGGCCCGGAGTGCCGATCAAGATCGCGAAGCCGGTCTGCGTCTGGTCGAAATACCAGAAGCTCGCGTGCGGGAACACCGCGGCCCAGGTCGCCATCAGCGAGCGCAGCTCCCAATCTTCGACGCTGAGCGGGATCCAGGCACAGGCGATGCCGTCGGGGGTCAAGCGCGACTTCAGGATTTCGAAGTAGTCCCGCGTGTAGAGGCTCGCGTTCTGCTTGTAGCGCAGGTTCGTGACGTCGGTGGAAATCACGTCGTAGCGCTCGCGCGTGGTATAGAGGTGATTGCGCGCGTCGTTCAATACGACCTGCAGCAGCTCCGAGCGCAGCACGCCGTGATTCTGCATTTCGAAGAGCTGCGCGGAGCGGATCACCTCGGGCTCGATTTCGACCACGTGCGTGCGCACTGCGTGCGTGAGCATCGACCACGAGGTGCCGCCGGTGCCGAAGCCGACCGTGAGCGCGAGCTTCGGGTCCGGATGCAGCAGCAGCGGGAGGTGCGCGAGCATCTTCGAATCGACGCGGCCGAAGCGGTGGGTCGAGGCGACCACCTGGTCGTCGATGTAGAGCATGCGATTGCCGTTGCCGCTGCCCGGGTTCTGCTCGCGCACGCTGACGCTGGCGGAGGCGCCGGTCTGGTGCCGCAACAGGGTCAGCGGGCGTTGGCCGCCGGGGTGCACGTAGGCGCGGTTCTCGCGCGTGGCGGCAATCGCCAGGGCCGCGACCGCGATGCAAGCCGACGCGAGCAGGGCGCGCCGTCGCAGCGGTGCCAGCGCGAGCGTGCCGAGCGCGAGCGCGGCCGCGCCGGCCACCAGCAGGCCCCAGCTGCCGTCCAGACCGAGCGTCGGAACCAGGAACAGGCCGGTCGCGAAGGCGCCGGCCGTCGAACCGAGATTGCCGACGAAGTAGATCGAGCCGCTGGTAGGCGCGATCTGCTCGCGCTGCTCGCTCCAGGCCTGACACAGCGCCGGGAAGGCGAGGCCCATGAAGATCGTCGGCAGCAGCAGCAGCGAGAGGTTCGCGGCGACCTCGAAGCAGAGCGACCAGAAGGTCGGCGAGCCGCCGGCCAGCAACCGCGGCTCGACCTGCGACCAGATCCAGAGCTGGATCTCCTGAGCGCGCCAGAGCGTCGCGAGCGCAGTCGCGGCGAGTCCGAAATTCGACACCGCGAAGATCGCAAGGCCGGAGAGCCGCGATTCGAGCCAGCGGAACAACAGCAGGCTGCCGAGAGCGAAGCCACTCAGGTAGATCGCCAGCGCGAGCGTGAAGCTCGAGAGTCCGTTCGGGTCGAAGATTGCGAGCATGCGCAGCCAGGTGACTTCGAAGCCGATGGCGAGGAAGCCCGCGAGCGCGTAGAGCGCGAGCAACCAGGCAGCGCGGGGCGGCCACGCGACGGCGGCACCCGGCTCCAGCGGCAGCGGTGCCGCGCCGCGCGCGAGCCAGAGCGCGAGCGCGACGATCGCGGCGTTGAGTCCCGAGGCGATCCAGAGCGAGCCCTGGATCCCGAAGGCCGGCAACAGCAGGAAGGTCGAGGCGAGACAGCCGCTGACGGCGCCGAGCGTGTTCGCGCCGTAGGCCAGGCTCACGCTGCGACCCACGCCGCCGCCGTGCTCGGCGAGCAGCCGGCTCATGATCGGAATCGTCGCGCCCATGCCGAGCGACGCCGGCAGCACCACGACACAGCACATCGCGAAGCGATAGGCGACGGAGAAGGCCGCGCTGGGGTCCTGCGCAGCGAAGGCGCCGAGGTAGAGCGCGTCGACGCCCCTCAGCAGCGCCGGGACGGCGGCGCCGCTGAGGCCGATCCAGAGCTCGCAGGCCGCGTAGAGCTGCAGCGTCGGGACGCGGTGCTGGAGACGCGCGAGCAGGTGGCCGCCGAGCAGGCTGCCGAGTGCCATGCCGAAGAAGAACGAGGTGAGGATGGCAGTCGTGGACGCAGCGCTGGCCCCGAACACGAAGATCATCTTGCGCTGCCAGAGATTCTCGAAGATCAGCGAGGCCGCGCCCGAGAGCGCGAAGATCGGCAGCAGCGCGAGGGCGCTGCGGGGCGATGCGGCCGTGGGCATCGGGCCAGTCTACTGTGCAGCCGGAAACACCTGACGGATCTCGTGGAGTTCCCAGGACGCGAAAACCCCGTGGACGAGATAGGGATCGGCCAGCGCGATTGCGCGCGCGCAGGCGAGGTCGGGCGCTTCGAAGATCACGATGCTGCCGCAAGGCTGGCCCGCCGGATCCAGCAGCGGGCCCGCGAAGCGCACGCGCCCCGCGCGATCGAGCAGCTCGACGGCGGCGAGGTGGGCCGGGCGATGCTTCAGGCGCAGGGGCAGCGCAGCCTCGGCGTCGTGTCCCTGGAGTGCGTAGAGCGGCACTGCCGAAGTCTAGCGAGGCTCCGCCTCAGACCGACGAGACATGCAAGCCGACGAAGTCGGCGCGCAGCGAGGCGCAGCCGAGCGAAGCGGGGTGGTCCGGGCTGCGCCCGGACCGGGACCACAAGAACTGGCAGCGCTGTCGATCGCCGCTCGCAGGCCAGTCGGCCGCGCTGCTGCTAGTCGCCGAACAGGAGCTTCAGCGCGAGACCGATCACGGCCACAGCCAGGACCGCGCGGATCGGGCCCTCGCCCCCGCGCACCGCGATGCGCGCGCCGATCGCCGCGCCGAGCGAGAAGCCCGCGCCGAGTACCAGCGCGGGGATCCAGCGGATCTGGCCCGCGAAGGCGAAGAAGGGCACGGAGATGGCGGTCAGCGCCGTGGTCGCGATCACCTTGATCCCGTTCGCGCGTACCAGGTCGAAGCCCGCGCGCGAGAGCGCGGCGAGCAGTGGGATCCCGACACCCGCCTGGAACGCGCCGCCGTAGAAACCGATCGCGAGCAGCAGCCAGCGGGATCCGCGTCCCTGCGGCAGCCCGGCGCTGCCCTTTGCTGCACGCCGGCGCGGCCACGCGGTCGGAACGGCGAGCAGCAGCATCAGCCAGGCGAAGAGCGTCTCGAAGGTCGCGTCGGAGATCTGGGAGATCCACAGCGCTCCGAGCGCGGAGCCGACCAGCAGGGGGGCCGAGAGCGCGATGCCCTCGCGCCACATCGAGACGCCCTCGGCGCGGAAGCGCCAGGTGGCGACCGCGCTCTGCAGCAGCGTGCCGACGCGATTGGTCCCGTTTGCGACACTTCCGGGCAGGCCGAGCAGCAAGAGCAGCGGAACCGTCAACAGCGAGCCGCCGCCGGCCAGCGTGTTGACGATGCCCGCGACCGTTCCGCCGGCGAGCAGGAGCGCGATTTCGGCGGGCTGCATCGCGCAGCTCACGCTACGGGTTTCAGTGCGCGCCGGCCATGCGCGCTCGAGCGCGGGCGGCCGAAGCGCCGATTGCGCGGGGGGAGACGAGTGCGGAGGGCTCGGGCACGACTCACAGCAGCGCTCGCGCTCGGCGCCTGTTTCGCGGCGGCCTGTCGCGGTGCGGCCTTCGATCCGGCCGATCTCGCGGTGCGCCATCCGGGCCTCGGAAGTGCGGGCGCTCGCGCGCTGGCCGGACTGCTGCCCTACGGCTACCCGGGGCCCGGCGGTCTGTGGCTCTTCAGCTGCCGCTGGCCCGACCGCGCCGAGATCGCGGTCGCGCTGCCGCCAGACCGCAGCCCCGACGAGGATCGCCTGTTGCGGCGCGCGCTCGCGGCCTGGCAGGCGGCGCTGCCCGGGATCGCGCTGCGCGCGCAGGAGCACGAGAGCGGCGACGGCATCGCGCTGCGCTTCGAGGCCGATGCCGCGGGCCCGCGCGCGGGCGAGGCGGAGGTCGAATGCGCGCTCGAGCCGGCCTCGCTGCAGCCGGGCGCGCAGGTCGTCGCAGCGCGCATCGACTCGGCCCGCATCGCGCTGCGCCGCGCGGAGCTCGACGTGCTCGGGCGCGAGCGCGTGCACAGCGCCGAGGAGCTCCTCGGCAGCGCGCTGCACGAGCTCGGGCACGCGCTCGGCTTCCAGGGCCACGCGCCGCGCGGGAGTGTCTTGAGGCGCGAGGTCGAAGAGGTCCGGCGCGCGGGCCGCCGCGTGCTCGCCGGCGAGCCGCTCGCCGACGCGGCGCTGCGCGCGCTGTACGCGCTGCCGAGCGGTGCGGTGTTCGCACGGCGTCCGCTCGCGGAAGCCGAACAAGCACCGGTCGAGGCGCTCGCGCTCGCCGCTCGAGGTGCCGCCCTGCGCGGCCCGTGGCTCCAGGTCGGAGACCGCGAAGCGCGCAGTGTCTGGCGCGACGCCGCCGGCCGCGCGCACACGCTGGTCTGGCCCGACTGGCCCGCCCGCAGCGCGGGCCGCGCGGCGCCCCCCGCGCTGCTCCTGCCGCGTGCCGCGGCGCTCGTCGAGCATTCGCGCGCTGCCGGGAACTAGGCGTGCGCGAAGCGCGCGACGCGTCGTAGACGCCGAGTACGCGGCGGTTTGTGGTGTCGAGAGATATCAAGAGCGGGCGCGCGCGCTCGCGACGAACGATATCGGCCGACCCGTGACTCGGAAGATGTGCGCGTTTGCAGTCTGCCCCCCGACATCTGCACGCGCAGCGCGACGTCGCGCTCGTCGCGCAGCGCGGCGATGCGCTCAAACATGGCATCGCGGAGAGGATGGGTAATCGCTTGACACTCCCGAGATCTACCGGGTACGATTTCGGAGGTTCGGATTCGCGAGGCATGCCGATCTTGAACGCAGTTCTACGAGCTGTGCGCATGTAGGGCGAATGTTGATGACGATACACCTCGCTTGCTCAATCTCGTTGAGTTCCTTCCTCGTCGCCAGCTCCGCCCTGGCACAGGCCGCCGCGCCGCAGGCGGTGCTCGATAAGCTTCGCTCCGGGCAGAGCGTCGAGGTGCTCGCCGAGTTCGAGATCGAGAGCGTCCGTCAGCAGGCGAACGCCATGGCGGCGGCTGCCGGCCGGCGATCCAACGGTCCCGAAGAGCTTGCCTACAAGCGTGCGCAGTTTGCCAGTATCAAGGTTGCGGCCTTGGCGGGCCTCGAGGGCGTCACGACGCTCCGCCAGTACGAGAACCTGCCGACGAGCTTCGTGCGGATCGACTCCGAGGCGGCGCTCCTCGCGCTGCTGGCCAGATCGGGTGTACGAGCCGTGTTTGAGAATCGGAGCTATTCGCCGCTGGTCGCGGAGACGCTTCCCTTCATCAATCAACCTGCGGTGGTGCAGACAGGCGTTGGCGGTGCTGGAACGGCGGTCGCGATCCTCGACTCGGGCGCGCTCTACACGCGTGATGTGTTCGGGCCTTGTGCCGAACCGCCGGGAACGCCTGCACCGGGAGACCCTGGATGCCGCGTCGCGGCGACCTACGAAGCGGCTCCGGAAGACGGTGCCTTGGACGATTATTCGCATGGCACGACAGTGGCCGGGATCGTGGCTGAAATGGCACCGCAGGCGAATCTGATTGTGGTCGATGTGGTCAATTTCTCATTCGGAGGCGGTAGCCCGAGCTGGAGTCCGAGCACCTCCACCGTACAGGCTGGCATCAGTTGGATCATCCAGAATCAGGCTGCGCACAACATCGTGGCGTTTAACTACAGCTATGGGACCGGCGCCTCTGCCACGAGCGCCAGCCAGTGTGACGCGAGTGAACTCGAGGCTCCGTTCCAGTTGGCCATCGACGCTGGAATCCAGCCGATCGTTGCCGCGGGAAATAGCGGGACTGATCAGTCCGGGACGTTCACTGACGGCATACGGGATCCCGCCTGCCTCTCGCTGCTGTCGCCGCCGCTGGCCGTCAGTGTGGGAGCCGTGTACGACGCTGCCTACGGCGGGGAACAAGTGTACTCAAATTATTGCACGGACGCTACCGCTAGCGCCGACAAAGTTGCCTGTTTTTCCCAGACCGCAGAGGGTCTCTCCCTGCTGGCGCCGGGTGTGCGCGTGGCCGCTGCAGGGTTGGGAGAAACATGGGGAACCTCCTTTGCGGCCCCTCATGTCGCCGGCGCATGGGCGGTGATGCGCGGGGCCATGCCCAATCTCAGTCATGCGGAGATCCTGGCAGCTCTCCAAGCCGGTGGTGTCCCAGTCCCCGATCACCGTGTACCGGGCGGACGTACGACCCCTAGACTCCGGATGTTCGTGCCCGACGCAGACGGCGACGCGTGGCTGTATCCGTTCGACAACTGCAGCTCGGTTTTCAACGAGAATCAGATCGATTCCGATGGAGACCTCTGCGGCAATCACTGCGACGGGGACTTCGACAACAGTGACCTGACGACGATCGGAGACTTCACCACCTTCAAGGCTTGTTTTACTCGAACCGTTGGCGCACCTGGCGGGCCGCCAGCGGATCCGAACTGTCTCGAGTCTGACATGGATGGTTCGGGCGCGATGTCCATCGGAGATTTTACTCTCTTCAAGTCGGAGTTTGCAACCGGGAGCGACGTGCCAGGTCCATCCGGAGAGGCGCCCCTCGCACCGGAGCCGGCTGCTTCCTGTTTTCGCTGATTAGGGAGGCGATCATGCACAGGGAGATCGCGAGAGGAATTTCGGCGACCTTGATTGCGTGGTTAGGTTCGGAGGGTGCATTGGCATCGGGAGGTCAGGAAGAGGTTACCAAGATCGAAGACGCGACGGGCAATCCTGTCTACGCTTCCGATGCCGCGGGACAAGAGGTCACCTTCGTCTACGACGAGCAGGGGCAACTCATCGCAACAATCGATCAGGACGGGATCGTCACCGATTGGCAACGGCAGTTCGACGAGGCAGCCGGTGGTGAACAGTAGCGAGTCCTTGTGCTTCTTGGCCCTCGATGGCATCGCTTCGCGCCTCACGCGCGGCTTGGCGCATCGCCCCCGACTGCCGGGATTGTGGAAGCGGTTCGTACGGACGATTCCAGTGACACTGGGAGTCGTTGTAGGCGTAGTTGTACCCGGTTTGAATGGGCAAGCAGCCACGATCGCTGTGGATTACACGCTCGCTGGGCAGATCCTTCAGCAGAACACGAGCTTCGTTGCACCCTTCGTTGGTACCGCGACGATCCAGTACCAAGGCGCTGGTCTCGCGACGCTGAGTCCCGGGCCCGTCCAGTTGCTTTCGGGCTCCCAATCCATCCTGTTCGACTTCGTGTTCACCGGAGCCTGGAACCTCACTGGAACGAGCTCGCAAGCTCTGACGGGCTCGGGCAACCTAGCCCCCAATGGCGCCTTGACCCTGTTGGTGCAAAGGGTCGTCACGAGTGGACACGCACATTGTCTGGACCTTACGCCGCAGGGCTGCCAAAGTTTTCTGATGTTGCCCGCGAGCACGCCGCTACCTCTGACAGGGAACAGTTCCTCCGTTGCTCTGGCGTTACAGAATCCCGGCGTAGGCCAGCCGCCGGCCACGTTGGAGTTCGTTGGGTCCAGCGTTTCATGCTGCAGCACATTTGGGCCCTGGACCTTCAGCGAGATTCTGGGAAGTCGAAGGATCGTTCCGGAACCGTCGACGGCTGCGCTCGTGGGCTTGGGGTTGCTGGGACTGGCGATGGCGCGCGCCACGCTCGAGACGCGCCGCCGCCGGAGCGCCCGAGCGGGAGTCCCGCCTGCCGGCTCGCGCCGGCGAGGTCGCTAAGCGAGCGGGCTCATCCATGAGCTGCGATGGCTGCTGCCGCGCACGCTGCTAGCCCATGCCGGGGTCGAGCTTGCGCGCGCGCTCCGGCAGCTGCCGCGCGCGCTCGGTCTCGCCGAAACTGCGCAGCAGCGCGCCGAGCCGGAACAGGTGGATGCCCTCCTTCGGCTGCACCTCGAGCGCGCGCTCGAGGTGGACGCGAGCGGCCTGTGGCTCGGAGGCGAGCTTCTTGTAGAACACCCAGCCGAGCGCCCGGAGCCGGCTGATTCCTGTTTTCGAAGGATGGCTCGAGAAGATCCTCGAGTTCGGCAGGAACGGGTTGCACACGCGTTGCTCTGCCGAGGAAGAGGCTCTTCGATGTCGGACGAGGAGCAGCGTTGCTGCGAGTTGCGGTTACCAGGATACGGTTTCGGCGCTCGCAGTTGAGCGGCGCGACGTCAGCCCGCAGTCAATGCAACTGCGCGTCTTGGAAATGCTTTCAACAGCTTCTTATCGACCGTTACCAGCTGCGTGTCGAGCGTGATCGCCAGCGCGATGAACTCACAGTCGTACGCCGAGCAATCGCTGTCCTTCACCAGCTCGAGCACAGCTTGAGAGTCGACCTCGAACTCCGAGCCGGCAAGTAGATCTTCTGCCTCGCTCTGGAGGCTGCAGACCTGGTCAAAGGTGAGCGTCTGTTGCCTCAGATAACCAGCCAGCATGTTGCGGAACTCGCTGCGCCAGAGAAGGGGGGCCGCCCAGTCCGGGTCGCGCTCGAGCAGTGCCTCGGCATCCGCGGTGGAATCGCCTGGGAGGTACAGGTATGCCACCACGTTTGAGTCCACCACAATCACGAGCGGCCCTCCCGCTTCATCGCATCGATGTCCCGCGCTCGAAACTTTCCCTTCGGCAACGCCCTGCGCAACGCACGCGCACGAGCCAGCCGCTCAGGGGGCGTGAGCTTATTGGGCAGCAGCGCGGCTTCCAGGCACACGATCGCTTCGCTGTTCATGCTGCGGCGGTGCATCGCCGCGGAAAGCTTGAGCCGGTCAACTACGTCGTCCGGAATGTTTTTGAGAGTCAGCGTCGTGGGCATGGAGAGCTCCAACCAAAGTGGCACCATTATGGTTTCGTTTGCCCAGTGCGTCAAGCGGCCCCTCAGCTCCGCTCCGAATCCGGGCATCCCAAGCTGAAATGCTGGGTTCCATGAGCTGAGATGATGCTAGTGCGCGCGCTCCTAGCCCATGCCGGGGTCGAGCTTGCGCGCGCGCTCCAGCAGCTGCTGCGCGCGCTCGGTCTCGCCGAGGCTGCGCAGCAGCACGCCGAGCCGGAACAGGTGGATGCCCTCGTTCGGCTGCAGCTCGAGCGCGCGCTCGAGGTGGACGCGAGCGGCCTCGGGCTCGGAGGCGAGCTTCTTGTAGTGCGCCCAGCCCAGCGCCGACTGATACGCGGCCTCGTCCGGCCACAGCTCGACGCAGGCCGTGAGATATTCGAGTGCGCCCTGGAAGTTTCCGGTGCGCATCAGCAGCTCGCCCTTGCGGTACAGCATCTCGGCGTTTGCGAGCGCATTCGCGTCGATGTCGCCCGCGGAGCGCTGCGCGTCGTAGTCGGCGCGGCGCTCGGGATGGATCAGCACCGCGTGGGCCTTGCCGATCGCCGCGAAGAGCCGGCTCGCCTGGTCGCGGCGTTCCGGTGAGAGCGCGGAGCGCGCGAGCACATCGGGATGGAAGCGCCGCGCGGCGAGTAGATAGACGCGCTTGATCTCGCTGGCATCGGCGTGCTCCGGCACGCCCAGCAGCGCGTAGTGATCCAGGGAGGCCATGCCCGCGACCTTCTCTTCGATCTCTCGCGCCAGGGTGTCGTTGGCGGTGCCGATTTCCGGCGCAGCGGGGCGGCTCGCGCCCGCGCCCTCTGCGGGGAGCGGGGGCGCGTGACGCGCGCCGGCGCTGGCGGGTCCCGCGGCCGGCGCCGCGCGAGGCGCTCGCTCTTCGACGAGCTCGATCAGCGCCGGGGGCGGGGCCGCTCCGGCGTCCGCGAGCGGGGAGCTGCGGAACTCGAGCGCGGATCCGGCCTCGAGCACCCAGGCTGCCGCGAGGGAGCGCGGCGTGCGCGCGAGCTGCAGCGCCTTCCAGAAGCTGCGGCGGCCATCGAGTGCCTCGAAGAGCGCCTCGACGGCGTCGTCGCTGCGCAGCCGCTGTGCGATCTGCGCAAAGCGGCGCGTCGCGACCGGGTAGAGCTGGAGCCGCGGCTCGAGATCCGCGAGGAAGCGGTCCGCCGACCAGTGCAGCTCGAGGCCCTGCTGCAGCAGCGCGTAGGGCTCCAGGCGGAAGGGCTGCGCGTCCTTTGCGGGCGCCGCGGAGTGATCCAAGACGACTTCGCCGCGCGGCCAGGCGAAACACTCGAGCAAGCGCCGGCGCACCTGCTCGCGCAGCGCGTGGAAGAGCTCTTTCGCGTCGAGCACGCCGAGATCGAGCAGCGCGACGCCTTCCTTGCAGCCCTGCTGCTGCACGCGCGCGACGACCTTCGCGTAGTCCTCGCGCGTGATCCCGCCCGTGTCGAGCAGCTGCATCCCGAGGCTCTCCGAGGGCAGATTCGACTCGGCGAAGATCGGGATGCCCTCGTGGAACAGAAAGCGCTTCGCGAGCCGATCGCGAGTCAGCACCACCGCGCCGCTGAAGCGCTCGGACAGCAGCTCGATCAGCAGGCGCGGGAACGAGATCTGCGAGAGGCTGCGCGATGCTTCCACGCGGGCGTCCTTCACGCGCCCGATCGCTGGGACTCGGCGATCTGGAACGCCGTGGCGATCGCGGATTGCAGATCCTTGTGCACGAGCAGCGGCTTGCGCGAGAGCTCCGCGATCACGTTCTCGGCCGCAGGCGAGGCGCCGGCGAAGAGCACCTCGGCGCCCTGCGCCTCGACCGCCTCGATGATCTGCTCCAGCGCGAGGGCTCCGAAGGCCTCGTCGAGCGCCGCGCCCGAAAGATCGACCACGACGACCGTGACCTGCCGCGCCGCGGGGTCGCGCACGATCAAGTCGACCGCGCGGAAGGCCTCTTCGCTATTCGAGAACGGAATCACCATCAGGGGGCCCCAGATGTGGATCACGGCCGCGTTCGCGTCGAAGCCGTGAGGGGACGTCGCCGGCGCTTCGCCCTCGAGCTGCTCGCTCACGAGCTCGCGGAACGCCGCGAAGGGAAGCTTCTCGAGCAGCGACAGCGCACGCGCGTCGCCCGAGTCGCGCCAGGCCTGCGGCTCTCTCGCGAGGAAGCGGGCTGCGGTCGAGTGCTCGTCCGGAATTTCGAGCGCCAGCAGGTCGCACTCGAAGCAGCCCGAGAGCCAGCCCGAGCTGAAGCCCGCCGAGAGGTGGCAGTTCGGACCCGCCGGAAGCTGTGCTCGCCGCAGCGCGCGCTCCTCGGCGCGGTCCGGCCAGTCACCGCGGAGCTCGAGCGACGGCTCCGCGCCGCTCGTCACGCAGAAGCGCAGCGCGAGCGGCGGGCGGCCGGCCTCGCCGCTCTCGGCGCCGCGCCGCTCGGCGCGCCAAGCCTGGCGCAGCGCCGCCTGCAGCCCGTGCAGGAAGCCCACCTGGTGGAGCACCAGCGGGGCCTCGTCGCCGAAGGAGCGCCGGATCTCGTCGTGAAAGGCCGCCAGGAAGCGAGCTTCGGCCAGCAGCCCGGGGTCGCGCAGCAGGACCGCCGAGGGATCGAAGCCGAGCTGTTCGACCAGCAGCTGGCGGTGCGAACGCGAGGGGGGTTGGGCCACGTTCAGGCTTCGAGAAACGCGTAGATGTCGAAGATCTGGCGCTTGTGCAGGAATTCGTCTCCTTCGCGCTCGAGAATCCGCAGGAAGGCCTGCACGACCATCGGATCGAACTGGCTGCCGGAGTACTTGCTGATCTCGGCGACGACGCGGTCGAGGCTCAGCGCGCTGCGATAGGGGCGATCGCTCGTCATCGCCTCGGCGGTGTCGGCCACCAGGATGATGCGCGAGGGCAGCGGAATCCGATCGCCGATCAGGCGGTCCGGATAGCCGCGATCCGAGCCGTCGTACCACTCGTGGTGGTGCCGCACGCAGGGCGCGACGTCGCGCAGGAAGTCGACCGGCTCGAGGATGCGCGCGCCGATCTCGGGATGGCGTTTGATCTCCTCGTACTCCTCGGGCGAAAGGCGGTCGGGCTTCGTGATCACGGCGTCGCGGATCCCGATCTTGCCGACGTCGTGGAGCAGACCCGCGATGTAGACGCGCTCGATCAGCTCTTTCGGATGCCCCATTTCGCGCGCGATCTTCGAGGCGTAGATGCCGACGCGCTCGGAGTGGCCGCGCGTATAGGTGTCCTTCGCGTCGACGGCCTCGGTCAGCGTGCGGATCGTCTGGACGTAGGCGGTGCGCAGCTCCTGGTGCTTTGCCGCGAGCTGGCGCGTGCGCTCGCGCACCTTCGACTCCAGGTTCCGGTTCATGTCCTGGAGCTCGAAGTTCTGCTCGCGCGTGACCTGGTTCAGGCGCCGCACTTCGTGCTTGAGGTCGGCCTGTTCGAAGGCCTGTCGGATCGTCGCGCGCAGCTCGTCGTCGTTCCAGGGCTTCGTGATCAGCCGGTAGATCTCGCCGCGGTTGATCGCCTCGACTGCGACGTCGATCTCCGTGTAGCCGGTCAGCATCATGCGCACCATGTCCGGGTGCCGCTGCCGGATCTCGGCGAGCAGATCGACGCCGCTCATCTCGGGCATGCGCTGATCGGTGATCACGACCTGCGCCGGCTTGCGCTCGAGCAACTCGAGCGCCTCGCTCGCGCACGATGCCGTCCACACGTTCATCGGCTCGCTGCGCA
The DNA here is from genome assembly GCA_964437835.1 of uncultured Spirochaetales bacterium. Taxonomy (GTDB): domain Bacteria; phylum Myxococcota_A; class UBA9160; order UBA9160; family SMWR01; genus CAYTJA01. The sequence continues at coordinate 27,833 of CAYTJA010000290.1, forward strand.
GCAAGCGCTGCAGCGCGCGCAGGATGTTGACCTCGTCGTCGACGAAGAGCACGCTGTGCTCGTGCATGCGAGGGTCCCTCCGCTTCCTGGGATTCCTCTATCAAGGGCCGTGCCAAGCGGATCGCAGAGGTCGACTGTGGTGTTCGAACGCGGGCTTGCGCGGCGAGCTGCACCTGGGCCGGCCGCTCGCGGAGATCCCGGATTCGGGATCGCGGATCGCAGCGCGCCGGCAACGCAGGCGCGGCTTGCGGCGTGGCTGCCGCTGCGGATCCGCAGCGCGCGTGCGCAGCCGCCGCTGCAGAGCGGCGTGGATCCAACGGGCGCGCGTCGCGCCGCTGTGCGAAGTGCGGCGCGCCCGGCGCCGCGCGTGTGAGGCGAATCCCGGTTCTGGGATGTCCCGCTAGCGGGACGCGGCGCGTGCCGCGCTGAGGCCCAGGCGCTCGCGGCCGGAGTCGCCCCGCTGGACCGCGCGGCACCAGTCGCGGTGCTCGAGGTACCAGCGCACGGTGGCTTTGATGCCGCTCGCGAGATCGTGGCGCGGGCGCCAGCCGAGCTCGCGCTGGATCTTGCTGGCGTCGATCGCGTAGCGACGGTCGTGACCCGGGCGATCCGGGACGAAGCTCTTGAGCTCCGCGTAGCGGCGGCCGCCGAGCGCGGAATTGTCGCGCGAGGGGCGCTGCGCTTCGAGCTCGGCGCAGAGCAGGTCCACGAGCTCGAGGTTGCTGCGCTCGCTGCTGCCGCCGATGTTGTACTTCTCGCCGACCCGGCCGCGCGCGTGCACCTGCAGGATGCCCTCGCAGTGGTCCTCGACGTAGAGCCAGTCGCGGACGTTGGCGCCGTCGCCGTAGATCGGGAGACTGCGGCCCTCGAGCGCGTTCAGGATCATCAGTGGCAGAAGCTTCTCGGGGAACTGATAGGGCCCGTAGTTGTTCGAGCAGTTCGTGATCAGGATCGGCAGGCCGTAGGTGGCGTGGTACGCGCGCACCAGGTGGTCGGCACCGGCCTTCGAGGCGGAGTAGGGCGAGTTCGGCTCGTAGGGGGTGTCCTCGCGGAACGCGCCGGTGGCGCCGAGCGAGCCGTAGACCTCGTCGGTCGAGACGTGCAGGAAGCGGAAGCGACTGCGCGCGGCTGCGGGCAGCGCGGCGAGGTGGCTCCGCGCGACCTCGAGCAGCTCGAAGCTGCCGACGAGGTTCGTGTGGATGAAGGCCGCGGGGCCGTCGATCGAGCGATCGACGTGGGTTTCGGCCGCGAAGTTGAAGATCGCCTCGGGCTGCGTCTCCCGGAAGATGGCTCCGATGGCCTCGCGGTCGGCGATGTCCGCGCGCTGGAACGCGTAGCGCGGCTGCGACGCGACGTCGGCCAGGCTCTCGAGGTGACCGGCGTAGGTCAGCTTGTCGACGACGACGATCCTCGCGTCGCTCTTCTCGAGTGCGAGCCGAACGAAATTCGAACCGATGAAGCCGGCGCCGCCGGTCACGATCCAGGTGCGCTGCATGGCAATTCCTTCGGAGGGGACGTTGTTCCCGCTAGACGTAGTTCCCGCCGGAGGGGAGGGCGAGACGGTTGCTCGCCTGGCGGAAGCGCGCGACCTCGTCGAGCACGTCCTGGGTGCGGATCGGCGCCGCGGCCTCGTGCGCGGCTTCGCCGCGCGCCTTGCGGCGCAGCACGCTGTGCAGGATGTGGATCCAGTCGCCGACCGAGGGATCCTGGTAGCTGCCGACGGCCGCGCTCCAGTCGATCTCGCGGAACAGGTCGTGCCCAGCGCGCTTCTCGGCGAGCGCGCCATGGATGCGCAGCGCCGCGATCACGTCCTCCGGAAACGCGGGGCTGACCTCGACGATGCGCTCGAGGCGGCCGGGCCGCAGGAATGCGTGGCGCAGGGTGTCGGGCGAGCTGGTCGAGCCGACCACGAGCGTGTGCTGCACCGCAATCGTGCGGTCGAGCACGTCGAGCAGGAAGTCCATCACCGGGCCGACCGGGAGATCGGTGCGGCGCGAGCCGAGCTCGGCGGCCTGGGTGAACTCGAGCTCCTCGAAGAAGACCGTGACCGGCGGCATCTCCTCGAGGGTCTGGCTCCAGGCGCTGACGAGCTCGCCGGCCTTGGCGCTGTGGTGCACCAGCTCGATCACGAGCCGCGGCACACGCACTCCGACGAAGGAGGTATCCGTCAGGGTCGAGAGCAGGCGCGCGAGCAGGCGCTTACCCATGCCGCGGCGTCCGAGCAGCATCAGGCCCGAGGGCGGGTAGGTGCCCCAGCGCTCGTAGACCTCGGGGCTGGTCGCGGCGTAGGCGTAGGTCTGGATCTCGTCCTTGGCACTGCTGAGGCCGCCGATGCTCGCGAGCTCGGCCTGCGGGCGCGCCTCGAGGCGCGTCGCCTGCGCGATGGCCTCGAACTTGCGGCCGAAGCTCGTCCACAGGTTCTGAGCGCGCTCGCGCTGCACGGATCGCTCGTCCACGCGGACGCGAGTCTACCGGGAGGCTCGCGGACCGGCGAACAGCTCCGCCACGCGCCCATCGATCGAAGCGGGACGCGCGCGGGTGCGGGCCCAATCCCGCAGCTCCTTGATCCGCTCCTCGTAGGTGTCGTAGATCGGCACCGTCTCCTGGATCGCGTTCTCGAGATCCTCTTCCTCGAGCTCGCGCGATGCGGCGAAGGCGGTGTAGAGGCCCGCCGAGACCGCCTGTTCGAGCTCTGCACCCGTGAGGCGCTCGCTGGCAGCCGCGAGCTCTTCGATGCGGTAATGGGAGGGATCCCGCCCGCGGCGCCGCAGATGGATTCCGAGAATTTCGGCGCGCTCCGCGGGGCTCGGCAGATCGACGAAGAAGAGCTCGTCGAAACGGCCCCGGCGCAGCAATTCGGGCGGCAGGCCCGCGACGTCGTTCGCGGTCGCGACGACGAAGACCGGCGCGCGCTTCTCGGAGAGCCAGGTCAAGAAGCTCCCGAACACGCGGGAAGCACTCGCATCCGCGTCGGCCCCGCGGAAACCCTTTTCGATCTCGTCGATCCAGAGCACCGCCGGCGCGAGCGACTCCGCAACCTGCACGGCCTCGCGCAGCGACGCCTCGGGTGCCTGGACGCCGCCCGCGAAGAGTGCGGCGACGTCGAGGCGCAGCAGTGGCAGCTGCCACTCGCGCGCGACGGCCTTCGCGCACAGGCTCTTGCCGCAGCCCTGCACTCCGAGCAGCAGCAGGCCGCGTGGCTCGGGCAGGCCGAAGGCCCGCGCGTCGTCGCCGAACGCGCGCTGCCGCTCGATCAGCCAGCGCTTCAGCTCCGACAGCCCGCCGACCTGGCCCATCGCGCTGTCGTCCTCGTGAAAGGACAGCGCCGGTGTGCGCCGCAGCGCGCGGCGCTTCTCGCGCACGATGTCCTCGACCGCCGCCTGGTTGAGGCCGCTCGCAGTGCGGCACGCGCGCCGGAAGACCCGGATCGCCTCGGAGGAGGTGAGGCCCAGCGCGCCGCGCACCGCGGCCGCGAGCGTGTCCTCGGACTCGATCGCGAGCTTGCTCTGCTCGGCGAGCTTGCGGAACAGCGCGAGCACTTCGAGCGCGCCCGGCAGCGGCAGACTCACGCGGCCGACCTCGCGCACCAGCTCGAGCGGCAGCTCGATCACGGGGCCGACGAGCACCAGGGTCTGCCGGCGCTCGGCGAGCAGTGGCAGCGCATCGCGCAGCCGGCGCGCCGCGAGCGGATCGCCGAGCAGGCGCTGCGCGTCGAGCAGCGCAAACAGGCCCGGCTTCGCCTCGGCCGCGATCGCGCGCAGGCCGGCGTCGAGGCTGCCCGCGCCCGGATGCTCGCGCGCGGCCGGCGCGGCCTCGTTCGCATGCGCGCGCAGGCCCGAAGCCAGCGACCAGACGAAGAGCCCGCGCTCGCAGCTCTTCGCGGCGCGCTCGAGCTGACCCAGCGCGCGATCCTCTTCGAAGCTCTCGAGCGCGATCACGCGCCAACCGGCGCGCACGAGCTGCGCGATCTCGTCGCTGGTCACGCTCATTCGGAGTCCGTCGTGAGACGCGCGACTTCCTCGAAGGGCGTCTGGCCCTCCGCGAGCTTGCGCAGCGCGGCGTCGCGCAGCGAGACCATGCCTTCGATGCGGCCCGCGTGCGCGAGCTCGTTCGCGTCGCGCCCTTCGTTGATCAGCTGCCGGACACGGCGGCCGACGTCGAGCATTTCGAAGACGCCGGTGCGGCCATACAGGCCGGTGTGGCGGCAGCGCGCGCAGCCCTCGCCCCAGCGCACCGCGAGCTGATCGCGCCGCTCGACCGGCACCTTGATGCCGAGCGCCGCGACCTGATCCGGATGCAGCGTGCCCTCGGCCGCGCAGCTCTCGCAGATCCGGCGCAACAGGCGCTGCGCGACCACGCCGCGCAGCACCGAAGAGAGCAGGAAGCGCTCGACGCCGAGCTCGACCAGGCGCGCGACCGCACCGGCGGCGTTGCGCGTGTGCAGGGTCGAGAACACCAGGTGGCCGGTCAGCGCGGCCTGCACTGCCATCTGCGCGGTCTCGATGTCGCGGATCTCGCCGACCATGATGATGTCCGGGTCCTGGCGCAGGATCGTGCGCAGCGCCTGCGCGAAGCTCACGTCGATCTGCGAGTTGACCTGCACCTGGCAGAAGCGGGGGTCGACCATCTCGATCGGGTCTTCGACGCTGGTGATGTTGATCTCGGGTCCGGAGAGGTAGCGCAGCGTCGAGTAGAGGGTCGTCGTCTTGCCGGAGCCGGTCGGGCCGGTCACCAGCACGAGTCCGTTCGGCGCGGTGATCCAGCGCTCGTAGCGCTCGCGCTCGTCGGTCGAGAAGCCGAGGTCCGAGAGCTCGGCCAGCAGCACCGTCGGGTCGAAGATCCGGATCACGACCTTCTCGCCGTAGGCCGTCGCCATGCTCGAGACGCGCAGCTCGCACTCGCGGTCGGCGCGCTGCGTCTTGATGCGGCCGTCCTGCGCGCGCCGCCGCTCGGCGATGTTCATGCCCGCGAGCACCTTCACGCGCGAGCTGACCGCCCCGTGCACGACGAGCGGCAGCTTCTCGATCTCGTGCAGGATGCCGTCGATGCGAAAGCGCACCACGGCATCCTTCGCGCGCGGCTCGAGGTGGATGTCCGAAGCGCGCTGGTCGAAGGCGTAGTTGAGCAGGTAGTCGACGGCCGCGATCACGTGCTCGTCCTGGGAGGTCGCGAGCTCGGCATTGCTGCGCAGCTCGACCAGGCGCACCAATGCGCTGCCGGCCGAGGCCGGGCCGATCTCACGCTCGGCCTGCGAGACGCGCGAGCGGAAACCGTGCACGCGCGACAGGATCGCGAGGATGTCGCACTTCGATGCCAGCGCGTAGACGAGCGGCTCGTGGATCGCCTGCTCGAGCGCCTCGCGCAGCGCGCTGTCGAAGGGGTCCGTGATCGCGATCCGGATGCCTTCGGCCGTGCGTTCGAGCGGCAGCACGACGTGGTGCAGCGCGAAGGGCCGCGACAGCGTCTTCGTGACCAGCTCGTTGTCGACGCGCAGCGGGTCGATCTTCTGATAGGTCGCGCCGGATTCGCGCGCGAGCAGCTCGGCGATGCGGTCCTCGTCGACGCGGCGCTTCGCGTTGCCCGCGTCGGGGAGCTGCGCGCAGGCGACGATCTCGGCCGGTGTGACCTCGTAGCGCGACGCCGCGTGCGAGCGCACCGAGCCGACCTTTGCCTTCAGCACCTGGCTCTTGAGAGTGGTCGCGCGCGCGCGAACTCCTGCGGCGAGCTCGGGCGCGATCCCGCGCTGCCGGACCAGGATCTCGAGCAGCTCCTCGAGCGAGAGAGCAGCTCGCGCCGCGACCCGCGGAGCCGCCGGCGCCGCTGCGTTCCCGACCGGGCTTCCCGCCATCGCTCCCCCTTCGCACGAGACCCGTCCGAGCTGCGTATCGGCCCAGAGAGGGGGGAACCGGAACCACCGGCAGGGGGAGAGAGATGGGAACGCCGTTTCTGCCCCGCGGGCTGAAGCCTGACGCTCCGCGACCCGGGTCCAGCTGCCCGCAACTTCGGAGGCACTCCCCCCGCCGCTGCGCCATATTCCGCCCGACCCGGCGGCTCGCCGCGCGGGCCCTCCGCGCGTCCCCATCGTCTAGTGGCCTAGGACTTCGCCCTTTCAAGGCGGCAACACGGGTTCGAATCCCGTTGGGGACGCCACGCGCGTCGGCGGGTTCATCTTCTGCTGCAGGTATCCGGAGGCGGAGCAGATCTCGGCGCTTCCGAACATTCCCGCGCAATAGGGCATGCGGTCCCGGGAGTTTCGGGAGGTTCCGCGCGGGGACATCGCGCGCGCGGTGCTCCTGCGTTCGCAAGAGGCTGAAGCGTCGGGATGGCTCCCGTCCATCTGCGACGCGCCGGATCCGAGCTTCTCAGCAGACTCGCGCCGTCGCCGGCAGATCTCGACTTGGCCTGGCTTCCCGCCTGAGGTATGAGAAAAGTATGAAACCGAATGTCAAGTCGAGCATCACCCTGCCTCCGGCCGAGCTCGCGCTGGTCGTCGCGCTGCAGGCCAGCCTCAAAGCCAAGAGCAAGGTCGAGGTGGTGCGGCGCGGCCTGCGCCTGCTCCAGGAGGTGACCGACCGGAAGAGCTTGAGAGCGGCCTATCGCCGCGCCTCTCAGGCCACCCGCGCCTCGCTTGCGCAGGACCTCGCGGAACTCGACGCGCTCGCGGAGGAGGGCCTCGCAGAATCGTGAGAATCCGGCGCGGCACGCTCTACCTCGCCGACCTCAGCCCGCGTCTGGGCACGGAGGCGGGCAAGCTGCGTCCGGTGCTGGTCCTCCAGACCGACCTCCTCAACGAGGCGGGCCATCCGTCGACCTGGGTCTTGCCTTGTACCACGCGGCTGGCGGGTGAGAACCTGCTGCGAGTTCCCCTGCCGCGGCGGATTGCGGGCAATCGCGAGGGTTGCGAGGTCATGATCGACCAGAGCCGCGCCATCGACAACCGGCGATTCGCACGCGCGCTCAAGCCCCTCCCCAGGAGCATCCTGCGGGAAGTCGAGGGAAAGGTCCGTCGTCTCGGTGAGCTCTAGATTCACTCGGTCGCTGCGTCCGCGGCCACCCGCCGGTAGCGTCCAGCGCGCGGCCACAGCCGAGCCGCAAGGAGAGCAATCCATGCCGACGATCGACGCGAACAAGCACCTGGTGCGCAGCTATTTCGACGCGATCGGCGGCGCTGATCTCGAACGGATCGCGTCGATGATGGCGCCGGAGCTCCGCTTTCGCTGCGCCGGCGGGACGGGAGCGGTGGACTCCGTCGTGTTCCACTCCCCCGCGGAGCTCCTCACGGATCTCCGACACAGCCTCAGCGAGCTCTTCGATCCGGCGGTCGGCATCGTGCCGGAGATCCTGAATCTCACGGCGGAGGAGGATCGGGTCGTCGCCGAAGTCCGGATCCGCGGGCGCTCGGCCCAGACGGGTCAGCCCTACGACAATCTCTACGCGTTCTTCTTCTGGATCCGCGGCGATCAGTTCCGCGAGATCCACGAGCACCTCGACACGGCCTATGTGGCCGCCACGCTGCTGCAGCCTGCGGGCATCGCGTCGGGCGCGGCGATGCCGTGGCTCGAGCCTGCGCCATGACGCGCCACTCTCGCCTCAGCCGAAATCCAGCGTCAGAGGGTCGAGGCCCGCGAGCAAGCCGGAACCGCCATCCGAAGCCCACCTTGGGAAGCTCGCTGGGGGGGCGAGTCGATTCCGCTGCGCGGGGGAGCCGTTATCGAAGTGTGGGCGGTCCAGGACTTCGGACTTCCGCTGTCGCGCGTCGCGGAGCAGGCGCGGCTCCGGGACGGTCTCGCGGGATCGCGCGCTGAGCTCGGCCCGGCGCGCGATCCCGCGCTCTCCTGAGCGCTGCGGTTCAGCGCGGCTGAACGCGCGTGCTGAAGTCGTTGAGGACGAAGCCCGGATCGATGCGGCAGCTGGCCGGCGGAGCGATCGCCGTGCAGGTGGCCTGGATGCTTGCCGCCGTCGGCTGCGGGCCTCCCGCGATCCAGCCGCGCAGCGACTCCCAGCCCGCCACCAGCTCGCCCGCGTTGAAGCCGCAGTGCGTATTGCCGGCCTCGTTCACGATCGCCGTGGTCAGGTTCGCGGCGGGCACCACGTCTTGGTACTCCTTCTCCTGCTCCACGATCACGAGGCCGTCGCCGTCGGTGTGGATCGAGACGATCTTCGTCGCGCCGACGTCGCCCTTCGGCGTGAAGTTCTTCGCCAGCCGCGTATTCGCCTGCTTGTTGTAGGCGACGCGCTGGATCGAGGCGTCGATCCCCGGATCGCTGTAGCTGACACCGACGTTGCCGACGCCCTGGCCGCCGTCGAGCTTGTCGGGCGCGAAGATCAGGTTCGAGAGGCCGTTTGTCACGAACACCATGTCGGTCACGATGAAATTCTCGGGGATCGTCGTGACGGCCTTGAACAGATCGAGGCGCGCCTGCTGAGCGGGGGTGCGAAACGCCGCCGGGGTCAGCACGCCCGTACAGGTGTTCACCGCCCCTGCGATCGCTGGAACGCTGAGCCCGCCGGCCGGGAAGCCCGGAGCCGGGAGCCCCGTTGCGCCGCCGGGCAGGGTGCCGCCGGGCACGCCCGCGCAGACCGCGTCGTAGACCAGGCGCAGGTCGATGGCGCCGTCCCAGGAGCGGCCGCCGGCGAGCGCGCCGCAGACCGGGTAGGCGCCGACGACGTTGGCCCCGAGCTTCTCGACCCCCTGCGCCGTCACGATGCCGCCGAGGCTTCCGCCGTGCAGGATCACGTTGTCAGGCGCTCCGAAGTTCGCCTCGAAGACGCCGAGCAGGTGGTTCAGATCCTGCTGCGTGCTGAAGAGCGTCCAGCAGCAGTTGCTGTAGCTCGATGCGGCGACCGCGTAGCCCTCGGAGAGCATCAGCGGCGCCAGCGCCCCGAGGCCCGGATTGGGCGCTGGTGAGCCGAAATCGAAGCCGTGGTTGTTGATCACGAGATCGCCGTTCCAGACGCTGGGCACGGTGATCTGGAAGAAGGCTCCCAGCTTCTCGCCCGTGATGGTGGTGTCGGCGAGGACCGAGGTCGGGACCGACAGCATCAAGGCAGCAAACAGACCGAGCAGAATTCGCGATCGCATTGGCATCCCTCCTTCGACGGCGCGGATGCGCGGTCGGAGCCGGATTCTCCCGCCTCCGCGCATAGAGAATCAAGCGGAATCGGAATTTTCTGGAGACCTCAGGGAATCGACGGCGAGTCCGCGAGCGCATGGAATCCCATCTCGTCCTGATGGATGGGCCGTCCCGCGGCGAGCTGCTCCGCGCGCGCGCGTGCTTCCCAGGCGCGCTCGAGGAGCTGACTGCGCTCGTAGAGGGTCTGGAGGTCGAGCCACACCTGGGGGTCCTCGGGTGCGAGCGCGGCGGCGCGCTCGAGCTGCGGGAGCGCCCGAGCATGGTCGGTCATCAGGGTCAGCAGGCGCCCGTAGTGCGAGCGCGGCACGTGATCGTCCGGATCGACGGCGATGGCCTGCCCGAGCAGCTCGAGGGCCCTCTCGATGTTCCCGTGCTTCCAGGCCTCGAGCCCGAGACCGTCGAGCGCCCGGGCGGATTCATCGGGGATGTGGCTCGCCGCCGCCGGATCCGGCTCGGGGAGCTCGACGGCCGGCGTGGACTGCTCGCGCGTCGTCTGCTTTTTCTGGAGCTTCCAGGTCTCGGTTTCCCCCGTCTCGGAATCCTTGAAGTGGATCTCCACCGGCTCATCGAAGGGAAGCGCTTCGCCCTCCGCGACGCTTGGGAGCTGGTGAGGGCGCGCGAACCAGACGCCCGCGGCGAGCGCGAGCATTGCCAGCACGACGACGACTGCGAGCGTGCGCCGCCTCATGCTGCGCGCCTCTGCCGCCGCAGCCCCTGGCCGAGCGCCGCCGAGGCGAGCAGCGCAACTAGCGCGGCGCGCGCGGCAATCGGCAGCACCGGGACGGCGGCGGCAGCGGGGCGGAACGCGAGATCGAAGGGTCCGTCGAGCCCACCGCTGCCCGACGCGATGAAGACTCCGAGGAAAGCGCCCGTCACGCCGTCGTAGCGCCGCACCGCGTCGTCTCCACGGCTCGTGACGTAGAGCGCGCCGTCGGGTCCGAAGGCGAGCGCCGTGGGTCCGCTGAGCCCGCCGGCGCCCGCAGCCACGGGGGTCGAGACGTAGGCGCCGCTCGTCGCGTCGAACGCGCGTACCTCGCTCGGGAAGTACGACGCCACGTAGAGCAGGCCCGCAGCGAAGGCAAGGCCGTAGGGATCGACCGGGCCGCCGCCGTTGCCGCCCGCATCGACGAAGACTCCGAGAAAGGCGCCCGTCGTGCCGTGGAAGCGCAGGATCTCGCCGCTGCCGCTCGAGACGTAGAGCTGGCCGTCCGGGCCGAAGGCGAGGCCGCGCGGGTTGATGAGTCCGCCGCTCCCGCCGAGCACGAACGCGCCGAGGCTGAGCCCCGTTGCGAGATCGATTTGTCCGATGCCGTTGTCGCCGAGACAGGCGACGTAGAGCCTGCCGTCGGGCCCCCAGGTCACGTCGATCGGCAGAAACGAACAGGCTCCAGCGAAGCTGCGCAGCTGCGTGCCCGAAGTCGCTTCGTGTTCCAACACCTCGTTGTCGCTGAAGCTGGTCAGGTAGAGCTTTTGGCCGTCCGGCGAGAAGGCCAGACCGCCGTCGAGCACCGGTGAGATTCCGTGCGCCGCAACGCCCGTCGGGCTGCCGGCGGCGTCGAAGTAGAGCACCGCGTTCGCGGCGGGACTGGCGACCAGCAGCGTGCTGCCGCTCCACTCCGCGTCCTGCGGACCCGTGAGCCCGCCTGCGCCGGCCGCGACCAGCGCGGTCACCGCGAGCGAGTCGAGATCGACCTGCACGACGTCGTCGGAGCCGCAGCCAGTCACCGTCAGGCGACTATCAGGGGCGAGGGCGAGCCCGCAGGGCGAGACGACGCCGGCCGATGCGGGCAGCACCACGCGGTC
>CAYTJA010000291.1:0-3591 GCA_964437835.1 uncultured Spirochaetales bacterium
GGACAGCACGCCCGAGCGCTTCGCGCTCTTCGCCACCGCGCCAAAGCGCTCGGCTGCCAACTCGTGGAAAACACCACGGGAGAAGTGCTCGTGTGACGGTTTCTTAGGAGATTGTAGGGATAGTCAGATTCTCCGCGGGACTGTGCTCGGCAGGGAGCAACCGCTGGAGAATCTGACTATCCCTACAATCTGACGTCCGTGCTCGTGGAGTAGACGCGCCGCGCGCGCTCGGCGAAGGCGGCGACGTTGCCCGCGTGCACCAGCTCGAAGGGGATCAGGATCTGAGGGGGCAGGGGCTTGCCCGCGGCGTGGTCGGCGCAGGCCTGCACTGCGCCGGCGCCCTGGCCCTCGGGATCCTGGAACACGGTGGCAGTGATGCGCCCCTCGGCGATTCGCGCGAGGGTCTCGGGCAGGCCGTCGACGCCGGCCAGCGCGACGCGCCCGCCGAGCCCGCGCGCCTCGACGGCCTCGAGCGCGCCGAGGATCATGTCGTCGTTGTTCGCGACGATCAGGTCCAGATCCGGGTGCGCCGCGAGCAGCGACTCGCTCTTCGACTGTGCGAGTCCGCGGTCGTAGTCGGCGTGCTGCTCGATCAGCTGGATCCGGTCGGAGACGCCCTCGCGTTCGAGGCGCGCGTGCAGCGCCTCGCTGCGCGCGAGGTCCGTGACCTGCCCGGCGAGACCGCGCAGATACAGCCCGCGCAGCGCCGGCTTGCCGCTGCGTTGCAGCTGCTCCACCAGCCATGCGCCTAGCAGGTCGCCCGATTCGCGCTGCTCGGAGCCGACGAAGCTCAGGCTCTGCCCGCCGTTGGCACGGCCGTTGAATTGCACCACCGGCACCCCGGCGCGATTCGCGGCCTCGATCGACGCGATCGAGCCGTCGAGACTCGTGGCTTCGAAGGCGAGACACTGGATCCGCTGCTGCAGCAGGTTCTCGACGTTCGCGAGCTCCGCGGCCACCTCGTTGCCGGCGTCGGCCTCCAGCAGCTCGATCCCGAGCGCGGCCGCGCGCGCCTGCGCCGCGCGCTGCAGCGCCGCAACGAAGGGGAAGCGCAGCGCCTGGTACGAGACGCCGACGCGCAGCGGAGCCGCGGCTGCGCCCGGGGCGGCGTTCGGCAGCGCTGCCTGCGCTGCGCGCGGGCGCTCCGATTCCGGGTTGCAGGCGAGCGTCAGGCCGATCCCTGCCAGCGCGAGACCGATCCGCGCGATCTTCACCGGTCGTCCCTCCCGCGCAGCGCGGCGTCGAGCCCGACTGCGCCCACGATGATCGCACCGATCAGCATCTGCTGGATCGGCGACGGCACGTCGAGCAGCACCAGCCCGTTGAAGAGCACGCCGATCAGCAGCGCGCCGGCGACGCTGTCGCGAATCCGGCCGCGGCCGCCGAACAGGCTCGCGCCTCCGACGACGACTGCGGCGATCGCCTGCAGCTCGAAGCCCTGCCCCGCGACCGACTGTGCGGCGCCGAGGCGCGCGGTCATGACCAGCGCCGCGAGACCGGCGCAGAGACCGCTCGTCGCGTAGACCGCGAGCTTCACGCGCGCGACCTCGATGCCTGCCGCGCGCGCGGCCGCCGGATTGCCGCCGACGGCCAACACGTGTCGCCCGAAGCGCGTCTGCGCGAGCACCCAGCCGGCGAGCCCCGCACAGGCGAAGAACACGATCGCCGGCAGTGGCAGCGGGCCGAACGACAGCCGCCCGAGCTCGCGGTACCACGGCTGCAGGTCGTAGACCGGGTTGACGCGGAACCAGACCGCGAAGCCGCGGTAGGCGGTGAGCGTGCCCAGCGTGACGATCAGCGGCGAGACGCGTGTGAACGCGATCAGGCTGCCGTTCAGGAGTCCGCCCAGCACTCCGACCGCGCAGGGCGAGAGCAGCGCGAGCGCGATATTCGCAGCACTGGGCTCGCGCTGCGCGAACAGCCCCGAGACGAGGCCCGCGACGGCGAGCAGCGAGCCGACTGAGAGGTCGATGCCGCCCGTCAGCACCGCGAAGGTCATGCCGACCGCGAGGATGCCGTTGACCGAGACCTGCCGCAGCACCAGCGAGAGGTTTTCCGCAGTCGCGAAGGCAGGGCTCGCGCTCGCGAAACCCGCGACCAGCAGGCCCAGTGCCGCGTAGAGCCCGAGCGCGCGCGGGTCGAGGCTGCGGCGCGGGGAGACCGGCGCGCAGGCGCTCACGCGACGGCCCGCGGCGCGGCAGCGCCGGCGGCGGCCGAGAGCAGCGCGTCCTCGCTCGCCTCGGCCGCGCTGAACTGCGCGACCGCGCGGCCGGCGCGCAGCACCAGGATGCGATCGCAGAGCGCGAGCAGCTCGGGCAGCTCCGAGCTCGCGAGCAGCACCGCGCTGCCGGACTGCGCGAACTCGCGGATCCGCTCGTGGATCTCGGACTTGGCCGCGACGTCGATCGCGCGCGTCGGCTCGTCGAGCAGCAGGATCTGCGGCTCGCGCAGCCACGCGCGCGCGAGCACGAGCTTCTGCTGATTGCCGCCCGAGAGGCGGCGGGCCTCGAGCGCCAGCAGCTCGCGCGCGAGTCCGCTGCGCCGTGCGACGGCTTCGACCGCGCTGCGCTCGCGCGCGGCGTCGATCCACGGCCGGCGGCGAACTCCCGGGGCACGCAGCAGTGCGATGTTCTCGCGCGCGCGCAGCTCGGGCACCAGGCCCTCGCGCTGGCGGTCTTCGGGCACGAAGGCGACGCCGCGGCGCAGCGCATCGCGCGGGCGCTGGATCCGCACGCGCTCGCCGCCGATCCAGAGCGCGCCGCGCTCGGCCGGCGCGAGTCCGAACAGCGCGCGCAGCAGCGCGCTGCGCCCGGCGCCCGCGAGCCCCGCGAGGCCGAGGATCTCGCCGCGGCGCAGCTCGAGATCCAGCGGTCCGAAGGCGCCGCGCCGCTGCAGCTGCTCGGCGCGCAGTGCGATGGGCGCGTCGCGCGCGGGCGCGCGCTGCCGCGGCGGGGAGAGCTCGCGGCCGACCATCGCGCGCAGCAGGCGTGCGGCGTCCCACTCCGCGCGCGGGGCCGTCGCGACGAGCTGGCCATCGCGCAGCACGCTGATGCGGTCTGCGACGGCGAGGATTTCCTCGAGGTGATGCGAGACGTAGACGATCCCGACGCCTCGCTCGCGCAGCGCACGCACGCGCGCGAGCAGCTCCGAGACCTCCGGGCGCGTCAGCGACGAGCTCGGCTCGTCGAAGAGCAGCAGCCGCGGCTCGGATGCGAGTCCTTTCGCGATCTCGAGCAGCTGGCGCTGGCCAGGCGAGAGCGCGCCGACCGGGAGATCGGGGTCGAGCTCGGCCGCCAGGCTCGCGAGCAGCGCCTGCGCGCGCCGCCGCATCGCGGGGCGGTCGATGCTCCCGGGCCAGCGCCCGCGCGGCTCGCGCCCGAGGCAGAGGTTCTCGCAGACCGAGAGCCCGGGGACGAGCTGCGGCTCCTGCTGGACCAGCGCGATGCCGCAGGCCGCCGCGATCGCTGGGCTCGCGATGCGCACGGCGCGTCCGTCGATCCGGATCTCGCCGCCGTAGTCCGGATGCAAGCCCGCGAGCGTGCGCGCCAGCGTCGATTTTCCGGCGCCGTTCTCGCCGACCCAGGCGTGGAT
>CAYTJA010000292.1:0-8778 GCA_964437835.1 uncultured Spirochaetales bacterium
TGGGAGTGGTGGGTTCAGACATCGTTGGAGGTCTTTGGACACCCGACCAGAGCTGGACATATGATCCGGGCACCTCATTTGCGTCCTTGGGACTCAATGTCGGAACCTACGACGTGTCCGACGCCATCACCGGCGAGGCGATCACGATCCAAATCGGCGCCATCCCCGAGCCGATGACACTATCCCTTCTCGGTCTGGGTCTGGTCGGGCTCGCATTCAGCCGCCGCAGGCGAGCGTAGGCACAACACACCGCCGCGGCGCCCGCGCCGACTCGCCTGGGCCGAGCTCCTGACGCGTCTATGCAGTCGATGTGCTCGAGTGCCCCCGCTCTGGAGCTCGCATGCGACTGCTCGCGGCGATCTACTCCCCGGACGCGAGGCAGGCCATTCTCGAATGCCTGGGCCTGCCCCCTCGAGCCCCCCGACGACCGCGGCCCTCCCAGACGAAATCGAATCGGACACCGGATTCGGAGCCCGTGCGCTCGGAGGCAAACTACCCGGCATTGGGGCTAGCGGAACAGGTCCGACGCGGGGTCGCGCAGCAGCTGGCGGGCGCTGCCGTCACCGCGCGGCGTCCACTCGTCGATCCACACGGCCGGCAGGCCCTGGTCCTTGCGCATCAGCAGGCCCGCGGCGGCGGCGAGCTGATCCGCGGTCGCGTTCGCGGTGACTTCGAGGCGCCGGCCGCTCCAGTCCGCGCTGCCGCGCAGGTCTTCGATCGGGGCCAGACCCGCACAGCCGAGCGCGACGTCGACGAGTCCCTCGCGCCACGGCCGGCCGAAGCTGTCCGAGACGATCACTGCGAGCGGCTGCGAAGACGCGCCGCGCAGCGCGTCGCGCAGGCGCCGCGCGGAGGCGTCGGGGTCCAGCGGCAGCAGCACCGCGACGTCGCGCCCCGGTGCGTTCGAGAGGTCGACCCCCGCGTTCGCGCACACGAAGCCGTGGCGGGTCTCGCAGATCAGCACGCCGCGCGACTGGCGCACGATGCGAACGCTCTCGCGCAGCACGACCTCGATCTGGCGCGGGTCCTTGCTCTGCTCCGCGGCAATCTCGCGCGCGCGTTCCGAGGGCTCGATTTCCGCGAGGTTCAGCAGGCGGCCCTCGGCCTTCGAGACGATCTTCTGACACACGACGAGCGCGCCACCTAGCAAGTCCAGCTGAGCGCGTGCCGCCGCGGCGCGCAGCAGCGCTGCGAGGTCGTCGCCGGGCACGATCGCAGGGATGCCGGGCAGCGCGCGCAGCCGCATCAGGGCTGCGCCCGCAGCCAGGCGCGCGTGCGCGGGCCGGCCGCGCCGCTGGCCGCCAGCTCGCAGAGGTCTGCAAGGCGGTCGACGTCGATCGCGAGCGAAGGCAGCGCGAGCTCGACCAGCGCTGCGCCGGCGGCGCGCGCGCGTTCGCGGTGCACGCGCGCGCTGTCCGGGCCGAAGCCGGCGTCGATCACGAGCGCGGGGCGCCGCAGCAGCGCCGAGGTACCGCCGTCGCGCGTCGGCGCCAGCGCGACGCCGCGGCCCGGCAGCGCCGCGAGCAGCTCGCGGATCTCCGCGGTTGCCAGCGCGGGCAGGTCGCCCAGCACGACGAGCAATCCATCTTCGGGGCCGGGCGTGAGCTCCGCCGCGGCGAGATCGACCGCGGCCGAGAGTCCGGCGTCCGGCCGCTGCCAGGCTTCGCCGCCGGCGCCGCGCGCGGCGTCGGCGACGTCTGGGTCCGGTGTCAGCACCACGACGCGCGCGAGCTCGGGCACGCCGCACAGCGCCGCGACCGTGTCCTCGAGCATCGCGAGCACGAGGCTGCGCGCTCGCCCGGCGCCGAGGTCCGGCAGCAGGCGCGACTTCGAGCGGGCCAGCGCCTTCACCGGCACGACGGCGCACAGCGAGGGCATCAGCGCGCAATCTCGCCGGCGAGCTCGAGCGCCGCGCGGGCGACCGAGGCCGCGATCTCGCGGCTGCGCATCAGCGTGTCGAGCGAGCGCGTCTGCAGGCCGCGCGCGCGGATCTCCGGCTCCTGCGCGGCGTCGCGCCGATCCAGCACGAAGCCGTCGAGCAGCGGGCCGTAGTAGGCCGCGACGCCGCGCGCCGACACCTCGGCGCCCGCGGCGCGCAGCAGGCGATCGGCCGGACCCTTTACCGGCGCGCCGCCGACGATCGGCGACACCGCCACGACCGCTGCGCGCGAGCGCTGGATCGCCTCGCGCAGGCCGCGCAGGGCGAGGATCGGGTCGATCGACGCGATCGGATTGCTCGGGCAGATCAGGATCACCTCCGCGGCCTCGATCGCCTCGATCACGCCGGGCGCAGGCAGCGCTGCGGCCGCGGCCGCGAGGTCCACGCGCGCGACGTCATCGGGCGCACCGTCGCGCACCAGGTACTCCTCGAAGTGCAGGCGGGATCCTCCCCGCAGCTCGACGACCGTGGGACAGGGCGCTTCGGACATCGGCAGCAGCTGCGCGCGCACGCCGAACGCGCGCCGGATCTCGTCGACGATCCGCGCCAGCCCTGCGCCTTCGGCAAGTCGGATCGTGCGGTGCAGGCAGGTCGCGAGGTCGCGGTCGCCGAGTCGGAACCAGGTCGGGTGGCCGAAGCGCTCGAGCGCTTCGAGTACAGCGCTGCTGTCGCCCTGCAGTCCGTAGCCCTTCGCGGGATCGACGCGATCCGCGAGCGTGTAGGTCACGATGTCGACGTCGGGCGACACGTGCACGCCGTAGAAGACGCGGTCGTCGCCGGTATTCACGATCGCGGTCAGCGACTCGGGAGGGAAGGCCGCGCAGTAGCCGCGCAGGAAGCGTGCGGCGCCGACGCCGCCGGCGAGCGCGACGACGCGCGCAGCTGTGCGGACTCGAGGACTTGCCGACACGGGGGGCACGCGCGAAACGCTGGCGGCTCAGCGCGGCGCCGGCGCCGGTGCGACGCCGCTGCGGGCTCGCCGCAGCTGGAGCAGCTCTTCCTGCAGGGCAGGGAGCCGGCGCGCGATCTCGCGCAGCTCGGGATTCGAATGCAGGGCGCTGGCGTCCCCGGAATTCCCCTCCTGACTGACGAGCCTGCGCAGCTGCGCGCGGTCCTTTGCGATCGCTCGCTCGAGCTCGGCAATGCGGGCCGCCTGCGGACCTTCCGCGGCGGCTGCCGCGCTCGCGCCGGTGCCCGCCGCGCCGGGGTCCGGAGCAGCGCGGTCCGCCGCGCAGGCGCCGGCTCCGCCGAGCCACAGCGCGGCGGCGCTGCAAGCGATCCAGCCCGCTCTGGCGCCAGGCCCGTTTCGAGGCATGCGGGCGAGTGTTCTGAAGCGATCGGGGCGAGTCAACGCAGCGCCCGGCCTCCGCTCCGCAGCAGCGTCCCGCCGCGTGCCCCGCTGGCCTCGCGTGGGCCCGAACCGCGAACGCGCGGGCGCGCGCATCGGCGCTGCGCGGGCCGCGAGGCGCGCGCAGCTGCTGCGGGAGCCCGCGGCGCACTGGCACGGCGCTTGCTCTGTGCAGGGCGCATGCGGCGGCAGGCAGCGACAGCGCGCTCGTGCGGAACCCCCGGGCTCGTCGTCGCGCTGCGGCTCGGAGCGGGCGCGCTGTGCGGGTGCAGCGCCGCCGCCGCAGCGCCCGCCTCCGGACTCGCGTTCCACGGCGACTGGAGGCTGCTGGAAACCGGCGACGCGGCGCGCACGGCGTCGGCTCTCGCGATCCACGCGCGCAGCGGCGCGATCGTGTTTGGCGACGCCCATGGCGTCTTCGCGCTCGAAGCCGATGGGAACACGCGGCTGCGCCTGCGCCGCGGCCCGGTTCGCGACCTCGCGTTTCTCGACGCGCAGTCGCAGGCGGCGCCGCCTGCACTGATCGCGGCGACTGCCCGGGGCCTCTACCACCTCGATGCCGAGGGGCGCGCGACGGCGGTCTCGCTCGGGCCGGGCGCTGCCGCGCGCGGGATCGCGAGGCTCGCCGTGGCCCCGGGTCTGATCGCCGCGGCCGGCGAGGACGGCGTCTTCGTGAGCGCGAATGGAATCCGTTGGCGGCGCCTCGACGGCCTGCCCGCGGGCCCCGCGCAGGCGGTCGCGCTGCGTGCGGTAGCCGGTGGTTACAGCTGCATCAGCGCCTCGGGCGAGGAGCTCTGGCGCAGCTTCGTCGCGAGCCTCGACCGCGGCAGCGCGGAGCCGGGCTCCGAGGCCGCGATCTCGGCGGTGTCGCGGCGGCTGGATTCGGCGGTCCCAGGCGAAGGCGCGGTGGTCGATCTCGCGCTCGAGGTCGGGGGCGCCGCACTCGTCGCGCTGCGCGGAGGCGCGCTCGCCGCGCTCGGCGCGGACGGTCGCTGGTCGCGCATCGAGCCCGCGCTCGCGCCCGGCGTCTTGCTGCGGCGCCTGCTCGCCGCTGGAGATGAATTCTGGCTTGCGACGGATCGCGGCATCGCCGCGGCGCCGGCGCTGGCGGGGCCCTGGCGCTTCGCGCAGGGCATTGCGGCGCGCGTCGAGGTGCAGGCGCTCGCCGCGCATGCGCAGCGCGTCTACGCCGCGACCTCGGCCGGGATCCTCGTCAGCGGCGGGGCAGCCTCGCTTCCCGCGCGGCCTGCGCTCGCAGCGCGCCCCGGGCCTCCGGCCTCGCTTCCCATGCCCGCCGAGCCCGAGATCTCCGAGCTGCACCTGGCTGCGATCGACTATCTCGGCCTGCGCCGCGAGGGGATCGAAGCGCTCGCGCGCGGCGTTCGCAGCCGCGGCTGGCTGCCGGTGGTGACGCTGCACGGCGACTACCAGCGCGATCGCGACCGCGGGGCCGACCAGAACCAGAGCTTCAGCGCCGGGGAGATCCGCCAGCTGCAGGGTCGCGACTGGGGCGACGGCCGGAAGCTCGGGCTCGCGCTGGTCGCGAGCTGGGATCTCGGCGATCTCGCCTATCACCCGGAATCGATCGACGTCGAGAAGGAGGCGCGCGAGCGCATCGAGCTGCGCGACGACGTGCTCGACGAGCTGAACCAGCTCTACTTCGAGCGCCGGCGCGTGCTGGGCGAGCTCGCGCTGGAGGCCGATCCCGAGTCTCCCGTCGCGCTGCGCATGCGCGTGCGCGCCGAGGAGCTCGCCGCCGGCATCGACGGCTGGACGGGCGGCTGGTTCTCGCGGCGCCTCGCGGCGGCCGCCACGCATTCACCCGGTCCCAGGCAGAAGAGGACTCCATGAAACTCGAGCAATTGCATTGGATTGGGCTCGCAGCGGGCGCAGCGCTCGCCTGCGCGCCGCTGCCGGCGGCCGCGCTGCCGCTGATCTCCGAGCTGTTCTACGACGCGGTCGGCAGCGACGACGGACTCTCCTTCGTCGAACTCTACGGGCTGCCGGGGACGCCGCTCGACGGCTTGTTCATCGAGGGGATCAACGGCGCGAACGGGGATCCCGGGCCGACCCTCGCGCTCTCGGGCTCGATTCCGGGGGACGGCTTCTTCGTGCTGGCCGACGCCCTTGCGGATGGCACGACGCTGGTCGCGGGCGCCGATCAGCTCGCGAACTTCGACTTCCAGAACGGGCCGGATTCGGTCGTGCTGCGGCAGGGCGCCAGCGTGCTCGACGCGATCGGCTACGGCGTCTTCGCGCCGGGCGAGATCTTCGCCGGGGAGGGCAACCCGGCCGCGGACGGGGCTGCGGGCACCAGCCTGGCCCGGCTCTTCGCGGATGCCGACAGCGGGGACAACGCGCTCGATTTTGCCGTTCTCGCCGCGCCCACCCCCGGGAGCGCAGCCCTGCTCGCGCCCGAGCCCGCAACCGTTGCCCAGCTCGCGAGCGGGCTGCTGCTGCTCGCGCGCGCCAGCCGGCCACAGCGGCTCCGGCGCGCCGCACGGCGCTGACTTCTCCGGCGGCGGTTCACGCGTCCCCCAATCCGCGCCGCCGCCCCGAGCCCCGGAGCGCCGGAGATTCCGGTGCTCCGGGGCTCCTCCGGAGGCCGCGGAGGAGGTTCCTGAGCCCGCAACCGAGGTTCAGATCCCCAGCCGTTCCGCCGATTTATTGCGCCGGGCGCCGGCTGGACAAGCTGCCCTGCGCAGCCGAGACTGAGCCCGCGCCGCAGGGGGCGGGGAGTAGCGCGCGCGATGATCACCGGCTTCAACACCAATGTCCGACACCGCGGGCGGGTGTTCCACGTGCAGACCGAGGACTCCGGGCGCGCGCACCCGCATCTGATCACGCACGTGTACTGCGGCGGGACGATCCTCGCCTCGGAGAAGACGAGCTACGCAGAGCGTCTCGACGCGCCGGATCTGAACCGCGCCGTGCGCGCGTTGATGGAGGCGCAGCACAAGCGGATGCTCGCGCGCCTCGAGCATGGGGAGTTCGACGCAGTGATCGCCGAGCGCCTGGACGGCGCCGGTGCCGCGCGCGCCCACACGCGACCGGAAGGCCCGCCGCCAGCCCCTCGGCCCGAGCGGGCGCGCACGGATCCGCCTCGCGGAGCCAGTACCGAGCCGCGCCTCGTGCCCACGCCTGCGCCCGCCGCGCCTGTGGCGCCGGCGGCCGCGCCCGCGCCGCCGCTCGCGCCGGCCGCGCGGCGCAGCTTTGGCGACGGCGTCGTCTCCGAGAAGAGCCTCGACACGCTGATCCTGGACTTTCTCGTCGACAAGGCGCGCGCGTCGCGCAGGAGCGGGTGAGGCTCGAGCTTCCCAGTTGGCGCTGGCCCTTCGGCCGCGGTGCGGGCGCGCCCCCTCTGCCCGGTGCGGCGCGCGGCGAGAGCGCGATCGCGCTCTACCACGTCTCGAAGTCCTACGTGCCCGGGAGCTATGCGCTGCGGGACGTCTCGCTCGAGATCGGGCGCGGCGAGTTCCTGTTCTTGACGGGCCCGAGCGGCGCGGGCAAGTCGAGCCTGATGCGCCTGATCTTCGCAGCCGAGCGCCCGTCCGACGGGCAGCTGCTCGTGCTCGGCCGGAACATCGCGCGGCTGGGCATTTCCGGCGTGCCGCCGCTGCGGCGCCGGATCGGCGTGGTGTTCCAGGATTTCAAGCTGCTCTCGCGCCTCACCGTCGAGGAGAACGTCGCGCTCGCGCTCGACGTCGAGGGCACGCCGCGCAGTCGGACGCGCGCGCGCGTGTTCGACGTGCTGAAGCAGGTCGGGCTGCAGCACCGCCGCTACCACTTTCCGCTCTCGCTCTCGGGTGGCGAGCAGCAGCGCGTCGCGATCGCGCGCGCGCTCGTGAACGAGCCCCAGATCCTGCTCGCGGACGAGCCGACCGGAAACCTCGACCCCGACCTCACGCTCGAGATCATGGACCTGATCGCGAGCGCCGCGACGCGCGGCACGACGGTGATCGTCGCGACCCACGAACTCGACCTCGTGCGCCGCTACGGCAAGCGCTCGATCCGGCTCGAGGGCGGCCGCCTTGCGGGCGAGACGCGGGCGCTGGTGGCGCGGACGTGAAGCGCGCGGGCGTGTTCCTGGCCTGCTTCGCCCGCAGCGCGCTGCGCGGGCTGCGCGGCGCCCCGGTCACGACGACCGTGGCCGTCGCGACGATCGCGATCGCGCTGGTGCTGCTGGGCGCATTGCTGCTGCTGCTGCGCAACATGCAGGGGCTGCTCGACCGCGTGGGCTCCGACCTCCACGTGGCGGCCTATCTCGAGGAGGATCTCGATCCGGAGGCGTCGCGCGCGCTGATGAGCGAGATCGAGGCACTGCCCGAGGTCGAGAGTGTGCGCTGGATCCGCAAGGAGGAGGCGCTGCAGCGCTTCCAGCAGGGAGTCGGGCGCGGCAGCGCGCTGCTCGAGGGGCTCGAAGACAACCCGCTCCCGGCGTCGCTCGAGATCGTGCTGGTCGCGGAGCAGCGCTCGCCGGCCGGGTTGGCCGCACTGACGGCGCGCCTCTCCGGAGCGCCGGGAATCGAAGACCTGAGCTCCGGAGGGGAGTGGGTCGAGGGCTACTTGCGCGCGCTCGAGCTGCTGCGCGGCCTCGGCCTCGGCGTTGCGGGGATCGTCTCTGCGGCGGCCGTGCTGATCATCGGCAATACGATCCGCCTCGCGATCGTCGGACGCCGCGACGAGCTCGAGATCCTCTCGCTCGTCGGCGCCAGCCGCAGCTTCATGCAGCTGCCCTTCCTGCTCGAGGGCGCGATCCAGGGCCTGCTCGGGGGCTTGCTGGCGATGCTGGTGCTGCTCGGAATCTTCGAGCTCGCGCTGCCGCAGATCTCGTTCGGGCTCGAGCTGGTGCTCGGAGGGGTGCAGCCGCGCTTCTTCGCCGCGGCCGAGGCGGCGGCCCTGGTGGGCTTCGGATCTGCGCTCGGGCTGATCGGCTCTGCGGCCGCGCTGGCCGGCGGCCTGCGCGCGTGAAGGCCCGGCGGCTCGCGTGGGCTGCTGCGGCGCTGCTGTCGACCGCTCTCGCGGCGCGCGCCGGACTCGCGGCGGGCGGGCGTGAGGGCGAGCTCGAGAACCTGCGCGCGGCGGTCGGCGAGAGCCGCGCGCGTGTCGCCCGCTTCGAGATCGAGGGGCGCGGGGTGCTCGAGGCACTCGAGGCTCTCGACCGCTCGGTGACCGAGCTCGCGCGCGGCCTCGAGCGCTCGCGCCGCGCCGAGAACGCCGCCCTGCGTGACCTCGCGCGCATCCGCTCGCAGACGCGCGGCATCGAGGCCAGGCTTGCGGGTCTGCGGCGCGCGATGAGCTCGCGCGCGGTGGGGCTCTACAAGGCCGGAGAGCTCGGCGCGCTGCCGCTGCTGTTCGCGGCCGAAGGCCTGCGCGACTTCCTCTCGCGGATCTATTCGCTGCGGCGCCTGCTCGTGCACGACACCCGACTGCTGGTGCGCTTCCAGCGCGAGATGGAGGCGCTGCGTGCGGCGCGCGAACGCGCGGCACA
>CAYTJA010000293.1:0-18121 GCA_964437835.1 uncultured Spirochaetales bacterium
GCTGCAGCGCTGGATCACGAGCTGGTGGCGCTTCGCGGCGTCCCAGAAGGGCGCGCTGAGCGCGGTCGGCTGCGGCAGCGGTCGCTGGACCCCGTCCACCGTCATTCCCGCGCGAGGATCATCACGGATCCCTCGTGGAAGTCGCCCTCGCAAGTCACCAGCGCGGTTTCGCAGTTCGGAACCTGGCGCGCGGGCTCGACCTCGCGGCGCAATTGGCGCACGGCTTCGAGCACGTGGTTCGCGCCGGAGACGTGCGCTTCGGAGAGCAGCCCGCCCGCGGTGTTGAGCGGCAGCGAGCCGCCGAGCTGGATCCGCCCGCCTTGCACGAAGGGCCCCCCTTCGCCCTGCTTGCAGAAGCCGAGCGCTTCCAGCGACGCGAGCGTGATCCAGCTGAAGCCATCGTAGATCTGCGCGCAGTCGATGTCGTCCGGCACCAGACCCGCCATGCCGAAGGCCAGCGGCGCCGCGCGCCGCAGGCCCTCGATCTCGGTCATGTCGTGTTTCTGCGTGATCGAGGTCGGCGGGTCGCCGTGTCCCTCGGCGAGGCCGAGGATCGGGATCGCGCGCTGGCGCAGGTTGCGCGCCCCCTCTCGGCTCGTGATCACGACGGCCGCGGCGCCGTCGGTTTCGAGCGAGCAGTCGAGCAGGCGCAGCGGGTCGGCGATCAGCGGCGAGGCCTGATGATCGGCGAGGGTCATCGGCTTGCCGTACATGAGCGCGCGCGGATTCAGATTCGCGTGCGCGCGGCACGCGACCGCGATCTGGCCGAAGTGCTCGCTCGTGGTTCCGAACTCGTGCATGTGCCGGCGCGCGGCCTGCGCGAACCACTGCGCGGCGACGCTATTTCCGTAGGGCCGCTCGAACTCATCCATCGTGGCCAGGATCGGCATCGGCAGCATCGAGCCTTCCGAGGTCTTCGAGACGCGCTGTGCGGAATAACCGCGGCGGCCGGCCGTGAGCAGCGCGCAGCGCGCGACGCCACCCGCGATCGCGAGGCAGGCGCTCTGGATCGCGGAGATGAAGCTCGCGCCGCCGGTGCGGATCGTCGAGCTGAAGCGCAGCTCCGGAAGCCCGAGGCAGAGCGCGAGATCCTCGGTGATCACGCCGGACATCTCGTTCGGCATCAGCGCGTCGATCTCGTCCGCTTCGAGGCCGGCGTCGGCGAGCGCAGCCAGCGCGGCTTCGAGGTGCAGCTCCAGGGTGCTGCGCTCGGTGCCACGCGTGTAGGGCGTCTGGCCGATGCCGGCGATCGCGCAGCGCCCGGAGAGCCAGCTCGCGAGGGCTCGGGCATTCGGATCTGCAGCCGGGCTCGCCATCGCTTGCTCCAGGCGCGCGGCGCCGCGCGCGCCATATCAGCATACCCGGCGCGCGGCGCGAACGGCATTGCAACTCCGAGGTCCGCCCCGCAAGCTCAGCCTCCGGGGTCTAGAGTGCGCGCGGCGGAGGTGAGCGATGACCGGTGCAGAACTTCGAATATTCGGAGCTGAAGACCCGCTGAGCAGCGAGAGGAGCGCCGCCGTGCCGCAGGTGCCGCAGGCCCAGTTCAGGACGCCCGATGCGTGGCGCGGTTCCGAGCTCGCGCGCAGCGATGCGTGGCGGGTTCGGCTCACCGATTCGGAAATCGCGGAGCTGTGCGCGGCACGCGCGGCGGCGGCGGCGACGGGAAAGCCGATGGCGCAGTGGCACGCCGAGGATTTTCCGCTTCCGACGCTCGCGCCGCGCATCGCAGCCTGGATGCGCGAGCTGAACCATGGCCGTGGCTTCGTGCTGCTGAAGGGATTCCCGGTGCTCGAGCACAGCAAAGAGCAGTGCGCCGAGATCTACTGGGGCCTCGGTTTGCAGATGGGAACGCCCGTGCCGCAGAACAGCGAGGGCGATCTGCTCGGGCACGTGCGCGACACCGGCGTCGCGCCCGCGCCAGGCGTTCGGCTCTACAAGACGCGCGCCGAGCAGGAGTTCCACACCGACGGCGCGGACATCGTCGGCCTCTTCTGCCTGCGCAGCGGCAAGAGCGGCGGCGTGAGCCGGATCGCGAGCTCGGTGGCGATCTTCGACGAGATCTTTGCGACCCGGCCGGAGCTGGTTCCGGCGCTATTCGAGAAGTTTCCGCACGATGAGCACGGCCAGCAGCGCGCGGGAGCGCAGCCATGGTTCGAAATTCCGATCTGCCATGCTGCTGCAGGGCGGCTGCGCGTGTTCTTCCTGCCCTGGTACATCCGCAACAGCCAGCGCTTCGCGGCTGCGCCGCGCCTCTCGGCCGCGCAGCAGGCGGGCGTCGAGGCGATCGAACGGCTCGCGAACGACCCGCGTTTCAGCCTCGACATGCATTTCGAGCCGGGCGACATCCAGTGGCTCAAGAACGCCTCGATCCTGCACAAGCGCAGCGAGTACGAGGACTGGGACGAGCCGGACCGCAAGCGCCACCTGCTGCGGCTCTGGCTCACGAGCCTCGACTTCTCGGCAGGGCACGAGGAGCTGCGCAACGGCATCGCCGGTGGCGGAACCCAGGTGCGCGCGACCCCCGAGCTGCGAGCCTCGAAGTAGCGCTTCCGGCGCGGCCTCCAGCTGCGCGCGCTGCACCGAGCGACGAGGCGGTCTTCACTCATGGCTCGCCGGCGCGTGATAGGCTGGAGCAGCGCGAACGACTGCGTGGCCCGAGCCGCAGCTGGCAACGCGAAGGCAAGAAGGCGTTCAAGGTGTTCGAATTCAGCGCTCCCGCGAGCCCTCCGGCTTTCCGGGACCGGAGTCGGGACGCAAGCGAGGCAGCCATTCGCGAGTCTGGGCGTGCGCTCGAGGCTCCGGTTGCGCGCGAGATCCGGCGCTACCGACCCGAAGACGCGGCGGAGGTCGTCGCATTGCTCACGCGCGCGCTGCCGCGCTGGGAGCGCTATCGCGATCCGGCCGCCGTCTGGCACTGGAAACATTTCGCGAACCCATTCGGAGCCTCGCGCGTGCTGGTCGCGATTCAAGAGGGCCGCATCGTCGGCACCAGCTCGATGCTGCACTGGGGCCTGCGGCGCGGCGAGCAGAGCGTGACCGCGATGCGCAGCGTCGACCTCGCGACCGATCCGGCGCTGCAGCGCAGTGGCGTCGCGAGCCAGATTGCGAAGGCGGGCTTCGTCGAGCTGAAGCAGATGGGCCTTCCGCTCGGTTTCTACACCCCGAACCTGAACTCGTCTCGGCTCGCGCAGCGCGATGGGCGAAAATCCGCGGGCATGCTGGGGGCGCAGGTGCGCGTGCGGCGCC
Source organism: uncultured Spirochaetales bacterium (assembly GCA_964437835.1). Taxonomy (GTDB): domain Bacteria; phylum Myxococcota_A; class UBA9160; order UBA9160; family SMWR01; genus CAYTJA01. Next base: position 3,247 of record CAYTJA010000293.1, read on the forward strand.
CGCTGCGCGCGCTGCGCGCGTGGTGGCGCGCAAAGCGGGAGGCCGGCCCGGCGCATGGCAGCGAAGCCCTGGGCGCGTTCCGCGGCGACCCGATTCCGGTCGAGGCCCTGCTGCGAGACGAGCGCAAACAGATCGAGGCGCTGCTCGCCGACGACCGCGCTCGCGACGCCTCGAGCTTCCACACCGCACACAGCTGGGAGAGCCTGTACTGGCGTTATGCGCAGCACCCGGGGCTGCGCTACTGGGCCGTCGCGACGCGCCGCCAGGGCCGCCTCGAGGGCTGCCTGATCTTCCGCGCCGAGGAGCACCATTCGGCGCACCGGGTGGTGCTGGAAGATCTCTTGTTGCGAAACGCCGAGCCCTCTGCACTGCGCGCGCTGCGCGCGGAGCTCGACGCCGTCGTCTCAGCAGACCTCGTGCAGGCGCAGTTCCCCGAGGCGATCGCGCGCGATCTTCTCGGCCGCGGACTGCGTCTGCACGCCAAGGGCTACCAGCTCGTGATTCGCGTGATGGACCCGAGCTTCGGCGGTGCGCCCTTCGCGCGCGAGAATTGGCAGCTCACGCTGGGCGACCTGCGGGAGATCTGATGCCGGAGGCCCGGGATCCCGCTGCTGCGGCACGCCCGCAGGACGCGGCCCGGGAGCACCTGCGCGGCTCGAGCCTGCTGCTCTCAGGGCGCCTGCTCTCGCTCGGGTTGAATTTCGTCGCGCAGCTCCTGATCGTGCGCCATTTCGCAACCGACGCATACGGCGCTTTCGCCTACGCGCTCGCGGCCGTTGCGCTGCTCGAGGGCGTCGTCACGCTGGGACTTCCGGGCGGCCTCTCGCGCTTCGTGCCGAGCTGCCACGAGCGCGGCGAGCCCGCGCGCATGCTCGCGGGCATCGCGCTCGCCGCGGGCGTCGTAGTGCTGCTCGGCCTCGCGCTGCTGTGTGCTGCGTGGTCGACACCCGAGTGGCTCACGCGCCTGGCCGGCGGCAACCGCGAGCCGGTTCAGCTGCTGCTGATCCTGCTCGTCGCGATCCCGATCGAGGGCCTCGAGCGCCTCGCGATCTCGATCTTCGCGAGCTTTTCGCACGCGGGCGCGATCTTCTTCCGCCGTCACGTGCTCGCGCCGGTCCTGCGTCTCGCGGTGGTGCTGCTGTGTGGGCTGCTCGACGCAGGCGTCGCGTTCCTCGCCTACAGCTACGTCGCGGCGACGGCCCTCGGCCTCAGCATCAACGGCGTCGTGCTGTTGCGCCTGCTGCGCAGCCAGGGCGCCTTCGCGCAGCTCCGCGTCTCGCTGCGCGCGCTTCCGTTCCGGGAGCTCGCGCTCGTCTCGCTGCCGCTCTTCGCCTCGGACCTCGTCTCGCTCGCGACACAGGCGATCCCGACGCTGCTGCTCGGCTACTACCGCGCGCCCGCGGAGGTCGCGAGCCTGCGCGCAATCCTGCCCGCGGCCAATCTGAATACCCTCGTGATGGGCAGCTTCGCGCTGCTCTACACGCCCGTGCTTGCGCGCCTGCTCGCGCGCGGCGACCGCGCCGCAGTCAGCGCCCTCTACTGGCGCACGGCCGTCTGGATGGCGCTGCTCTCGTTTCCGATCTTCGCACTCACGGCCTGCCTCGCCGAGCCCGTGACGCTGTTGCTCTACGGCGAGCGCTACCAGGCCTCGGCAGAGCTGCTGCGCATCCTGGCCGTGGCCTACTACCTGAACGCCGCGCTCGGCTTCAATCACCTCACGCTGAAGCTGCTCGGCCGCCTGCGCCTCGGCCTCGCGATCGACCTGCTCTGCCTCGCCTGCAACCTCGGACTCGCGCTCTGGCTGATCCCGCGCCATGGCGCCCTCGGCGCCGCGCTCGCCGCCGCGGGCGTACTGGTCTTCCAGAACCTGCTCTCCCAGGCCGGCCTGCGCAGCGCGGGGGAGATCCGGATCTTCGAGTGGAAGTTCCTCTCGTTCTACGCGTTGATTGCTGCGGGCGCGGCGGGGCTCCTGCTCGTGCAGCGGCTCGCGGAGCCGCCAATATGGCTCAGCGTGCCGCTCGCGGGCATCGTGTCCGCGGGCATTCTCGCGCTCTCGCGGCGGCGGCTGGAAGTCGAGCAGACCTTTCCGGAGCTGCTGCGCCTACCAGGGATCGGGTGGCTGCTGCGGGCGCCCGGGGAGGGCGCTCCGCCGAGGGCGGTGGGGTAGCCGCGTCTGATCCGGGAGCACGGGCGCTGCAGTTGCGGGCACTGGGTGCGAGGGAAATCGATTTCGGAAGCGCGGCTCGGCAGGTATCATCCGGCTCGTGGGCTCGATGTCCTCTGCGCGTTGCAGGCGATGCGACAAGCACTTCGAGATCCGCGCGGGCGGTGGTTGGCAGTTCGTCGAGTTCAACTGTGAAGACTGCGGGCAAACGGGATCCGTTCCCCGACCCGAGAACGCCGAAATCGACAATCAGGCTGTCGACTGGGCCGAACGGGTCGCCGCGCGGGCGGCGCCTTGCGAACGCTGCGGCGGGAGGTTGAGCGCCGACGCGCCCCCGCGATGCCCCCGCTGTCGGTCGACCGATCTCGAGGTATCCGAGGGATTTCTCCTGTACGACTGACCACGCGACCCGAACTCCGAGGACGCAAATGCGTGTCCAGAGCGGTTGGAATGCGTTGCCCTATTGCAGGGCGACTACTTCCCCCAAGCGCCCTCGAAGCATTCCGAAGGAGTCCTTCATGTCCATCCAGGTCCTGCTCGACGCCCCCCAGACCCCCGCGCGGCGCGCGGCGATTCGCTCGATCCAGCTCGCCTGCGAAGGGAAGGGCGCCGAGTGGCTCGAGTTGTTCGCCGAGAATGCGGTGGTGCAGGATCCCTATGGGCCTTCTCCCTTCGATCCGAGCGGGAAGGGGCACTTCGGGAAGGCCGCGATCAAGAAGTTCTGTGCGGATCACATCCGGCCGGGCGCGATTCGCTTCCAGCTCCGGCAGACCGCGGGCGGCGGCAATGCCTGCGTCGCCGTCGGCACGATCACGACGAAGTCGCCGGACGGGAAGGTCGCGTGGTGCGAGGTGGTGAACCTCTACGAGGTCGACGAGGCCGGGAAGATCACGCTGTTGCGCTCGTACTGGGACTTCGAGGCGATGACGAAGACGGTATTTTGAACGCTTGCGTTCGGGCGCGCGCTGCCCGTGGCGCGGCGCTTTGGGGCGTCGCCGCCGCAGTCGCTGCGGCGCGTGGCCACGCGTGACCTCGAACCTGGTGCTCGGGACCGAGCACTTCCCGATCCGCTACCGCCTGCGCCCCGTCGCATAACCCGATGGCCTGCAACTGCCTGCGGCTCCCTGCGCGGGGGAAGAGCCCTGGCCAGGACGACCCCGGTCCGAGCCGCGCGCTGTAGAGCGGCGCCCCACGCGCAGCCGTGCCCGCCGGGCCCGGTGTCCCAGCGCTCCCGTTGCGAGAGCAGCGCGAAGCCGCAGCGCAGACCTCCCCGGCACGCGCCTTGCACGCACTCCGTGCAGCGCGCTGCGCTCGGAGGCGATCATGAGCAACTTTCTCGACGCGTACTCCATCCAGCACTGGCTCGAGTCGTGCCCGCAGGGCTATCTCGCGGGCAGCGAGCACGGGCATGCACCCGGAGACCTCGAGCCCGAGATCCTGCTCACGGATCCGACGCTGCGCGAGCAGGCGCTGCGCGTGACGGTGCAGCTCGTGGTCGGCGAGCGCTGTGCGCTCGCGGCTTCCTCGGGGCTGATCAACGCCGCGCCGGACGAAGCCAGCAAGCGCTTCCTCGCGACGCAGACCCTCGACGAGGCGCGCCACGTCGAGATCTTCACGCAGCGGCTCTTCGATCTCGGGGTGAAGGACGACGAGCTCGAGGACCTGCTGATCGAGCGCGCGAACCCGAACCTCGTGCAGTTCGCGCAGCTGCTGCTCGAGACGGTCGATCGGCGGGACTTCGTGGCCGGCGTCGTCGGCCAGAACGTGATCCTCGAGGGCATGGCGTTTTCGGTCTTCGAGATGATGCACGCGGCGAACCAGGCCTCGAATCCGAAGTTCGCGCGCACGCTCTCCGGCACGATCGCAGACGAGCGCCGGCACGTGGGCTTCGGCGAAAACCGCATCGGGTCACTGGTGCGCGAGCACCCGGAGAAGAAGGACCAGATCGAGCGCCTGCAAGAGGAGATGTCCTACTTCATGCTGGCCACCTTCGCGGATCAGTTCCGCAGCGCGCAGGTGCAAGAGGAGTTCGCGCACGCGCGCGAGGTCGTGGCAGACCAGGGGAGCGCCCCGGGCAGCTGGCACGGCGTGAATCTCGCGACGGCCGAGCCCGCGGCGCTCGAGCGCGCGCTCGCCAACACGGTGCTGCGCGATTTCAAGCAGCGCCTGTCGCGCATGGGCCTCGAGTACCGCACGCCGCGGCGGCCGTGACGCCTCGGGGGCGGAAGCCTCGGCGCGGGGCCTGAGATGAGCGCCGAGCCCGGCTGGGACGTCCACTCGCTCGACCCGGAGCGGTTGCGCTCCGAGGTCCACTCGTTCCAGCACTGGTTCGAGGCGGTGTCGGGCTTCCTCGCGGACACCCACCACGGGCACCGGATCGGAATCCCGGATGCGCCGCTCGCGTACCCGGACCGGGAGCGCCTGCTGAATACGCTTTCGACCTACTGCGTCGGCGAGACGGCGGCGCTCGAGGCCTCGGGCAGCCTGGTGCGGCTCGCGCCGAATCAGCACGCGAAGATCTTCCTGGCCACGCAGGCCGTCGACGAGGCGCGGCACGTCGAAGTGCTGCTCGAGCGCATGCGCGAGCTCGGCATCGCGGATCCGGAGCGCGCGGTCGAGACGCGCGCCGCGCCGGCGATTCGCGAGTTCCGCAGCCAGCTCTTGCAGCTCGTCGATGCGGGCGAATGGGAAACGGCGATCTTCGCGCAGAATGTCGTGCTCGAGTCGATGGAGTACGGCGTATTCCACGCGCACATCGCGCAGGCCGACCCCGTCACGCGCGATCTGCTCGAGCGCATCCTGTGCGACGAGCGCCGCCACCTCGGCTTCGGCGAGAACGAGATCGGCCGGCGCCTGCGCGCAGACCCCGGCCTGCGCGCGCGCATCGCAGGGGTGAAGGGACGCCTCGATCAGCTCGCTTTCGCGACCTTCGAGCACGCGGTGCAGGAGCTCGGCGTGCCCAGCTCGAGGCTCGAGGAGATCGCGCGCGGCTACCGTCAGGCACAGGCGCGTCTGGGGCTGTGAGCGAGCGCCGCGCAGAGGGCGACGCAGAGCACGCGGCGCCGGCGGGCGAGCGCCGCCGCTTCGAGCTCGCGAACGACACCGGCTTCGACGAGGTGCCCGCGCGCTACCGCCGCTTCTACCGGCGCTGGCGCGGTGCGGGCGACGCGCTCGCGGAGAACGAAGTGCTGTGTCCCGTCTGCAAGGTCGTGATCCGCTCGCCGCGCGAGCTGCGCGCGGGCGACCGTCTCTACTGCATGGCCTGCATGACGCGGCTGCGCATGGCGCAAGCTGGGGACGCCCGCCTCGAAGCCCTCGTCGAATACGACTAGCAATCGAGCCTGGCTCGCACCGCAGCCGCGCGACCGCCGCGGAGAGCTGCTCGAGGTGTCCAGTCGATTGCCACTCTCGACGGGCTTCGCCTGCGAAAAGTTCGCTGCCGATCTGTCGGAGCGGAAGAGTAGAATTCCGCTCCTGAACGGCGCGGAGGTTCCATGGGCTTCGTGAGAAGGGTGGTCACGGGTCACGACGCGAGCGGGCGCGAGTGCTTCCTCAGCGACGGCGCGCCGCCGAAGACGATCGAAGGCGCGGGCGGCTTCGGCGTGAGCGAGGTGCTCGTCTTCGACAGCGCCCCGCGCGACGCCCGTTCCGGCGGCGATTCCGCCGGTGCGGACTTCCCGCTGCACCCGGCGCCGGGCGGTGCGACGGTTCGCGTGATCCGGCTGCCCGCGCCTGCCGCGGGTGCGAGCGGAGAGGAGCGCTGGCTCGCGGTCGCGGGCGAAGACCCGAAGCGCCGTGGCTGGCACACGACCGACACGCTCGACTTCGAGGTGATCCTCGACGGCGAGATCGCGCTCGGCCTCGACGACGGCGACCACCTGCTGCGCCGCGGAGACGCCGTCGTGCAGCGCGCGACCGGGCACCGCTGGCGCGTCGCCGGCGATCGCCCCTGCACCTATCTCGCGGTGATGCTGCGCCCGGACCCGAAGGCCCCGGCGCCGCGCGAGCCGCTGGCACCGCGCGCGGGCGCGGCGGGAGGGCCCGGCCCGCGCCGCCTCGTGACCGAAGCGGGTCCCGATGGGCGCTCTCGCGCCCTCAGCGTCGGGCCTCCGCCTAACGTGTTGCAGCCGGCCGGGCCCGGCGACGTGACGATCTCGGAGCTGTGGCAGACCGGCGGTCCGCTGCTGCGCCCCGAGCAGGGCGGAGACCCGCCGCCCGGCTGGTCGCTCGAGCCGCGAGGGGGCGGCATCGCGTTCCGGATGGTCGAGCTGCCCGCGGGCCACGACTCGGGCGAAGCCGGCTGGCACACCACCGCGACGATCGACGTCGACGTGATCGTCTCGGGCCAGGTCGAGCTCTCGCTGCCGGGCGTTGCGCCGCTCGTGCTGGGCCCGGGTGGCGTCGTGATCCAGCGCGCCACCAATCACCGCTGGCGGCCGGTCGGCCCGGAGCCGCTGCGGATGGTGGCGCTGATGTTCGCGCTGCCGGGCTGAGCTGCGCGACCCGGCACTGGCGCGCGCTCAGGCCCGCGCTTCGAAGACCACCGGCATCTCGACGACGCCGTTCACGAGAGTCGAAGGCATGCGCCGGGGCTTTCCCGCGAAGCTGAAACCAGGGCCGAGCGCGATCAGCTCTTCGAACATCACGCGCGCTTCGAGACGCGCGAGTGAAGCGCCGAGGCAGAGGTGCTCGCCGAAGCCGAAGGCGAGATGGCGGGCGGCATTCGCGCGCGTGATGTCGAAGCGGTCGGCGTCCGCGCCGAACACGGCCTCGTCGCGGTTCGCAGAGCCGTAGCAGAGCGCGACGTATTCGCCGGCGCGCAGCGCTTTTCCCGCGAGCTGCGTATCGCGCTCGACCCGTCGGGCGAAGTTCTGGATCGGGCTCACGTAGCGCAGCATCTCCTCGATCGCGTTCGGGACCAGCGAGGGATCCGCGCACAGCTTCTGCCACTGCGCGCGGTCGTCCAGCAGCGCGCGCATGCCTCCCGAGATCAGGTTGCGGGTGGTCTCGTTGCCGGCGACGAGCAGCGTCAGGCAGAAGGCGCCGAGCTCCGGATCGCTGAGGCGCACGCCGTCGATCTCGGCGAGCGCGAGCTTCGAGAGCACGTCTTCGCGCGGCGAGTGCCGGCGCTCCTCGATCTTCGCGAGCATGTAGCTGAACAGCTCGACGACGGTGCCCAGCGTCTCTGGGCGCGGCCCGTGGCTCCCGGCGTCGATCATCACGTCGGACCAGCGACGGAAGGCGTCGTAGTCGGAGCTCGGCACGCCGAGCAGCTCCGCGATCACGAACATCGGCAGCGGGATCGCGATCTGCTCCACGAAGTCGAAGGGCTCGCCGGGGCGGATCGCGGCCACGCTCTCGCGCGCGAGCGCGCGCACGCGCGCCTCGAGCGCCGCGATGATGCGCGGCGTGAACGCGCCGATCACGAGCTTGCGATGCCGGTTGTGCTCGGGCGGATCCATCTGGATGATCGACGGCGCGCCCTCCAGCTCGAGCCGCTGCCCCGCGAGCCGCTGCGGGATCTCGAAGAGCTGGGTGCCGTGCGCGGACGAAAAGCTGCGCGGCCGGCGCGAGATCTCGACCACCTCGGCGTGCCGGGTGACGCACCAGAAGGGGCCCTCCGCATACCAGTGCAGCGGGTCTTCGGCGCGCAGCCGGCGGAAGGCGGCGTCCGGATCTGCGAGGTAGAAGTCGACCTGATCGGGTGCAAAATCGGCAGCCATGCGGAGGCGTACTCTACGCGATCGTAGGCTCGCAGCTAGAGCCTGCCCGAGACCGCCTCGCGCGCGGCGCGCCGGAACGCGAAGGCCTGCTGCAGCCCGGCGAGGACTTCCGGATCGCGCCGGTAGAGGTCGCGGAAGAAGCGCATCTCGCCCTCCAGCGTGGGCAGCGCCGTCCAGTAGATCAGCAGCACCGGCAGCGGCTCCGGCAGCCAGACCGTGGTGGTCTTCCCGGACGCGACGACCGAGTCGATGCGCTCGCGGCTCCAGCCGCCGGAGGACCCCAGCAGCTGCGTGGCCAGCTCGAGCGGCCGCTCGATGCGGATGCAGCCCGAGCTCAAGGCGCGCTCGCTGCGCTCGAAGTTCTCCACCGAGGGTGTGTCGTGCAGGTACACGAGGTGGGGATTCGGGAACATGAACTTGACGCGCCCCAGCGCGTTCTTCGGGCCCGGATCCTGGCGCAGGGTGTAGGGGAAGTTGCGCGCCGAATAGCGCCCCCAGCTCAGGCTCGCGGGGGATACCTCTCGCCCCGACGCGTCCAACACGCGCAGGCCCTTGCGCTGCACCACGGCGCCGGCGTTGGCGCCCGCCGAGAGGATGTCCTTTGCGAGGATCCCCGGCGGCACCGTCCAGGTGGGGTTCAGCACCAGGTACTTCATCTCGCTGCGAAAGATCGGAGTGCGGCGCGCCTCCTTTCCGATCTGCGCGCGCGCGCGCCACACCAGCTTGCGGTCGGCGAAGTAGGCGACCTCGTAGGAGGCGACGTTCACCAGCACGAAGCGCTCGGGGACGTCGTGGAGCACCCAGCGCGCGCGCTCGAGGTTGACGCGCAGCTGATCGATGCGGTCGGCTGCGGAGACGTTCAGCTCTGCGAGCGTGCGCGCGCCCGCGACGCCGTCGGGATCGAGTCCGTGGCGCGCCTGGAAGCGCCGCAGGGCCTCGGCCAGGGACTCATCGAAGAGCTCCTCGGAGGGCTCGGCGGACGCCGTCAGATCTCCCGCCGCGACCAGGCGCGCGCGCATCGCAGCGACCCGCGGATCCGAGTCTCCCGGGCGCAGCGTCTCGCCCTCCGGCACACGGGGCCAGCCCCCCGCGGCGGCCACGCGCCGCAGATCCGCGAGCTGGGCGCGCATCCGCTCGTACATCCACCCCTGCGGAGCGCGCGCATCGATGGCTTCGCGAACCCGGTGGCTCTCCAGCGCGCCCTGCAGCGCCGCGACGGGGTCGTCTTCCGGGAGCTCGTGGCTGTAGTTCCAGTCGGCGTCGAAGCTCGAGGGATCCACCTTTCCGTACTCGAGGTGGTAGCTCAGGCGGATCAGCGCGTCGGTCAGCAGCAGATCGAAGTCGGCGCTCTCCTCGGGGCCGCTGCCTGCCCGCAGACGCAGCTGCTCCAGCGCCGCCAGGTGGTAGTCGGCAGGGTCGAGGCCGTGGCTCTCGCTGCCCCGCAGCGTGACTAGCAGCGCCTCGACGTCCGCAGGGTCCGACCAGGCCGGGCGAAACTGGCGCCGTTCGTAGAAGCTCGGCAGCAGCACGCGCGACGCCAGCTCGCTGCCCGCGATCGCGATCGGGCCCGAGGCGGGGTCGCGTTCCAGGCGGGCCTGGATCGCCGCGGCCGCCACCGCCTCGACATCCGCTGCGGCGGTCTCGGCGGAGATCTCGTCTCCGGGTCCGGAGACGAGACACAGCACCGCGACGGCAAGCGCGGACGCGCGGCGGCGGCGCCGAAGGCCCGCGCTGCGCCTACTGCACGCCGTAGCCACGGCCCGACATGCAGGCGGCGAAGATCTGCGCCCATGTATTGCTGGAGTTTGCCTGGGCCGACGCCGTCGTCTGGCATTCGGCATTGTCCTTGTTCTGTTGCGCCGAGCTCTGGCCCTTCTGCGGGTAGATCGTGAGCGCCCGAGGGGGAGGGGACGCCTGGGACTGCGAGCTCTGTGCGCAACCGACCATCGCGGCACAGGCGCAGGCGAAACCGAGAAGCGGGATCAAGGCCAAACGTCGTTGCATCGATCTCCCCCGTGGTCGCGTCGAGTGCGGCATGATGCGGAGCTTCGCGTGCAAACACAAGCTGGAACGGAGGCTGAATCCCAACCAGAGCAACGCCCAGGGTGGCGCCCGCAGCCATGCGGGGGACGGCGTCTGGCGCAACGGCTTCGCGGTGCGGGCCCACCCGCACACCGCTCGGCTTCGCCTCTCTGCTCAGTAGGCGAGCGCTGCGCCGTCCTTGCGCGGATCCGAGGCACCGAGGTAGACGCCGCTCCGGGAGTCCACCTGCACTGCCTGCGCGCCGCCGAAGAAGCGCAGGCCGGCGGGATGCACCTCGTGTCCGAGCGCGCGCAGCGCATCGATCGTCGCGCGCGGCGTCCCGTGTTCGACCAGCACGATCGCGTCCTGCGCGTGGAACCAGCGCGGCACGTCGATCGCCTCCTGGATCCCGAGGCCGAAGTCGAGATGATGCAGCAGGAACTGCAGGTGGCCCTGGGGTTGCATCGCTCCTCCCATCAGCCCGTAGGCGAGGTGGAGCTTCCCGCCGCGCAGGACCATGCCGGGCATCAGGGTGTGGAAGGGGCGCTTGCCGGGTGCGTACTCGTTGCGGTGGCCGGGCTCGAGCGAGAAGCCCGCTGCGCGGTTCTGGAGCACGATGCCCGTCGCGCCGCCGGTGAGCTTCGAGCCGAAGGCGTCGTAGAGCGAGTTGATGAAGGAGCAGGCGTTGCCCTCGCGGTCGATCGCGACCAGATAGACGGTGTCGTGCCCGCCCGGGAGCTCGGCGGGCAGCGGAACGGAAGCCGCGCGCTTCGGATCGATGCGCGCGCGCCGCGCCGCCGCGTACTCGTCGCTGAGCAGGGTGTCGACCGGCACCTCGGCCCGCTTCGGGTCGGCGATGTACGCGGCGAGGTCTGCGTAGACCAGCTTCTTGGCCTCGATCAGCGTATGCAGGTACTCGGGCGTGTCGAAGCCCTGCGCGCGCAGATCGAAGCCCTCGAGGATGTTCAGCAGCATCAGCACTCCGATCCCCTGGCCGTTCGGGGGAATCTGGTAGACCTCGTAGCCGCGATAGTCAGTGTGGATCGGCTCGACCCAGGTCGAGCGGTGCTCCGCGAAATCCTCGAGCGAGAGGAAGCCGCCGGATTCCTGTGAATAGCGCACGATCTCCCGCGCGATCGGCCCGCGATAGAAAGCGTCGCGGCCCCCCTCGGCCAGCTGCCGCAGCGAGCGCGCGAGCGCGGGGAGCTTCATCACGCTCGCGGCCTCGGGCGCGCGCCCTTCGACGAGATAGCTGCGCGCGCTCCAGGGATCGCCGCGCAGGGCCTCCTCGCTGGCCTTCCATTGATAGGCGACGATCTCCGTCACCGGGAAGCCGTGCTCGGCGTATTCGATCGCCGGAATCAGCAGCTCCGCGAAGGGCCTGCGCCCGAAGTGCGCGACGCCCTCGTCCCAGGCATCCGCAGCACCGGGCACGCTGACCGACTCCCAGCCCGTCTCGGGCATGCGCTCGAGCTGCTTCTCGGCGAAGTGTTCGCGGCGCAGGCCGCGCGGCGAACGCCCCGAGCCGTTCAGCGCATGCACCTTTCCGGTCGCGGCCTCGTAGTAGAGGAAGAACGCGTCGCCGCCGATTCCAGTGGACATCGGCTCGACCACGTTCAGGACCGCGGCCGCGGCGACTGCGGCGTCCATCGCGCTGCCGCCTCGCCGCAGCGCGTCGAGCCCGGCCTGCGACGCCAGCACGGAGGAGGTTGCGACGATGCCATTCCGGCTCATGCTGAGCGTGCGCCCGGCGCGGTAGGGATCGGCGCGAACCCCGCGCGCCTCGAGCCTCGCCAGCAGCTCGTCCCCTACGCCGAAGGCCGCCTCGAACTCCGTCGGCGCGGGCTTCGCCGCGGGTGCCGGCGCGGTCGCCGGCGCCGGATCCGCGGCCAGCGCCGCACGCGCGAAGGCCGCAGCGACTCCGCAGACGAGCAGCGGAAGCCTCAGCCCATTCGTTTGCCGTGACTCTTTGCCCATCGCGGATCCTCCACGCAGTGCTGCGATCTCGCCTCGAATAGCACGTTCTACCAGGCGATCCACGGTGGAGCCGACAGCGCTCGCAGCACCGGCAGCGGGTGGATCAGGTCGAGCCTTTGATTGTCCAGCAGCGACGTCCTGAGGCCCTGCGTCACTTCCAGCCCGAGGCCGATCGCCGCCAGCAGCAGGATCGCGATCGTGAGCGCCTTGCCGCCGGGCAGCCACTTGCCCTCGCGGATCGCCTGGACGGCTCCGCCGACACCCAGCGCGAACAGCACGATTGTCGCGGGGGTCACGAGAATTACATAACGCAGCAGCTTGCCGTAGCCGAGAGCCCCGAGCGCCACATGGGCAGCGCAAACCACCGCGATCCAGCAGACCAGAGCCGCGCCGCGCCTGCGGATCTCGCGGCTGCGCCACTGCATCGCCCACAGCACCAGCGAGGGAACGAGCGTCCAGAGCACTTGCGGCAGCAGCTCCAGATAGACCCACGGCGGTCGGATCACCGTGACGAAATGGATATACGGGTTCGTCCTGACCAACTGTCCGGCGGGCTTTCCGGCCCAGGCGCTGCCGACGGCCTGCCACTGCCAGAGCTCCCAGGGGAGCTGGATCAGGCCCGCGATCGCGACGCACAGCAGGCCGCGGCGGATCAGGCCGCGATGCTGCTCGCGCTTTGCAATCGCCCACGCCAGCGCCGCCACGCCGGGGATTACGAGGAACGCGGTGAGTTTGATCAGGCTGGCCACACCCAGCAGCGCGCCTGCCAGGCACACCAGCAGCAGCTTCCCGCGCAGGGCGCCCAGCAGAAACAGCGCCGCCGCCGCACTCGAGAACCCCAACAAGGGGCCATCGAGCCAGAAACGCCCCGCGACGTGCGCCATGATCGGCGTGACCGCCGCCAGCAGCGCCAGCGTCGGGACCGCGATCCGGTCGAAAGGCTGCAGCAGCAGCCAGCCGAGCAGGACGCTGCTCCAATAGAACAGGGCAAAGCTCGACACCTGCGCCAATGCGTAGCCGGCATCACCGGCGATCTCGTGGCTCCACCAGAACAGTGCAACTCCGCCGGGCGGATGGATGAACAGGGGCCGGTCGTACTGTTCGCGGCTGATCCACGGCTCTTGCAGGATCGGGTGGCCCTGGAGCGTGTAGCCCTTGCCCGCAGCGAGCTGCTCGGTCAGTGCGATGAAGATCTTCTCGTCGTTCTCGAGACAGGCAACGCAGCCCGCGGGCTGCCAGCGTGTGGCGTGGACCGGGCTGCGCCTGAGGGGCAAGTCCATGGCCATCACGCGGAGCATCAGCCCGAGCAGGAAGAGCACCCCCACCGCAAGCCAGGGACGCAGCGCAACCCAGGAAAGGCTCGGCCGAATGGATTGGAACATCCGGGTCACTTCATCCACAGTAGCTGTCCTCTCGACACGCAAGAGATGACGCCCATGAAGACCCGCATCCCGGCCCTGGCCACCGCGCTCGCGCTGATCCTCAGCGGGAGCAGCTCGCGAGCCGAGATGCGACGCGTCGAGGTGCCGCTGCTGCTGCCGGATGCGTTCCTGCGCCGGCTGCTGGTGGAGCAGGTTTTCAGCGAGCCGGGAGAGACGGCGCGCCTCACGCTGGAGGCCGATCCCTGCAGCGAGGTCGTGCTCTCGGAGCCGCAGGTCGCGCACGCGGGTGGACGCATCGTCGTCACGCTGCACGCGCGGGCGCAGGCGGGCGTCAACGCCTGGGTCGGCCGCTGCATCCGGCCGTTCAGCTGGGAAGGCGAAATCGAGGCGGTCGAGGAGGTGCAGCTGGCAGCGGGGGCGCCGGTCGCGCTGTTTCGCGTCGTGAACTCATCGCTCCGCAGCGAGGGCGGCTGGCTGGACGTGCCCGCGCTCTGGAGCTGGGTGAAGCCGCTCGTGCACCCGCGGCTCGAGACGCTCCGGGTAGACCTGGGACCGCTGGTGGACGAGCTCCGGAGCACGCTTCCGCTCTTCGCGGCCCAACCCGAGACGGCGGCGTTGCGCCGCCTCGCGGACTCGATCTCGCTCACGAGTGCGAGAGTGGAGGATCGCGGGCTCGTGCTGCAGCTGGGATTCGAGGTAGAGGCCGCGCCCGCTCGAGTGCCGGACGCCGCGCCGGAGCCGCCGCTCACGCCGGCCCAGGCCGAAGCCTTCGCAGAAGCACTGCGCGAGTGGGACGCCTTCCTGACCTTCGTGGTGAAGACAGGCGCGCGCGACGCGCGCGAGCGCGCGCTCCGCACCGAGCTGCTCGCTGTGCTGCTCGATGCGCGCGGCGAGCTGTTGGCCGCGCTGCAGACGCCGTCGGCGAACGCCGACGATCGCGTGCGCGAGCTATTCCATTCCGCGTGGAGGCAGCTCGCGCCGGCGTTGGCGGATCTCGAGGGCGGCCCCGGCGGTACCCGCTACCTGGCCTTCGTCGCCTCGGGCGACGTGCTGGCGGCCCTCGATGCGACGGGCCCGGCCTTCGGCTTCGAGCTCTCGAGCGACGGACTGCGGCGCCTCGCGCGCACGCTCGCGCCGGCGGTGCCGGAGGACCCGCTCGCGTACAGCGACGCAGTCGACCCGGAACTGCGCAGGCTCTTCGGCTTCGAGACTCCGATGCCCCCCGTCCCAGCACCCGATGCCGAAGCAGTCGACGTCGAGGCGGCGCCCCCGGAAGCCGAGGGCGTGCCCGAGGCAACCGCTCCCGACCCGTTAGGCGACGAGCCCCCCCCGCCCGTGCCCCCGACCTCCGCTCTGGAATCGCTGGGAGGGTTCGCGCAGCGTGCGCTGGCGCTCCTCACGCCCGATCCCGCCTACGCGGCCCCCCCTGCGAAGCCGAAGGCGAAGCCGCGCCCGGTACCGCCGCCCTCGCCGCTGGACCGGAAGGCTCCGCGCCGCGCCGATCTCGACAGCTATCTGCCGCAGGTCGCCGAGCTGCTGCGCGAGGCCGCGTCGGAAGTCTTTGCGCAAAGTGGCCTCGGCCCCGAGCGCCGCGACCTGCTGCGTCA
>CAYTJA010000294.1:0-7801 GCA_964437835.1 uncultured Spirochaetales bacterium
CCGCGCGGGCGTGCGGCGCATCGCGATCGTATCGGGGCTCTCGGCGATGCGCGACGAGGACTCGATCAGCCGGCAGGTGGAGCGGGACGTGGAGGCCCTGGGGATGGCCTGGACCCACCTCCGGCCGAACCACTTCATGCAGAACTATCACACGGTCTACCGCGAGAGCATCCGGCGCGGCGCCATCGCGTTCTTCAGCGGCGCCGGCCGGACGAGCCTCGTCGACGCGCGCGACGTGGGGGCGGCGGCGGCCGTGGCCCTGTTGGAGCCCGGCCACGAGGGGCGCGCCCTGCTGCTCACGGGCGCCGAGGCATTCGACCCTACCGAGATCGCCGCAATCCTCTCGCGCGCAACGGGGCGCGAGATCCGCTACACCGCCCGCTCCCACGACGACACCCGCGCCGCGCTGCGCGCGGCGGGGCTCCCGAAGGCCGCCGTCGAGGCGTCGCTGGCGCGATTCCGTGAGGTGGAGGCGGGTGTCTTCGCCGCCATCTCGCCGGCGCTGGGCGAGATCCTGGGACGCCCGCCCCGTTCCTTCGCGAGCTACGCGCGCGAGCACGCCCACCACTGGTGAGGAGAGCCCGAGCCCTGCGATCCGAGGTGGAACTCCGCTCGTATGCGCGCTGCTTCGCCGGGATTCGGCGGGCGCATGCTAGGGATCGCCCGAGTCGGGCCCCAGCGATCTCCCCATGCGCGCGATCCGCTGCTCTCGGAGGGCGCTGCGTCGCACCTTGCCCGCGTCGTCGCGCAGCGGCTCGCTCACGCGCTCGAAGCTTCGGGGTACCTTGTAGTGCAGCAAGCGCTCGGCGACGTGGGCGCGCAGCTCTTCGTCGCCGACCTCGCGGGTCAGGTCGACCAGCGCGTGCACCCGACTGCCGAGATCCTCGTCGGGCAGGCCGATCACGCAGCTCGAACGCACGGCCGGGTGCTCGTCGAGGGCGGCCTCGACCTCGGCCGGATAGATATTGCGACCTCCCGAAAGGATCATGTCCGAGCGCCGATCGCCCAGGTACAGGTAGCCGTCGGTGTCGACGCGCCCCATGTCGCCGACCGACTCCCAGCCGTCCGCGGTGCGGCGCGCGGCCGCGCCGACGTATCGGTACGTGGAGCCCGGACCGCCAGGCGGCAGCATGAAGATCTCGCCGATCTCCCCGACCGGGAGATCCCGAAGCGTCTCCGGATCGAGGATGCGAATCGTCGCGCCGCCAAAGGGTCGGCCCACCGAGCCCGGATGGGCCAGCCACTCGCGTCCCGTGATCGAGGTCCCCCCGATGCGCTCGCTCGGTCCGAAACATTCGAGCATCGCGTCGGGACCCAGCCACTCGATGAATGCGCGCATCACCCACGCGGGCACAGGCGCGCCTCCCGTCATGACGAACTCGAGCGACGAGACGTCGTGCGCGAGGCGCTCCGCAGCGGGCAGCTTCCAGATGCGCTGCATCATCGTCGGCACGAAGTGCACGCGATCGATGCGGTGCTTCTCGATCAGCGCCAGGCATTCCGACGCGTCGAAGCGCCGCATCAGCACCACCTTGGCGCCGGCGAAGAGCCCCTGCCACGCCGCGCTGAAGGGCACCGCGTGGTACAGCGGCCCGGGAACGAGCACCGCCGCGCGCGGCCTGAAGATCGCCGCGGGCGCCTCGGGATCGTAGGCCCCCAGGCTCTGCGGCAGGATCAGCTTGGGCTGCCCCGTGCTGCCACCCGAGGCGAGCGCGCGCTCGTGAGGCGGGGTCACGTCGGGCAGGGGATCGGCGGAGAGCGCCGGATCGGGCTCGAAGCCGGCGGGCAGGCTCGCGCGGCCCGCGGCTTCGCTCGCGTCGAGCCCGACGATCAGGCTCGGGTTCGCTCGCTCGACGATCGCGTCACGCTCGCGCACCGGCAGCCGCGCCGACAGCGGGTTGGGCACCGCGCCGAGCTTCCAGACCGCGAGACAGCTCTTCAGCCATTCGAAGCCGTTGGGCAGGAGGAGCGTAACCAGATCCCCGGCCTTCACGCCCCGCCGCGCGAACTCCCGCGCGCGCCGGTTCGCGTCGCGTTCGAGCGCGCCGCGCGTGAGCACCTGCTCCTCGCACACGAAGGCGACCGCATCGGGCAGTGCCGCCGCGAGATCGGTCACGCGCCGGCCATAGGAGACGAGTGCCATGGGCGCCCATTGTGACCGCGCGGTGGAGCGCCACCACCTCCCCTGCCCGATCGACGCCCGCCCCTACCCGGAATGGCAGTCCGCGCTCGGCTGCGCGGGTCTGATCCGGGGCTCGAATTCGAACCTCGATTCGGGCCTGCTCGGCCCGGGGGCGGTTGGCTCAGGGCGGAAAGTCCTCGAGCGCCCGCATTGACTGGGTCAGTGCGCGCCGGCCGGCCGCGAGTCGATACGCGTAACGATCGCGCCGCGGTCGTTCAGCGGAGCGCATCCACCCGCTTGAACTCGAGGTGGAGCCTGCGCAGGCCGCGAAGGATGTAGGTCGGCTCGTACTCGAAGCGCCGGGCTCCAGCAGCCCCGTGATGCTCTTCGGAGAGCCGGATGTTGCGCATCCGGTCCAGGATCCGGTTGAGACTCACCTTCACCTCGGTCCGGGCCAGCGGGCTGCCCGGGCAGACGTGGACACCGCGGCCGAACGCGATGTGCTCCTTGACGTTGGGGCGGCCCAGCCGGAACTCGTCAGGGCACTCGAATTGCCGAGGGTCCCGGTTGGCCGCGCCGTTGAGCAGCGCGACGGGAGTGCCGGCGGGGACCTCCACCCCAGCCAGGGTGGTGTCGCGACGGGCCAGGCGAAAATCGGTCTTGACCGGGCTCTCGATCCGAAGCGCCTCTTCGACGAAGTCGGGAATGCGCTCGCGGTGAGCCCGCAGCTCCTCCTGGAGATCGGGGAGCTCAGTGAGGACCCTGAGCGCGGTGGCGAGCAGCCGCGCCGTCGTCTCCTGGCCGGCGGCGAACAGGAACGTCGCGGCCCGCACGACGGTAGTGACGTCGGGGGTCGACCCATCGGGATACTTCGCGAGCGCCATGCCCGTCAGGACGTCTTCTCGCGGCTCGCGTCGGCGGTCCTCGATGTACTTCTCGAACCACTCGTCCAGGGATCCAAGGGCGTTGAGCTCCTGCTGCCCCTCCCCACTGATCGCACCCGGCGTGGTGCCGAGACGCGTGCGGAACAGTTGGTGGTCGGCTTCGGGCACGCCGAGAAGGTCGGCGATCACGAGCATGGCGAAGGGCTGGGAGTACTCCGCGATGAACTCGCACTTCTCCTTCCCGAGGAACTCGTCGAGCTGGCGGTCGGCGAGTCGCCACATGAACTCTTCGTTTTCCTTCAATCGGTTCGGCGTGATCAGCCGCATCAAGAGCGCCCGCTGCCGAGTGTGCTCGGGCGGGTCCTGGGTGACCATGTGCTCGTGCATCGGGAGCTGGTCTCGATAGCGGTCGATCGTCTCGCTGACGTCGCTCCCCTCGAGCGGTACCGGAAAGCGGGCGAAGGGTCCGACGACCGAGTTGCACGAGGAGAACGTGTCGGTGTCGCGGTAGACCGCCAGCGCCTCTTCGTAGCCCGACACCGCGACGACCCCGTGATGAGGCAACCGCAGCACCGGGCCCCGCGAGCGCAGGTAGTGGAAATAAGGGTAGGGGTCCTCGACCAACGCGGCGTCGGTGAAGTAGTCGATCGTCTCGAACTTCTCGAACTGGCTCACCAGTGGCTTCCTCCGACCGTCCCGCTTTCGATGCGGAGCAGGTGCTTAGCCCGCGGAGCCCTGGGTCGTCAACGCCACGCGGACGAGCCGTAGGAGGGGCAGGACGAGTGGCGAGAAGACGTCATGGGATCACACGGCGCATCGGGACGCAGCGCTCGCAGACCCGCACTGTGCTGCTCGGCGGTGACCGTCATGGGGCACCTCCCAGGCCCGATCGGCGCCCTCCCCTACCGGGAATGGCAGCCCGCGCTCGGCTGCGCGGATCCCATCCCGGGCTCGAGGCTTCCCGGGCATCGGTCGCTCAGTGCTCGTGCTGGCGTCCTCGACCTTCGACCGGCGCGCGGTGGGCCCGTCCGCCGCGCAGCTGGCGCGGTGAAACGGAGAACCAGCGATAGCAACTGCGAGACAGAACCGACGTCTCCGAATAGCCGAGAATCTCCGCCACACGCATCAGCGGCAATGACGATTGTTTGATGTATCGAAGCGCTATGTCGCGCCGGACACCATCCTTGATCTCCTCGAAGCCTTCGCCATCCGCCCTCAGACGGCGCTGCAGTGTACGAGGATGCATCCCCAGCTTCGATGCGACGCCTGCAAGAGTGCAGTCCCCCGCAAGCAGCAGCCGCTCGGCGATGCTACGCACGCGTGCGCTCAGAACGGGTGCGGTCGACGGAAAATGATGCTCGACGAAGCTCGTAGCGAGCTTGTAGATCTGGGGATCTCTGCCGACAATCGGTACGTCCAGGTCACGTTCTGCAAATAGCAGACCGTTCATGCTGCGCTCGAAGTAGACAGGGGAGCCGAAATATGCGCGATAGCTCGACGGCGGAAAAATCGGTTCATGGGTGAACCATATTTCGCGCGCGCGAACCTGCCCCCCGCTGAGGTTCAGTACGTCATGGTGTATCAATAAGAGCGCCTGTTCCACGGCTTGACGTTGGTAAGGCAGCCGCGTGAGGAGGATCTCGAGGCGCATGAATACCGAGCGTTTTGCACGGCCCTTCTCGAGCGAGCTCTGTGTTGCCGTGCTGTAGACCTGAACATGTTCTGCGCAGTAGCGAAGCGCTTCGCCAACCGTCGGCGAGTTGTGCATCGCTATTCCCAATGGCCCTAGAACCTTGGCTCCTCCCTGGATCGCCGCCAGACGCATCCCGAAGTCCGGACACTCCAGATCCACCGACGCCCGTTCGAGCAGATGTACGAGCGTGCGATACGGAATCATCGCATGTCGATTGTCCAGGACGGCCGGATCGAGTCGCAGCTTCGAGAGCAGAAGGTTTGCATCCCCACCGAGCTGCGTCACGAGATCGGTGAACTTCCGCAGGTACACCACCCGCACCATGGCGGTGTTCTCATCTGCCCTCGCCGCACCCACCACAGCATCGAGATCCTGTTGATGAGTCATGCGTGATTCCTCTCCTGTCAAACAGCTCGCACCTGGAGAAATCCAGGACGATCGTTCCGATCGAATGCGCGAGCCGGTAGATCGTCCGCTCCCGGACCGGGACCCGCAAGACCGCAAGCCGCTTCGGCGCGCAGCGAGGCGCAGCCGAGCGGAGTGCGGGTGGTCCGGGCTGCGCCCGGACCGGGCCCCGCTGACTAGCCTTCGAGCTGCAGCGTGAGCTGCTCCCACTCGCCGAAGCGGACGTCGAGTGCCGCGCGCAGGCTGCGGAGCCGGGCTTCGACCTCTCGCACGGCCGCGCCGTCGCGGTAGACCTCGGGCAGGCCGAGCTGGCGCTCGGCGTTCGCGACCTCGACCTCGAGGTCCGCGATCTCGGTCTCGAGCTCCCCCGCGCGCCGTTCGGCGCGCGCGCGCAGGCGCGCTTGTTGTTGTGCGAGCTCGCGCGTCTGCATCCGTTCCTGTTTGGCGGGCCGCGCTCCGGGTGCGCGCGGCAGCGCGGGGGCCTCCGCCGCGCCGAGCGCGGGCAGCGCTTCCGCCGCAGCCTGCACCACGCGCTCGCGCTCGGCCCGGGATTCGAGCAGCCGGCCGGCCCGCACTTCGATCACGCGCGTCGCGACCGCCGCGATGAAGTCGCGGTCGTGCGAGATCATCAGCAGCGTTCCCGGATAGGTCGAGAGCGCCTGCTCGAGCACCTCGCAGGCGGCGACGTCGAGGTGATTCGTCGGCTCGTCGAGGACCAGGAAGTTCGCGGGTCGCAGCAACATGCGCGCGAGTGCCAAGCGCGACTTCTCCCCGCCCGAGAGCACTGCGACCCGCTTATCGACGTCGTCGCCCGAGAACAGGAACGCGCCGAGGTGGGCGCGCAGGCGCGGCACGTCGTCGCTGCGCGCCACGCTCGCGAGCTCCTCGAGCGCGCTGCGCGCGGGATCCAGCACCTCGATCTGGTGCTGCGCGAAGAACGCGACTTCGGTGTTGTGGCCGAGCACCCGATCGCCCGCGTCCGGCGCGAGCACGCCGGCCGCGATCCGCAGCAAGGTCGACTTGCCGGCTCCATTGCCGCCGACGAGCGCCACGCGATCGCCGCGGCGCAGCTGCAGGTCGACGCCGTCGTAGACGCTGCGCTCTCCGTAGCGCTTGACGACGCCGCGCAGCTCGAGCACGACCTCCCCCGCTCGCGCCGGCTCCGGGAGCTGCAGGCGCAGCCGCGCAGCACTCGCGCGCGGAATTTCGACCCGCTCCATGCGATCGAGCGCCTTGATGCGGCTCTGCACCTGGCGCGCCTTCGTCGCCTTCGAACGGAAGCGCTCGATGAAGTGCTGAGTCGCCTCGATCTGGCGGGACTGGTCCCGCGCGCGCGCCTCGAGCTCGTCAGCGCGCTGCTGCTGCTCGCTCCGCCACGCGTCGAAACCGCCGCGATACAGCGAGAGCCGGCCTCCGCTGAGCTCCGCGATGCGGTTGGCCTGGCGGCGCAGCAGCGCGCGGTCGTGCGTGATCACGACGATGCCGCCGCGATAGGCGTCCATCACGGTCTCGAACCACTCGATCGAGGGCAGGTCCAGGTGGTTGGTGGGTTCGTCGAGCAACAGCACGTCCGGCGCCGACAGCAACAGGCGCGCGAGCTCGACGCGCATCAGCCAGCCACCGCTGAACGAGGACAAGGGCTTGGCGCGCGCTGCGGCCGAGAAGCCCAACCCCTCGAGGATTGCGTCGGCCCGCGCCTCGCGCTCGAAGCCGCCGCCGAACTCGAAGGCGTGGCGTGCGAGGTCGTAGCGCGAAGCGAGCGCCTCGGGAATTTCTTCGCCCGCACGGCCGCAGTGCTCCATTTCCACCTCGATCGCCGCGAGCTCGCGCTCGATTGCGTCGAGGACCGTGAACGCGCTGCGCACTTCCTGGATCACGCTGCGGTCGCGGCGCGGGTCGACTTCCTGGCGCAGGCGCGCGACGCGCACGGAGCGCGGCGACGAGACGCTCCCCGCGTCGGCGCTCTCCTCGCCCGCGAGAATCCGCGCGAGCGTCGACTTTCCGCTGCCGTTCGCGCCGAGCAGGCCGATCCGGTCCCCGGGCGCGATCTCGAGCGAAACCTCGCGGAAGAGCTCTCGGCCTGCGAAGGATTTCGCGATGTCCGTGGCACGCAGCAGCACAGCGGGCGGGAGATTGGCAGAGCGCCGGGCGGAGCGTCGAGCGACCCCCTGAAACTAGAACGGCCCGGAGCCAATCTTTGGCTCCGGGCCTTCCTGGGAAGGGGATATTTGGCTGTCCCACAGGAAGTGGCCCGTTTCCCGGAAGGGTGTCACGCGGCCGCGCACTTTCCTCGGGCTCAATCCAGCGGCTCGACCCCGATCACCAGGCTGCCGTCCTCGTGGCTGCCCGCGCGAATCACGACCAGGTGCCCGTTGCGGGCGCGCAGGTCCATCTTCAACACGTCCTCGACCTCGACCGCCATCAGCACGCCGTCGTCGCCGAAATCGAGGGGGCGCAGGTGGAACGTGTGCCCGTCCGGCAGCTCGAGGCTGCGGACCTCGTTTCTCCGCAGCAGGACGCGCTCGGATTCGATCACGCGCAGGCTCTTGTACTTGATCTGACCCCGGAGCTTCTCGTGGAGCTTGGCGCCGCGCGGGTCGATCTCTCCGGGTTGGTTCGAGATCTGGCTGACGCTGATCTGGATCGCGACGCGACGCGCTTCCTTTGCCTGCGCGGGCAGCGCGAGCGCCAGTGCCG
>CAYTJA010000295.1:0-22023 GCA_964437835.1 uncultured Spirochaetales bacterium
GTCGGTCGGGGCAGGGGGACTGCGGGGCCGCCTGGGGGGTGCCAGGCCGCCGGCACCGCTGGGACGCTGCCGCTGTTACAGGAGAAAATTTCGAGCGCGGGACTGTCAGCGTCCAGACCCCACGGGGGAAGGGGTCACACCCGCGCCTCATCGCCTGGTGCCGCCGAGCTGCGGTCTGCCGTCGTCGTGTTTGCCGGATTCCGCGATCCTCCGCCCGGTGCCGCCGGCTACGGTGCAGGATCAGGGTCTTCCTCGATGTTAGGCACCGTTGCCAACGCGAGGGCCGCGGGTTCGCTCGAAGGTCCCCTCGCACCGGCGCTCGCTGCCGGCGCGACCGAGCGACCACCGCTCGAGGATTGCGATCCGCGTCGGAGCTTCTGCGGGAGCGGGGGGTGAGCCGGCGGGCGATCGCCCGCCGGCTCGGAGTGGACGAGAAGGCGGTGCGGTGTCGACTGCGACGGCTCGCGTGCGGCGGCGTGACCGATCCGCGAAGCCGTTTCTCCACCTCGTGCTCTCGCACGCGCGCCCCGAGGGGCCCTGGCGACGGGTTAGAATTCGACTCGAGACGAACCGGGTGAAGGAAGCTCGAAGCATGGCAGCGGTCGTGTTCCCCACGCGCAGCGAACTTCTCACTCCGGAGCTGCTGACCGAAGTGCTCTCCGAGCTGCAGCCGGGCGTTGCGGTCGAAGGCTTACGGGTCGTCGAGGAGGCGCACTGCGATACGGGGTCGGCTTCGACCGCGGCCCGCGCGGTTCTCGACCTCGACTACGTCGCAGGCTGCGATCGAGGCCTTCCGAAGCGGGTCGTGTTGAAGACGGTCTTGATCCATCCGGGCGCGCCGAGCTCCATGTATCGCAACGAGGTTCGCTTCTACCGCGATCTCCGACCCGAGCTCACTCTCGAGACTCCGCGTGTCTTCGCGAGCAGCTTCGACGAGGAGTCGGGCGGCTTCGGCGTGGTGATGGAGGATCTCCGGCTGAGATCGGCGCGCTTTCCGAACGCGACCGCGTCGATGAACGAGGCCCAGATCGTGAACCTGCTGGGCGAGCTGGCCCGTCTGCATGCGCGCTTCTGGACGAGCCCGAGATTCGCGGGGGATCTCGCCTGGCTCTGGACCCCGCGTTCGGGCGGCTTCTACGACTTCCTGCAGGGGGCTGGCGGTGAGTTCCTCCGCTACCAGGTGGAGCGAAGCGAGTACAAGCAGCAGCTCTTCCTGCGCCTGGGTCGCTCCTTCGACGACGCGTGGAAGTGCCTCTGGAAGGCGCAGGAGACCCTCGAGTCGGAGCCCACCACGCTGCTCCACGGGGACACCCACTTCGGAAACACCTACCTTCTCCCAGGCGATCGCGTCGGGCTCGTGGACTGGCAGCTCATGAACCGCGGCCGCTGGTCCCACGATGTCACCTACATCCTGGTGACGGCCCTCGATCGCGAGGTCCGCAGGCGCAGCGAGCGGGACTATCTCGCGTACTACCTGGATCGGCTCCGGGCCGAAGGCGTGAAGACCGTTCCCGACATGGAGGATGCCTGGCTCTTGTATAGGCAGACTGCGATCTGGGGCTTCTTGATCGGCTGGATGATCACCCCCGTCGAGAACTACGGCGAGGAGATCCTGCGGGCGAATCTCGAGCGGCTCGCCGGTGCGCTCGAAGATCTCGAAACCTTCGCTGCGCTCGGGGGTTGATGCGACGCCCTCCGCCGGGGCGGCGGCGCCTTCCAGAGGGGCCTGCGACCGGACCCAATCCAGATGTCAGTCATGCCCGATCTTCGTGTGGACCCTGCCATTCCGGGGGATCGAATTGCAGCCGGGTCGACATTTTTTCCGCAACGGGTCAGCACGGCAGAGCGCATCCTCACGCGGGCGATGAGCGCGATCATGGGACGCGCGCTGATCGGGCTGGCTGCGTGCTGCTTCGCCTGCCAGGGCGAGCCGAACTTCGAGCGGGAGCGCGAGCGGATGGTGCGCGAGACGATCGAGACGCGGGGCGTTCGGGACCCCCGCGTGCTTCGCGCGATCCGCGAGGTCCCGCGCCATGCGTTCGTGCCGGCTCCCTACACGGAGCAAGCGTACTCGGACCAACCGCTGCCGATCGGTTGGGAGCAGACGATCAGCCAGCCCTACATCGTGGCGCTCATGACCGAGGCCGTTGCCCCCGAGCCCGGCGACCGCTGCCTCGAGATCGGCACCGGGAGCGGCTATCAGGCCGCAATCCTCGCCGAGCTCTGCGCCAGCGTCTTCAGCATCGAATTCATCCCGGAGCTCGCCGCTCTCGGCGAACGGCAGCTCCGCGCGGCCGGCTACGGCCCCGAGCGCGTGCAGCTCCGCGCCGGCGACGGGTACCAGGGCTGGCCCGAGCAGGCGCCGTTCCAGGTCATCGTCGTCACCGCGGCTCCGCCGCGCGTGCCGCAGCCACTCCGAGACCAGCTCGCGATCGGCGGCCGAATGGTGGTGCCCGTCGGTGCCGAGGGGGCAGTGCAGCAGCTCGAGCTCTGGAGGCGCAGGAGCGGCGGACGCGGGGCGGACTGCTTCGAGGTGAGCGCGCTCGCGGACGTGCGCTTCGTGCCGTTCCTGGGTGAGTCCGCACCTCCGCAGTGATGGGGATCGCACGAAACGAAAGCAGTGGCACGCGCGCGACGATTGACCTGGCAGGAGAGGAGGGTCTACGATCCGGTCGCGCTTCGGGCCTTCTCCGACGGGCGGCGAGGGCCGGACTCGATCCAAGGGGGTTCTCATGAAGTTGCTGCGTCTGTCGCGTGTGGCCGGGGGCGCGATCTCCCTCGCGGCCGTGGCTCTGCTTGCTCTGGTCTCGCTCTGCTTGCAGCCGGGTGTGGCTCGCGCATCGGCGGCCAGTCCGACGGTGAGTCCCGCGGTGGGCCTGCCGGGCGTGGCTGCGCCGTCTGGGACCACCTTCGATCTCGCGCTAGTCGGCTATCAGGCGGCGGAGTTCTTTCTCGCGGGCAATGCGAGCTCCTATCACCAGGCCGCGGGACCTCCGTTCCTGGCCGATGGCCTGTGGACGATCGAGGCCGATGCGCTGCAGCAGGCCTACAAGACGCGGATCCAGGTGTACCGGCCGTCGGATCCCGCACGCTTCAGCGGCAGGGTGTTCGTGGAGTGGCTGAACGTCACGAACCAGTCCGATTCGGCTCCCGATTGGATCATCGCGCATAACGAAATGATCCGCGAGGGTGCCGCCTACGTGGGGGTCAGCGCGCAGAGGATCGGGGTGGCTGCGGCGATTGCCCGGGAACCGGCGCGCTACGGGCCGGCAGGCGCGAATCTCGTGCACCCGGGGGACAGCTTCTCCTACGACATCTATTCGCAGGCCGGCGAGGCGGTCCGCGACAACCCGACGCTGATTCTCGGGGGACTGGCGCCTGAGAAGGTGATTGCGGCCGGAGAGTCGCAGTCCGCGTCGCGGATGGTCACCTACATCGACGCTGTGCATCCGCTGGTGCTCGTGTACGACGGCTACCTCGTGCATAGCCGCGGCTCCAGCGGTTCAGCGCTGAGGCAGAGCCCGCTCGGAGCGATCGCAGCGCCGGGGCCGACGCTGATCCGCAGCGATCTCGGCGTGCCGGTGTTCGTGTTCCAGACGGAGACCGACACAAGGGCGACGCGTCAAGCGGACACGTCGACCTTCCGCCAGTGGGAGGTCGCGGGGTCTGCCCACGCCGACATCTACGTGCTCGGAATCGGCCAACCCGACACGGGCATGGACACGCTGGCCGCGGAGCGGCTCTTCGACGCCATGCTGCACCCGGTCGCAGAACCCCTCCCCGGGATCCTGCCCGCCTGCAATTTTGGCGTGAACTCCGGCCCGCACCACTGGCTGCTGCAGGCCGCCGTGCACTGGCTCGACCTGTGGGTGGCGAACGGGACGCTGCCGCCGAGCGGCGGGCCGGGGATCACCGACCCGCTAGTGCTCGACTCCAACGGCAATGTCTCGGGTGGCGTGCGCAGCCCGCACGTCGACGTGCCTGTGGCGACGATTCGGGGCACGGGCAACTCGGCTCCGGGCCCATTCAACTTCTGCGGACTGTTTGGCACGACGACTGCGTTCAGTGACGACAAGCTCGATTCGCTGTATCAGAATCACGGCGCGTTCGTGTCCGCGTGGAGCCATTCGGTCAACGAGGGAGTGGCTGGGGGCTTCATTCTTCCGGAGGACGCGGAGATCCTGAAAACGGTGGCGGCGGAATCCGACGTCGGTAAGAAGGATAAATAGGCCGAGACGCCACTGAACGGCTTCGAGCCGAGCGCTGGCCCGCGGCCAGCGCTCGGCTCGGGGATGCCCAGGCGCGGAGCCACGCGGCCCCCTCTATCTTCCCGATCCGTGCGCGCGCAAACGACCCCTTCCGCGAGCTCAGCGGCTCGACCGAGCCGCTGGAAGTGATCCGCGCCTGCTCTGCGACGCGGCGCTAGCCGGGCGGCATGCCGGAAGCGCGCGAACAGTACGCCGAGAAGCTGCTCGGCTCGGTCAACGACGCCGCGAACGCCGTCAGCACGCGCTTCGTGACCTTCGTCAGCGTGGGCGCCTACGTGGCGGTGACGGTCGCTTCGACCACCCACGAGATGCTGCTGCGGGCGTCGAGTCTGGTGACGCTGCCGCTCTTGAATGCGCAGATCCCGATCATCGGGCCCTTCGGCTTCTACACCATCGCCCCGTGGCTGATCGTGCTGCTGCACTCGGATCTGCTGCTGCAGCTGTCGATCCTCGGGACCGAGCTCTCCCGCTTCGACCAGGAGGTCGAGCGGGTCGCGGAGCCGGATCGAACGCTCTTGCGCCAGCGGGTCGCGAACTTCTATTACGTGCTCTACCTGACCGGCGGGGCCCCTTCGCGCTTCCTGCATCTGCTCTCCGCGTTCATCACCTGGATGACTGCGGTCGCGATTCCGCTCGCGCTGCTGCTGTGGATCCAGATCCGCTTTCTGCCTTTCCACGGCCCCTTCGCCACGGCGCTGCATCGCGCGGCAATCGCCAGCGACATCGCGTTGATCAGCTTCATTCTGCTGCCGCGCCTGTGGCCGCGGCTGCCTGCGGCCGCGGCGCTCTCCGATTGGCAGGCCGTGTTCCGCCGGGCGGTCTCGGTGCCGGTCTTCATCGTGCTCGCCTGCGCAGCCACCCTCTTCGCCTCGCTGTTCGTCGC
The DNA here is from genome assembly GCA_964437835.1 of uncultured Spirochaetales bacterium. Taxonomy (GTDB): domain Bacteria; phylum Myxococcota_A; class UBA9160; order UBA9160; family SMWR01; genus CAYTJA01. The sequence continues at coordinate 5,152 of CAYTJA010000295.1, forward strand.
CACGATCCCGGACGACCCTCGGCGAGCCTTCGCGTGGTTCGCGCAGAACATGGAGCTGCGGGAGCGGGTGTTGACCGCCAACGTGCTGAGCCCGGAGGACATCAACGCCCTGCGCGACGCGAGCGACCCGGAGCAGCTGCGCGTCGTGCTCGCAAAGGTGATGCCCTTCCAGGCCCTGCAAGGGCGCGATTTCCGCTACGCGAATCTGTACAACGCGGTGCTCCCTCGCCTCGACCTGCGCGCCGTGCGCAGGGAAGACGGCCAGCCGGGTGAGCCGCTTCCGGCAGATTGCGAAGCGCGCCGCGGCTGCGAGGATCCGCCGGATTGCGAAGAGCGCGGCTTGCAGCGCACGCAGCTGATCGGCGCGAATTTCGCATGGGCATCGATGCAGGGCGCGATGTTCGACGAGGCCATCCTCGACGACGCCAATCTCGGCTGGGCGAAGCTCCAGAATAGCTCGCTGCATCGCGCGCACCTGAACCGCGCGATCCTCAGCTCCGCCAAGCTCCAGAACGCCAGGCTCGATTCCGCAAAGCTCTGCGGCGCTGACCTGAGCGAGGCGGAGATGCAGCAGGCCGGAGTCGCCGGCGCTCATCTCCGGGGCGCGAGCCTGCGCGGGGCACGGCTCGCCTCCGCGAATCTCCGGGGCGCCGATCTGCGCGGCGCCGACCTCTCGGAGGCCGACCTGACGGACGCGAATCTCAGCGGCGCACAGCTGCAAGGCGCCGTGCTCCGCGCTGCGAAGACGCGCGGTGCGAGCTTCGACGCCGCGAACGTCGAGCTCGCGGATCTGTCCGCAACGGGCGCCGCGCAGACGCCTGCAGCGCGCAGCGCGGTCGACGCCTATCTCGTGGAGCTCGCGTGCGGGGACCCGTCTGCGGCACACGGCATCAGCCGGCAGGCGCTGCAGAGTCCCGCGAGAGACGGCCCGGGGCTCGCGCGTGCGCTGCTCGAGGCCCGGGCGCAACCGGATTGCGCGGGGCTCGCGTCGCTGGCAGAGCCGGTGAGGAAGGATCTCGAGCAGCTCGCTCGTTCCGCAGAGCGACCTTGATCTGACGAGCACGGCCGGCACGCCCGCTGAGAGGGCGCTGCGCCCGCGCCGCGATCGACGAGGATCCGATCCAGTCCGGAGAAGCCAGCTGCGCTCTGCGCCGGCGGGTCATGCCGCGGGCGCTTCAGTCAGTCGGAGCGCTCGACGTCGAGACGCGCGCGCAGCTCGCGGGCGCGCTGCAGCTCGGGATGCCGCGCGAGCAGCTGGTCGAGCTGCGCGCGTGCGGCGGAGGGGTTGCCGGCCTCGGAGGCCGCGCGCGCTCGCTCGAAGTCGATTTCGGCTGCCCAGTCGACGTCGCTGTCTGGGGCCGCAGCGGATAGGTGCTCGGCCGCTCGGAGCGCGCGCTCCGCGGCCTCGAAGTCTCGCGTCGCGATCCGCGCGCGCGCCTCGAAGAGGGGGCCGCGCGGGTCCGCAGGCGCGAGCTCGCGCAGGCGGCGCCAGTGCTCGAGGCTCGCGGCGGGTTCGGAGGCGAGGCGCAGGCGACCCAGCTGGAAGTGCGCGGCGGAGGATTCCGGCTGCCGCGCGAGCGCGGCTTCGAAGTAGCGCGCGGCCTGCGCGGCGTCGCCGCGCGCGTCGTGGTAACGCCCCGCGAGCAGCAGCGCTTCGAGCTGCAAATCGCGCGAGCCGTAGATCGGAGACGACGCGCTGCCGCCTTCGGCGAGCGCGCGCTCGATCTGTGGCCGCGCGAGCTCGAGCTCGCCGAGCGCCAGGTGATCGGAGGCCAGGTTGTAGGCGCAGGCGATGCAGTCGGGGTGCGACTGCGACCATGCCGCCAGCTGCTCGATTGCGGCGCGGCGCCCGGCCGTCTTGCGCAGCACGCCGTTCAGGCCGATCGCGGCCTCCTCGAGCCCGGGCTCGAGCTCGAGCGCGCGGACATAGGCGGCGCGCGCTGCCTCGATCCGGCCGACGCCTTCGAAGGCGAGGCCGAGGCGCGAGTGCGCGAGCCCGAAGTCCGGATTCCGCGCGACGTGCTGCTGCCAGTAGGCGAGGGTCAGAGCGGGAGGCGACGGGGGGCGCTCGACCTCGTAGAGCACGATCGCGCTCCCGACCACGAGGAAGAGGGCCGCGATCCGGATCCGCTCGTCGAGGCAATCCAGGGCGCGCCTCACAGGTGCTGGCGGAATTCCTGGCGCCGCACGCGCCAGATGAAGGCGTCGTAGTAGTAGTGGAGCAGCCCGGTGCTGCGATTGACGAGCAGCACGGCCGCGGGGGCCGCGGCGAGCAGCGCGAAGGAGAGCACGCCGTAGCTGAGGATCGACGCGACGTAGGCCCACACGTGCTCGCGCCCGTGCACGTAGCGGAACACGCGGGCTCCGGGCGTCGGCGGCAACGACTGCGCCTTCGCGTGGTTGTAGTACCAGGCGAAGGCGTCGTACTGCAGGCAGTGGAAGAAGCTCGAGATCGCATAGCTGAGCAGGAAGTCCGAGAGCACCACGTACGCGAAGTACCAGACGCCGTAGGTGGTCGCGAAGAGCACCAGCTTGAGCACGGCGATCGGCTCGCCGCGCGACCAGCGCTCGCGCAGGCGCAGCGCGTAGAGCGCGCTCACGCCGAGCGCCAGCGCCAGCGATCCGCCGCGGATCGCCTCCCCGATCCAGCTCGGCGGCAGCAAGCCCGCGTCGAAGAGCCGGCTCGCGTAGATGTAGCCGTAGAGGTCGCTCTCGGCGACGATCCAGACGAACCAGGAGAAGCAGAGCCACTGGTCGAGATTCGCGCGCCGTGGGTCGACCGCGCGCGCCTTGGCGTCGTAGATGCGCATGAAGCCGTAGTGCTGGCGCACGAAGTGGTACTGATCCCAGATGAAGGTGAGCTGGATCAGCTTCGAGTCGACCGCGTTCAGCGCGACCAGCAGGGCGACCAGGCAGACCGGCACGGCCGTCAGGCGCACGCGGTTGCGCGAGAGCTCGTCGGGATCGCCGTAGGCGCGCAGGAAGGTCGGCACGTGGTGGCCGACTGCGAGGAACGAGAGCACGTAGGCCTCGACCAGCGAGGGGCGCACCAGCTCGGCCGCACCTAGCACGCAGCCGAGTGCGAGCAGCGGGCTTCCGATCAGGAAGAACCAGTCGAAGGCCGGGGAGACCATGTACTGCTCGCGCGGAATCCCGCGCGGCGACCCGATTCCGAGGCGCTCCGCGATCTGGCTGCCAGCGCTCACGGCTGCTCTCCGCTGCGGTCCTCCGCTGCGCTGGACTCTAGCTCGAAGACCTCCACGCGAGCGTCCGCAGAGCGGTAGAGGAGTGCGGAGTGCGTGGGGTCCGCAAGCAGCGCGAGGAGCGCCGGGGGCCAGCGGATGCCCCAGTCGCGCCGGCGGTCGCGCAGCAGATGCGTCACGCCGCGCTGTGCGAGGCGCGCGTGCAGCTGCTCCGGGGTCTGCGCAGACCCGAGCCAGTCCGCGATCTGCGAGGCCTCGAAGAAGCTGTCCGCGAGGGCCTCGCGCTCGAGAAAGAAGCTCTGATTCGTGTCGAGCAGCAGCACGCGCGCGCTGGCGGGCAGCGCCGCGTTGGCCCAGCGCCAATGTGGCTCGGAGCTGGCCGCGCGCCGCAGCTCCGCATCGAGTCGCAGCGTGTCGAGCGAGGCGAACGCGCCCGCCAGGTGGTCGCGTCCGAAGACGCAGAGCGGGGCGATCGCTACCGCCGTGGCCACGGCGCGCAAGCTGCGGATGCGGGCGCGCGGCCAGAGTGCAGCGATCCGGTTCGCGCCGTGCTCGAGCGCGAGTCCGGCCGCGATCCCGAGCGGTACCAGGATCGGGACCAGGAAGCGCAGCTGCTGCGAGCCGAGCGCCCAGAGCGCGAAATACAGGCCCGAGGCCCCGAGCGCAGCGCGCGCGAGGGGCTCTCGCCGCGCGCCCGCGAGCGCGAGCGGAATCAGCGCGAGCCAGTGCGCGCCGAGCCTGCCCGCGAAGTGCCCGTAGTCCTGGCCGCCCTCGAGCAGCACGCGCAGCGGAAGCAGTGCGTAGTCGAGCGCGCCGCGACCCATGCCGATGTTCCGCTGCCAGCGCGCGAACTGCGCCGAGAGCGCTGCGCTCCAGTCCGGCCCGCCAAAGATCGAGAACAGCAGCGGGTAGAACGGGTCGCCCGTGAGCCAGGCGCTGCGCGCGACCCAGGGCAGCCACAGCGCCGCGAGCGGTGCTCCGAACGCGAGCGCGCTGCCGCGCAGCGCGCGGAATTCGCCCGAGCGCGCGAGGGAGATCGCGCGCGGAATCGAGAGGGCCGCGATCGCCGCCGCCAGCAGCACGCCGTTCAGCTTGACCGCGGCCAGCGCGCCCGCGCAGACGCCAGCTATGGCGAGCGCGCCGAGCTCCGGAACGCGGCTGCGCAGCGCGCGCGCGAGGAACACAATCCCCGCGCTGAAGAAGAATGCCAGTACGAGATCGACGTAGGCCACACCCAGCTCGAACAAGAAGACCGGGTTGGCGAGGGCGAGGGGTGCCGCGATCCAGCCCGAGAGCGGCCGCCCGGCCGCGCGGCAGGCGAGGTAGGCCGTCCAGAGCGCGAGCGCGCCGAAGGCCGCGTGCAGCGCGGTCGCGAGCGCGGGATCGCGCAGCCAGAGCGCGAGCGCGAACAGCAGCTCGGTCGCGTGCGGCCAGATCGCGTAGACGTTCAGAGGGATTGGGGTAAAGCCGCCCGCAGCGACATAGCGCTGTGGCAGCGCTAGATGATATGCGCCCGCGTCCCAGGCGACCCGGTAGTCCAGCGCGCCGATCCAGAAGGGAGCCGTGGCGAGCCCGGCCGCAGCCAGAAAGGGCAGCCCGAGGGGCTCCGCGGCAGCCGCGGGGCCCTGGCGGAGGCGCGCCCCTGCGGCCAGTGCGGCGAACGCGATCGAGACGGCCGCGAGCGGCGCGGGGCGCAGCGCTCCGAGGCAGGCGAGCGCGAAGAGCGCGAGCATCCAGGTCGCTATGCCGAGCACCGCGCGCGCGGGCGCGCGCAGGCCGGCGAGGTCGGCCTCGCGCAGGAGCTGCCGCTCGAGCGCGTAGCCGGGCAGGAACAGCAGCGCGACCAGCCCGGCGAGCGCGGCGGCGTGGGCGAGGACTTCGTACATCGGCGGACCGCAGCGGCCAGCGTACCACCGCGCGTGGGCTGCGCTTCATCGCGTTTCGCGCGGTATCGGACGGCGAGGGCGATCCGCTCGGACTGCCGCGTTTTCCGGCGCAGTTCTTCGTGTACTACCGGCTCGCGTCCGGCAACGCGGCGCTGGCGGTGGAGGGTTTCCTCGCGCAGCTAGCAGTAGCGCAGGCCGCGTCCGGCTGCGGTCGCTAGGCGAGCCGAGACCCGATCCGCGCCCTCCGCGAGGTCCGCGCGAGCGCGGAAAGGCCCCGGGAGCGGGGGTCCCGGGGCCTCGGCATGGGCGCAGGCACACGCCTACACCAATGCCGCGTTACCGCGTTCTCCCGTTCGGATGCGAACCGCCTCTTCGACCTCGGCGACGAAGATCTTGCCGTCGCCGATCTTTCCGGTCTGGCACGAACGCGCCAGCGTGCTCACGACCTGGTCTGCGAGCTCGTCTGCGACCACGAGCTCGACGCGGACCTTCGGCAGGAAATCCACGACGTACTCGGCGCCGCGGTACAGCTCGGTGTGACCTTTCTGACGACCGAAGCCCTTCACTTCGGAGACGGTCATCCCCTGGATCCCGATGCCGGCCAGGGCCTGCTTGGCGTCGTCGAGCTTGAAGGGCTTGAGAATTGCTTCGATCTTCTTCACGCCGGATCTCCTTCTGGCGCAAGGCCGGGTTGCCCGCTGTGAAGTGCAAGTGCCGGGCCAAGCGCGCAACGCGAGACTGCGCGCGCGGGAGCCGGCGGAGGCGATCGAGGTTGGAGTCCTGCCCAGCTGCTGGTCAGCGACTGCACGCTTCCTGAGCAGCGGCGCGATTTCAGCTCTGCCAGCGCGAGCGCGCTGCGCTGACCACGCGCTTCGCAGCGCGCGCGCCGACCCGCTATCCACGGGGCGTGCGCTCCCGATCTGCGGCGGGATGGGTGCTTCTGGCCTGGGCGGCCCTGCTGGCGGCGGGGCTCGCAGCGGCACCCCGCCTCAGCAGCTTCGCGATCACGGATCCGCTGGGTTTCTTTCCGGAGGACACTCCGAACCGCCGCGCGGCGGCTGCGACGGCCGCGCTGTTCCCCGGGGCGGTGGCGGCAAGCCAGATCGCGATCGTGCTCGAGACCGACGCGCCGGGAGGCATCGCCAGCCAGCGCGAACGCGTCGCGCAGCTCGCCGACGCGCTGCGCGCGTCGCTGCCGGCGGAATCGGTTGTCGAGGTCCTGGATCCCAGTGCGAATCCGGTCGCGGAGCAGCGGCTGCTCTCGCGCGACGGCCGCGCGGCGCTCGTGATCGCGACCTGCCGCGCGGGCTTCGCGTCGGAAGAGGGGGCGCGTCTGGTCGCCGAGGTCGAGCGCGTGGCTACGCAGGTGCTCGCCGGGGCTCCGCTGCGCTTCGCGTTCTCGGGCAATGCGACGCTCGGCCGCGACTATCTGCGCGCGATCGAGGAGGGGGCGGCGCGCTCGGCGCTCGCGACGCTCGCGCTGGTCGCGGGCGCGCTGCTGCTCGTCTACCGCGCGCCGGTCGCCGCGCTGATCTCGCTCGCGACCCTTGGCACGGCTCTCGGCGTGACTGCCGGCGCGGTCGCAGGACTCGCGGAAGCGGGTTGGCCTGTCGCCTATGCGTCCCGCGGCTTCCTGGTTGCGATCGTCTACGGCGTCGGCACCGACTACTGCCTGCTGCTCTTCGCGCGACTGCGCGAGGAGCGGCGCGCGGGTGCCGCGCTCGAGCCCTTCGGCGCGGCGATCGCGCGCGCGCGCCGCGCGGCCGCGCCCGTGCTCGCGATCAGCGCGGCGGCCGTCGGCCTCGCCTGCGCGCTGATGGGTGCTGCGCGCTTCGGCCTCTTCGCGTTCTCGGGGCCCGGCCTCGCGGTCGGCGTCGCGATTGCGCTCGCGGCGGTGCTCTCGCTCGCGCCCGCGCTGATGCAGCTCGCCGGGGGCGCGCTGTTCTGGCCGCAGCGCGGAGCTCCGGAAGGGGAGGGGCGGCTCTGGCCCGCGATCGCGCGCGGCGTGCTGAGGCAGCCGCTCGCAGTCGGCGCCGCGGGCGCACTCGCGCTCGCGCCGCTGGCGCTGCTCGGGCTGCACGTGACGCCGTCCTTCGAACTCGAGCTGGATCTCCCGGAGGGCAGCGCTTCGCAGGCGGGCTGGGCGGCGTTGACGCGGAGCTTCGATCCGGCGGCGGTGCAGACGCTCGATTTCGCGGTCGAGGCGGGCGCCGGCGTCGGCGGCCTCCGCAACAGCGCCGGCCTCGACGCACTGCACGCGCTCTCCGAGTGGTTCGCGCGGGAGCCCGGGGTGAGTCGCGTCTTCAGTCCGACGCGGCCGACCGGCGAGCCGGGTCTGCTCGCGCGCGGCAGCCTGGGCCACCAGCTCGGCGCGCTCGAAGCGGGCCTCGAGCGCGCGGCGCAGGGCGCGGCGCAGCTCGCGGGCGGCCTCGCGGCAGCCGAGCGCGAGATCGCCCGCGGCCGCGCCGAGCTCGCCGACCAGCGCGCCCAGATCGCCTCGGAGCAGCGAGATTCATTGTTAGGTATCTTCGCGCCTGGGCGCTTTGCCGAGGCCGAGCGCGGGCTCGCAGGCATGGACGCGAAGCTCGCCGAGCTCGAATCCGGCCTCGCGCGCGCGGCCTCGGGCGCACAGGAGCTGAAATCCGGCCTCGCGCGCGGGCGCGAGCGCCTGTCTGCGGTCACTGCGGCGCCCGGCGCGGCAGCGCTGCTCGCGCGCCCGCTGCTCAGCTCCGAAGACCTGAGCGCGTCTCCGGAGCTCACTCGCGCGCTCGCCTACTACTTGTCTCCCGATGCGCGCGCGGCGCGCTTCGAGCTGCAGCTCTCGGATGCGCCGAATTCGCCCGCCGCGGTCGCGACGCTCGCGCGCCTGAACTCAGATCTCCGCGTGCTGCTCCCGGCGCTCGGGCTCGGCGCCGCGCACGCGACCGGCATGACACAGATCACGCTGGACCTCGCCGAGCTGACGCAGCGCGATCTCGCGAGCCTCGCGGTCTGGATCGTCGCCGGCATCTTCGCGCTGCTGGTCGTGCTGCTGCGCGGCCTCGCGGCGCCGGCCGCGATCACGGCCTGCATCCTGCTCTCGTACTTCGCGTCGCTCGGCGTGCTGGAGCTGCTGATCGCTGCGGGCGTCTGGCCGGGCCTCGACTGGAAGGTGCCCTTCTTCCTGTTCGTACTGCTGGTCGCAATCGGTGCGGACTACGGCGTGTTCCTGCTCGGCCGCGCGCGCGAGGAGGCGCGCAGCCACGCCTTCGAGCCCGCGCTCGCGCGCGCGCTGCAGGCGACCGGGCCCGTCGTGACCTCCTGCGGCCTCGTGCTCGCCGGCACCTTCGCGACGCTCGCGCTCTCGCGCATCGCGTTCCTCGAGCAGGTCGGCATCGGCATCAGCGCGGGCGTGCTGATCGACACCGGCCTGGTGCGGCCCTTCCTGCTGCCGAGCGCGGCGCTGCTGCTCGAGCGCGCCCGTGTGGGCCGCGCTCGCGCCTAGCGCGCGTGGCGAGAGGCCGCGGGCCTACAGCGGCCGCGCGTAGCGCTTCCGCACCGCCTCGCGGCGGCGCTCGACCGCGGCGCGCCGCTGCTCGGGCGTCACGACCGGCGTCTCGCGCGGCACGACGGCGCGCAGCTCCGAGAGCTTGAGCACGCGGCACTTCGGGATCGGCGAGCCGTCGGCCTGGTTCCAGCGGTAGATCATCGAGCCCTCTCTGCGGCCGGCCGGATCGAGCCAGTTCGGAACGCCCGGGTCGAGGCGCGAGACCACCGCGCGGAACAAGCCGTCGGCGTCGAGGCGCGCCTGGCCGCCGTTCAGGCTGGACTGATAGTTCGCGAAGTCGAGTGACTCCATCCAGTAGTTGCCGAGGTGCAGGCTCCAATATTTTGCGCGCGGGGGAGTGACTTCGACCAGCAGCGCCTGGTCGTCCTCGAGTGCGAAGTAGCCGATGCCGAAGGCCTGGTAGGTCTGCGCGGCGCTCGCGACGGAGCCGAGGCCGCCGCCGTCGTCCGGGAAGCTGTTGACGTAGCGGTCGCGCTTCTCGACCGCGACCTTCACCCACCACTCGGTGTTGTCGTGTACGAAGCTCCCGAGCGCGCGCAGCTGCGCGGCGACGGCTCCCGCGCTCGGCGGCTGCGGCTCGCCGCGCGGGCCGGCGTCGATGCGCTCGATCTCGAAGCTGGCGGGGAGTTCGCGGTCCCAGTCGTAGAAGAACTGGCGCACGATCAGCGTCGAGCGGCCCTCGGGCACGGCGAGCCAGTTGCCCGGGCGCTGCGGGCCGCCGACGACGAGCTCGAAGTTCCCGGCGGCGTCGAGCTGGAGCAGGTCGGCATCGAGGTCGCCGGCCGCCGCGAGCGCGCCGACGAGCTGGAAGCCCATGAAGTGCGCCGAGCCGCGGTTGCCGCGCACGCGGTAGACGCAGCCCGCGCGCAGCGGCGCCTGGCAGTAGAGGCCGTCCGAGCAGTCGAGGCCCCACTTGCCGGTGCCGTCGGACCACGAGAAGCGCGGCCGATCCGGATCGGACTCGCTCGTGATCTCGCCGATGCCCATGCGCAAGAGGCTCGCGAGGTGGCGCCAGCCCTCCGTCCGATCCAGCTCGGTGTCGGGCGCGCCGCGGCCGAGCACGAATTCGCCGCTGCGCGCGAGCGCGTCGAGCAGCGCCTGCCAGGCCTCCCCCGTGGCGATGCCAGCGTCCTCCGCGGGCGCGCTGCGGCCGGCCGCGCGCACGCCGCCGGGCCAGCCGGCGGGGGGCCGCGAGGCTGCCGCGGGCGTCCCCGCGCCCGGCGCGCTCACTTCGGACCCAGGAACGCGGCGGCGGCCTTCTGCATCTCCGCGCCGACGCGCTGCACCGCGGGCGGTTGCTGCACGGACTTCCACCAGCGCGCGAGGCGCGGGCGAGATGCGAAGGGGTCCGGCGCACCTAGCATCGGACCGAGATTGGCGACGAAGAAGAAGATCGGGTGCAGCGCGCAGTCGGCCAGTGTGAGCGCATCGCTCGCGGCGTAGGGCCCGCGCTCGTCGAGGAAGCGCTCGACCTGATCGAGCACGCCCGCGAGCGCCGCGATCCTCTCCTTCACGACCTCGGGCTTGCGCGTCTTCGGGTCCAGCTGCCCGAAGAGCTCCTTGATCTGCGGGTAGAGGTAGTTGTCGGCCATCGCCACCAGCACGCGCATGCGCGCGCGCGCGATCGGATCGGCCGGGCGCAGCGGCTTGGCCGGGAAGCGATCCTCGAGCAGCTCGTTGATCACCGCGGACTCCGGGATCACGACGCCGTCGATCTCGAGCGCCGGCACCTTGCCGGTCGGATTCAGCTGCTTGTAGCCCTCGCTGCCGAGGCCCGAGGGCGGCGCCTCGATCGCGACGTCGAGGTCTTTGGCGTAGATCGCCATCCGGCAGCGCGCGGCAAAGGGCGAGAGATCGGCGTTGTATAGCTTCACGGGGGGTCCTCGTCGGGTGGGGGGGAAGAGAGCGGGGCACGAGCGCGCGCACTGCGCGCGCTCGCGATCCGCGCGGATCGGCTCAGCAGAGGACTTCCGGTTCCTCGCGCGCGATGCGCTGGTACAGCGGTTGGAACGAGAGGAAGCCCGTGATCTCGTTGCCGACCTGATCGTGCGTGTGCTTCGCGACGTCGTGCGGGATCGGGAGCGGCGTGCCCGCGGCTTCGGCCAGCAGCTGCGAGTGGCAGGCGCGGTCCATCGCGATGAACCAGAAGGCCGCCGCATCGACCGAATGGCCCACCGTCAGCAGCCCGTGGTTTGCGAGGATCACGGCCTTGTGCGGGCCGAGCGCGCGGCCGATCGCGAGGCCCTCGGCTTCGTCGAGCACGACGCCGCCATAGCTCTCGTGGAGGCCGTGGTCCTGGTAGAACGCGCAGGCGTCCTGGCAGAGCGGGTCGAGGCGGCGGCGCAGTGCCGACCACGTCTTGCCCGGCAGCGAATGCGAGTGCGCGGCGGCGACGACGTCGGGCCGCGCGCGGTGGACCTGCCCGTGAATCGCGAGCGCGGCGGGATTCACCGCGTACTCGCCCTCGACGACCTCGCCCTGGTGATTCACGAGCACGAGGTCGGAGGCACGCATCGACGCGAAGTCGACGACGGCGGGATTCACCCAGTAGTGGTCGGAGCGCTCGGGGTCGCGCGCGGTGATGTGCCCAGCGGCGCCCTCGTCGAGGCCCAGGCGCGCGAAGATGCGAAACGCCGCGGCGAGCTTGCGCCGGATCTCGAGGCGTTGCTCGGCGGGCGAGAGACCCTGGGGCGGCATTGCGAACAGGCGGGGCATTGCGGTCCCTCCTCCATGCGTGGAGACACCGAGCGTAGCTCCGCCGCCCGCAGTCGACCCCTCCGGTGACTGCGGGCAGAGGCGAGGCGCTGCGCGTCAGAGCTTCGCGATTCGAAGCTCCGCGCGGCGGTTCGCGCGCCAGGCGCTTTCGTCGTGGGTGAGCAGCGCGGGCTCCGCTTCGCCGAGACTGTGCGCGCGCAGGCGCGCGGGCTCGATCCCGCGCCGCGCGAGATAGGCCGCGGCTGCCGCCGCCCGCCGCTCGCCGAGGCCGAGGTTGTAGGCCTCGCTGCCGCGCTCATCGGCGTGCCCCTCGATCAGGAGTGTCCACTCCGGGTGCTCGCGCAGCAGCGCCGCGTGCTGCTCGAGCCGCCGCTGCGCGTCCCCGCGGAGCTCGGGGCTGTCGAAGTCGAAGTGGAGCGCCTCCAGCACCGGCGGCTCGGATTCGAGTCGCGCGGCGGCCAGCAGATCCCCGCTGATCGATTCGAATGCGCTCGCGGGCGCGGCCTCCCCGGGTTTCGGGCTCGAGCTGCAGGCCGGCAGGCCCAGCAGCACTGCGGCCGCCACGCGCGCGCTGCGCCAGAACATCGTCGCCATGAAATCCCTCCAGCGTCGAGTGCGAAGTTCCCGACACTTGCTGGATCGGAGTGCGGCCGAGGCACTGCGTGCGGCGCGTCACAGGCGCGCGAAGAATGGGACGGCTGGGGTCTGGCGGGGTCAGCTCAGGTGTCGCGCGAAGCAGGCAGGCCGCCGCCGCCAGGTGTCCGTGGCGGACTCCGGGTGGTAGTCGGGGCTGCCGTCGCGCATGCAGCCGTGCCCGGCCTCCGGATGGACCTTCCCGCGCCGCGCGCAGCGACTCGCGGCGCGCTGACACACGCGGCTGCGGGCGACCACACTCCTGCTGCACCGCGCGCCCACCCCGTGCGCGCGGGGGAGGATTCTCATGCGCAACGGGGTTGCATGCGCCGGCGGCCGCTCGCGGCCGGGCTCAGTTTCGGTCTTCCGCGGATGCGTGCTCCGCTCTCTGGTCCTGGGCCTCTACAGCTTCGGCCTCGCCGGCGCGGCGCCGCGCGCGGCTCGCGGTCTCGCGATCGCGCCCGAGGCGTGGGCCCTGGCCACGGCACTCCGCGACGTCCCGATTCCCGAGATCCAGGGCGCCGGCCACCGCTCTCCGCACGAGGGCGAGCTGCTCTCCACCGCGGGCGTCGTCAGCTCTGTCGGCGCGTCGGGCTTCACGTTGCAGGATCCCGACGGCGACCGGAATCCGGCGACCTCGGATGCGCTCTTCGTGTTCGTCGGGTCAGCGCCGCCCGTCGCGCTCGGCGATCGGCTGCGCGTGGTCGGGCGCGTGGTCGAGTTCGTTCCGGGCGGAGCCGCAACCGGAAACCTCTCGGTCACCGAAATCGAGCGCCCGCTGCAGATCGAGCGGCTCGGCAGCGCGGCCGTCCCGGAGCCGCTCGCGCTCGTAGCCTTCGGCCGCGGGGAGCCGCCGCGCAGCATCGACGACGACGGCCTCGCGCGCTTCGACGCCGACGCTGACGCGATCGACTACTTCGAGAGCCTCGAGTCGATGCGCGTCGTGCTGCCAGCTGCCGTGGCCGCAGCGCCCGAGGATCGCTTCGGCGCGATCGACGCGTTTTCGAGCGCGGCCAGCGGGCCGCGCTCGGCGCGCGGGGTGCGCGCGCGCCAACCCGGCGACGACGCCGCGGACGTGCTCCGGATCGTCTCCTCGCAAGAGAGCGGTCCGCTGCCGCGCGTCTCGGTCGGCGCCGAGCTCGGCTCCGTCCGCGGGGTGATCGACTACCGATTTGGGCGCTACGAGCTGCGCGCCGAGCAGCCGCTCGCCGTGCAGCCGAGTGCGCTGCTGCCCGAGCGCACGGCGCTCGCGCGCGACGCGAGCCATCTGACCGCGGCCAGCTACAACCTCGCGAATCTCGCGCCCGACGACCCGCAGGCGCGCTATGCGGGCCTGGCTCGCCAGATCTGCGAGGGGCTCGGGGCGCCCGACATCCTCGCGCTGCAGGAGCTGCAGGACTCGAGCGGCGAGCGCGACGACGGCAACGTCGATGCCTCGCGCACCGCCGAGCGTCTGACCGCCGCGATCCGGGCCGCGGGAGGGCCCGACTATCGCTACGTCGACCTCGCGCCGGAGGACGGCGCCGACGGCGGAGCGCCCGGCGCGAACATCCGCGTCGCCTACCTCTACGATCCGAGCCGCGTCGAGCTGCAGGCGGGCGGGCTCGAGCGCTGGGGAGCTGCGGGCGACGCCGACGCCGCGGCCTTCGCCGGCAGCCGCAAGCCCCTGCACGCGCGTTTCGCGTTCGGCTCGCAGCCGCTCGAGCTCGTGAATCTGCACCTGCGCTCCCGGGTCGGCAGCGCGCCGCGCTTCGGCGCGCTCCAGCCGGCTCCGCTCGCTGGCGCCGCGGCGCGGCTCGCGCAGGCGCGCGCCGTGGCGACGCGCGTCGCCGAGCTGCTCGCCGCGGAGCCCGGCCTCGGGCTGCTGCTGCTCGGCGATTTCAACGCGTCGACCGAGGAGGCCGCGCTCGAGGTGCTGCTCGGCGCCGGCGGGCCGGGGCTCGTCTCGCTGGACCGGCTCCGCCTCCCGCCCGAGGAGCGTTATTCGTTCCTGTTCGAGGGCGGCGGCGAGCTGCTCGACCACGCGCTGCTGAGTCCGGCGCTGCTTGCCCACGCGCTGCCCGAGATCGACATTGTTCACCTGAACAGCGAGTTCTCCGCAGCCTGGAGCGATCACGACCCGCTCGTCGTGAGGCTTTTTCTGCCGGTGCCGGAGCCTGGGACGGGCCTGCTGGTCGCTACAGGCGTAGGGTTCCTCACACGGCTATGGTCCCGGATCAAGGGGTTGGGGCAAGCTGCCGATTCGCAGGGTGAGAGGGAACCGATTTGTCGCTTCCGCGCGTCCGTTTCCGCAACCTATCGCCGCGCGCTCTCAAGTACTCGCGCGCGGACGCGCTCTGCGTCTCGATCCCGAAGAGCGGCCGGACCTGGCTGCGCTTCTTCCTGCGGCACTACCTGTGTGCGCAGGCAGGGGTTCCCTTCTCGCTGAAGCCGCAGATGGCCGAGCTCGGCGTGCCGCGTGTGGCATTCGCGCACGACCTCTGGGAGCATCTTTCCGCACCGCGCGCCTGGGACCGTCTGTGCGGGTCGTACCTGATTCCCGGCGCCGCGCGGCGCCGCGCGCGCATCGTCTTGCTGGTGCGCGATCTGGGCGACGTGATGGTTTCGCTGCACCTGCAGCTCACGAGGCGCGGCTTCCGATCGGGTCTGCGCTTCGACGGCGACGTCTCGGAGCTGATCCGGCACCCGCAGCTCGGTGCCCTGCGCAACGTCGAGATCCTGAACAGCTGGCTCTCGGAATGGCGCGGCAGCGATCGCTTCCACCTCTGGGCCTACGAGGAGTGCCGCAAGGATCCCGAGCGCGTGTTCAGCGAGCTGCTCGCGTTCCTCGGCGTCGGCCCGGTCGATCCGGAGCGACTCCAGGACAGCATCGAGTTCGCGTCCTTCGAGAACATGCAGCGCATGGAGCGCGAGGAGCGCTTCGAGGGGCGCGTGCTGCGGCCGGGCGATCCCAGCGATCGCGAGTCCTTCAAGGTGCGGCGCGGGGTCGTCGGAGGCTACCGCGACAGCCTCGGCCCGGACGAGATCCGCGCGATCGAGAGCGCGGCTGCGCGGCTCGAACTCTGAGCGCGCGCGGGCGCGCCTAACGATTCCGGATCGAACCGACTCCCGTCAGTACCAGCCGCACGAGTGCGCCCTGACGATTCGTATTCGTCTTCGCGAAGACGTGCTTCAGATGGCTGCGCGCGGTGTTGATCGTGACGCCGCGCTGCGCCGCGGCTTCCTCCAGCGAGTGGCCCTCCGCCAGCAGCCGCACCAGCTCGGCCTCGGCGGGCGTCAGCGAATACAGCGTTTCCAGGCCTTCGGTGGCCGAGAGCGGCCCCGCGTCCGGGTCCGAGATGAACAGCGCCACCACCGCATCGCGCGTCGTGCTCCCTAGCGGTGGCGACAGCAGGCGCGTCACCATCACCGGATAGGGACGCCGGCCCGAGGGCCGGCTCACCGACAGGAAGCGCGTGGCATCGATCTCGTGGCCCGCCTTGGTTTCGAGCGCGTCGGCCAGCAGCTCCTGCAGGCGCGCGTTCTCGCGCGCATCCACCGCGTAGGGCCCGTTGGGTGACACGCCGAAGCCGTCGCGCCGGTTCACGATGCGGTCGGCACTGCCGTTCGAGATCACGGCGCGCCGCTGGGCGTCGAGCAGGAGGACGCCCGTCGGGAGGCGCTCGAGCACCTCGCCGAGCGCGAGGCGCTCGCGCTGCACGCCTTCGAGAGTCGCGAAGAAGGTCACGGCTCGCGAGAGATGCGGCACCAGCTCATCGCAGAGCGCGAGCTCGCTGGATCCGAAGGCGACGTCGCTCGCGCGCTGCCGGAAGATCGACAGCCCGCCGGCGGGCAGCTCGCCGTGGATGTTCAGGGTGTGGCCGATCGGCCAGAGCGGCGGCAGGCCCTGCGGGCGCATCCAGCTGCGGTAGAGGTCCGTCGTCGCGAGGTCGAGGCCCGGGTAGAAATCGCCGAGACTCACGCAGCGGTCGAGCGCCGCCATGAAGTGGCGGTTCGAATACGGGAGCGACCCGACGATCGTCTCGGCCAAACGCGGGAGGTAGGTGGGGTCGAGCCCCACCGAGTGGAACTCGTGGCGCCCGGTTTCCGGGAAGTTCAGCACCAGTACGACGGCCGCGTCCCCGAGCGCCCGTGACAGCGCTTCGGTCAGGCGCTGCCAACCCCCGGGCTTGAGCGCGGCCGCGTACACCTCTTCGACCAGTGCGGCCGACGCACGCGGCGGAGCGGAGCCGGGCGGCGGGTAGAGCTCGACAGCTGCCGGGGCGCGCTTCGACACGCTCGTAGTATGGGACGCGCCGATCCCGGACGCAGCGATTTCGCGCGCGCGGATCCCGGCGATACGCTGTGCACCTCCGTGCCGGCGACCTCGGATCCTCCTCCCGCCCCCGTCTCCGCAGCGGGCCCCGTGCAAGGGCCCGCGATTCCCGCTGCTGTTGGAGCTCGAAGCAGCTCATGGCGATGGCTCGCCCTGGACCTGCTGCTGCTCGCGCTCGCCTATCGCGGGCTCGTCGTCGTGGATCCAGGCGGCGCCCTGCCCGCGGAATTCGAGAGCTGGTTCTTCGTTCCGACCCGCAGCAGCACTCCGGCCATCGTGGGCCTGGGGCTCGCGGGGTGGGTGCTCTGGCGCCGCCGGGCCGAGCTGCGCCAGCTGCCTGCCAGCGCGAGCTTTGCCGCGCGCTGCGCCGGTGCGGTGGCCAGCGCGCTGAGCCTGGGTGTCGCGTACTGGGCGACCGCCACCGGAGCGCACGATCTGCTGGTCGTAGCGCTGGCCCTGCAGGGGGCCGGCTGCTGCGCCTGGCTGCGGGGAGGCCGCGGCCTGCGCGTCTGCGCGCTCCCGCTCGCGCTGCTGCTGCTCGCGCTGCCGATGCCCGCCCCCTTGTTCAACGAG